>CAUUKU010000014.1:0-25813 GCA_963545665.1 uncultured Campylobacter sp. | reverse complement strand
ATACTGATCGGTCTCGTGGGCTCGGAGATGTGTATAAGAGACAGCTGTTAATACTCTCTGCTAAGCTCTAAATTTTCCACGCGCAGCGGTCTTTCGCCCTCGAAAATCACCCCGATGCCGAAAGGATCGCAAATATCAAGCGCGCCGGACCCCATCAGCCACTGCGTATCGCGCGCGTAAAACGTGCATTGCGGAAACTCAAACGGCAGATCGCAAACGGGCACGTCAAGCAGCCTAAGCTCATCCTCGCCCAAACAATACTCGCGTCTAAGCTCGTCACGCAGGAAGACAAGAGCGTCTTTTATGTGCCGATCGATGTCCCAGGCGTCGCTGCGCGAGCAAGACCCCTCATCGTCCACATCCGCCGTATCTGCAGACACGAGGCAAAACGGTACCTCGCCGAAACTTTCGCTTTTTAACGCCAGTTCCGCGTACCAAATGAAGCCCTCGTCCGTCGCGACCTTTTCAAGCTCGCCAAATTTCCAAGCCATTTTTTGCATTTTATTTCCGCCTCATATTTTCGCGTCGTCTTTTAAAATTTTGACGCTGCGCCCGTCTTTGCGTCTTTCGCGCCGTGTTTAAATCCGCCGCCGAAATAGAATTTGGCTCGCTTCTTAAGCGGGCAGGCACAAAAATGCTAGGCGATCTTTTCCGTCCGAAGCCATGCGAACAAAAATGCCGCAGGCGCCGCAAAGTCCATCAGCACAGATATGCGCGAGCCGTCGCCCGAGATGACGGACAGTATGCCGCCCGCGAACGAAACCCCCACGGCGATCAGAAATAGTGCGTTTTGCGTGTCTTTATACAGCCCGTAATAGAGCCTAGCGATGAAAAACAGAACCGCCAGCGCACCGATAATCGTAAGGGCGCGGTTTTGCAATATCGAAGCAACCGCGTAGGCAATCGCGGTGATAATTATAAATTTGACGTTGGAGACGGTATCGCTGCCCGCAAGCTCGGAGACGCCTTTCGCCGCGCGGTAAAGAAGGATGAGCGAGCCCAGACCCAGGCACGCCCTGATGCTAAAAAGCCCCTCGCCGTTAGGCAGGTGCTCCGTAAGCGCAGAAATCAGCACAAGCGCCGCCGATATGATGCCGAAGCGCCTTGCGTCTGCGAGCTTGTCGCGATTGAAGGGGTTTCGCATACCGCCGAAGCCGCCGCCCATGCCGCCCGAACCGCCTAAACCGCCGCCGGAGCTTTTGAAACTTCCTTGCATTTTGCCTCCTTATTTGCGCGATCGCGCTTAGAAAATACTTACTGCAATTTACCCGTCCTGCCCGCACGCTTTTAAATCAGTGCGCAGCGTAGCCTCGCCGTTAAATTTTACCGCTTGTCTTACGATACGATGAGCGTTTTAAATTTAAAAGCGACGCGAGATGTATCGACACACAACCTCACACGATCCGCATAAGCGATAAAGTGCGAGTAGCAATGGCAAGCGAGCCGATTTGAAATTTTAAAATTCCAGCGCAAACCATTTTAAAATTTAAAATTCCAAAAAGCGCGCCGCGGGGATCGCGCGCCGTAGAGACAGCGCGCCGTAAAATTTCACGCCGTAAAATTTAAAAGCGAAATTCCGCGCCGAAATTTTAATTCAAAATTCCACGCCTGCAGCACAGAATTTAAAACTCAAAAATTCCATCGCGGCGACTTAGAATTTTACTCGCTAAATTTTATAAATTTTGCGCGCTTTTAGTCCGCAAATTTAATACGCCTTTACGAGCCGTAAATTTTTTAGATATATGACGCCGTCAAAAACGCCGCCTCCATTCGGCGCAGGCCAAGAAATGGCAATTCTTTTCGGCTCCCTGTCATATTCGGGCGAGCAACGATTCTTGGAGCAGTCTATTTTAAATACCTCTTTATCGTTGCTATCAAAATCCGTCTGGGTAGAATTTTTAGGAATTTCCAGCGTGTGGATTATACGATACGGCTCGCCCTCTTTTGTGCGGGTGGACATTATTTTTATTAGCGTGTCTGTGCTGCCGTCCGAGGTCCTATAGACCCCGTCTTGCCCCAAGCCCGCCAGCTCGAATTTTTTCTCCTTGCTATAAAATGCCGAGATTATGGAGCAGCCGCTAAAAAGCAAGGCCGCCGCAAATAACGCAAACGCTCTCATCTTTCCTCCTTAAGCGGGTTAAATTTAGTTTTTAAAACTATGAATGGGAGCCGGTATCTGGCCGCCGCGGGCGATGAAATCGGCAGATGAGTTTTTATTTACGCTCATCACGGGCGCGCTGCCCAGAAGTCCGCCGAATTCCAGCGTGTCGCCCTCTTTGCCCTTTGGGATTATGCGCACGGCGGTCGTTTTTTGATTTATCACGCCGATCGCGGCCTCATCGGCTATGATCGCGGCGATCGTCTGCTCGGGCGTATCCTGTGGGATCGCGATCATATCGAGCCCCACCGAGCAGATCGCGGTCATCGCTTCGAGCTTTTCTAAATTTAACGAGCCTGCGCGCACCGCGGCGATCATGCCCTCATCCTCCGAGACGGGGATAAACGCGCCGCTAAGCCCGCCTACTTGGTTACACGCCATCACTCCGCCCTTTTTGACCGCGTCGTTTAGCAGCGCCAAAGCCGCAGTCGTGCCGTGCGTGCCGACGCGCTCTAGGCCCATCTCCTCAAGCACGCGCGCGACCGAATCGCCCACCGCCGGAGTCGGAGCTAGCGATAGATCGACGATACCGAATTTCACGCCTAGCCGCTCGGAGGCCATTTGGCCCACGAGCTGTCCGATACGCGTGATCTTAAACGCCGTCTTTTTCACGGTTTCTGCGACCACGTCAAAGCTCGCTCCGCGCACCTTCTCAAGCGCGCGCTTAACGACGCCGGGGCCGCTAACGCCCACGTTTATGACGACTTCTGCCTCGCCCACGCCGTGAAATGCGCCCGCCATAAAGGGATTGTCCTCGACGGCGTTGGCAAACACGACTAGCTTTGCGGCGCCGAGATCCGAAAGCCGCGCCGTCTCTTTGATCACGCGCCCCATATCGGCGACCGCGCTCATATTTATGCCCGTTTTGGTCGAGCCGATATTAACGGACGCACAGACCTTTTGCGTCGCGGCGAGTGCGGCGGGGATGGAGTCGATTAAAATTTTATCGCCCTTTGCGTAGCCCTTTTGCACGAGCGCCGAAAAGCCGCCGATAAAGTCGATACCGACCTTTTGCGCCGCCTCGTCCATCGCTTTAGCAAGCGGCACGTAGTCCGCGGCATCCGTCGCCGCGCCGATGATGGCAATAGGCGTTACGCAGACGCGTTTATTTACGATCGGGATGCCGAGCTCTGCCGAAATTTCATTGCCGACCTTTACCAGATCGCGCGCCTTGTCGGTGATCTTTGCGTAAATTTTCTCTGCGGCCTTGTCAATGTCGGGATCGATGCAGTCAAGCAGGCTGATGCCCATCGTGATCGTGCGGATGTCGAAATTTTGCTCCTCAATCATCGCGATCGTTTCGGTTACGTTTTTGATGTCCATCTGCGCGCCTTAGATGTTGTGCATAGCGTCAAAGATCGCCGAGCTTTGGATGTTGATTTTAACTTTTAGCTTTTCGCCTAGCTCGTTTAGCTCCTCGCGCAGAGCCGTGAAGTCCTGCTTTTCCTCGCTAGAAACCACCGCCATCATCGTAAAAAACTCATCCAAAACCGTCTGGCTGATGTCGTCTATGTTTAGCCCAAGCTGCGCGAGCTTAGCCGAAACGCCCGCCACAATGCCAACCTTATCCTTACCGATCACCGTTACGATCGCTTTCACTCTTACTCCTTTTTAAAATTTATTTTACTATTTTATCGCTTACAAAGCCTTCCTTAGCGATAAATCCCCACGGCGGCGCGAACCTTTTGCATCAATGAAGCAGCCGTCGCAGCCGCTCTTTGCGCGCCCTGTCTTAGCATCTCATCCAAAATTTCGCGGTGGCTTTGATAGTATTCGAATTTATCTCGCGCGTCTTTGAAGTAGCCGAGCACGAGCTCGTTTAGATACGCCTTAAAATGCCCGTGCCCCTCGCCTCCGCGCTCGTAGCGAGCCCGCAGCGCCGCTTGCTCCGCCGCTTCGTTTAAAAACAGCTTCGCGATATTATAGACATTGCATCCGCGCCACTGCTTAGGCGCCTCTAGCGGCTCGGAGGTCGTTACTATACTTGAAATTTGCTTCTTTAGCGTCGCAGCATCTGCAAAAATATCGATCGTATTGCCGTAGCTTTTGCTCATCTTGGCACCGTCGGTGCCCGGCACGATCGCCACTTCATCATTTACTCGCGCTTGCGGAATAGTTAAAATTTCGCCGTGGGCGTTGTTAAATTTAAGCGCGATGTCGCGGGCGATCTCGACGTGCTGGATCTGATCCTTGCCCACAGGCACGACCTCCGCGCTGTATAGCAGGATGTCCGCCGCCATCAGCACGGGGTAGCTAAACAGATCGTGTTTGCTCTCAAAGCCCTTAGCGATCTTGTCTTTGTAGGCGTGCGCTCGCTCGAGTAGCCCCATCGGCGCATATCCGCTTAAAATCCAGTAAAGCTCCAACACCTCTTTTACGTCGCTTTGCACCCAAAACACCGTCTTTTTCGGATCGATCCCGAGAGACAAAAACGCCGCGGCGGCCTCGTAGGTAGAATTTTTAAGCTTTGCGCCGTCGCTTACGGACGTAAGCGCATGGTAGTTTGCGATAAACATAAACATCTGCTCGCCCGCGTTTTGCGCATCCACCATCTGCTTGATACTCGCGAAGTAGTTGCCCAAATGCAGCTTGCCGCTGGGCTGAAGACCCGTTAAAATTCTCATCATTGCTCCTTTAAATCAAAATCAGATCGCCGTCTATAAAGCCCACGGCGACGTGCTTGCACTTAAAAATTTTAGCGCTAGGCATCTGCTCTCGCAGCTCGCGCAGAGCCTGCACGAGCAGTTTTAAAACCTGTCGCCACGAAAGCTCGCTTAAAAATTCAAGCTGCAAGCGTGAACATTCGGGATAAAATTCATCCTCGTCCTCGCACGCCCAGTCGTCGTCATCCACGTCGTAGCTGCTCGATCCCGCCAGCTGTAGCGCATAAGGCTCGTAAAGATCGAAGTGCCACGCGATTACGCGCTTTGGAATTTGCTCGCGCTCTAAGCCCTCTAGTAGCTCGCGCAGCTTTTGCTTTAGTGCCTCTTTCTTTTTAAGCTTATCGCTTTTGCCCTCTTTGCCGTGCGGCTCGGAATTTTTGCCGCCGCCGGAGCACTTCTGCTTAAACATCTTTTTTTCTTTCGAGCTTAGCCCGTCGCAGGCGGAGCAAATTTCTTTTACGATCTTTTTTACGCTTTTATTTTCCACGTCAATTACTATATCGGCCTTTTTTTCATACGCCCCGTCTCTTTGAGCGTGCAGCGCCGTGGCCTTTTGCAGATCCGCTAACAGCGGGCGTTTTGCAAATTTTTTCTCCGCGTTCTCGCTGTTTTTTAAGCGCTCGATTATTCCTTCAAAGCTTGATTTCAGATACACGACGGTGCCGATTTTGTTTAAATTTTTCACGGCGTAAAAGCCGCCGCCTGTAGAGATCACGGCGCAGCGGACGGACTTTTCTAAAAATTTCGCAAGGCCCGCCTCCATCTTTCTAAAGCTTTCCTCGCCCTGCTCTTTAAAAATTTGCCCGATCTTTTTATTGGCGTAGCTTTCGATCATATCGTCGCAATCAAGCGCAAACATCCCGCTTTGCGCAGCCAGAGCCCGCGCTACCGTGCCCTTGCCTACCCCCATAAAGCCGATGAGTACGATATTACCGCTCTTCATCGCCCTCCCCTTTTTTGCGCGGCAGCAGCACTAGCGGACTTCCCGAAAGAGCGAAGCTTGCGCGCAGTTTATTTATCAAATAGCGCTTGTAGCTGAAATGCAGCGCTCCGGGGCGGTTCATTACAAGGGCGATCTTCGGCGGTGCAAAGCCGATCTGCGCGGCGTAGTAAATTTTAACCGATTTGCCCCGCTCGCGAGGTATCGGATGCACCTTTATCGCGGCTTCTACCGCTTCATTGATCCTTGCGGTGCCGAGCTTGCGCGTGAAATTCGAATAAACCTCCAAAATGAGCGGATAAATTTTATGGATCCGCTTCCTGTCCGTCGCGCTGACGCTGATGATCGGCGCGTAGGAAAGAAATTTAAACCTATCACGCAGATCGCGGCAAAACTCGTCGTAATCGCGCTCGCAAAGATCCCATTTGTTTAAAATTATGATGAGCCCGAGTTCAAATTTAGCCGCAAGCCCCGCGATGCGCTCGTCCAGCTCGTTTAGCGGCTCGCTTGCGTCAAGCACCAAAAGCGCGATGTCGGAGTTTTGCAAGATTTTTTCGGTGCGATTTAGCGCGAAACGCTCGATGCCCTCGATCTTGCCGCGGCGGCGAATACCCGCGGTGTCGATAAACTCGAGCGTGCGCCCCCCAAATTCCGTGCTTTCGTTCACCGGATCGATCGTCGTGCCCGCATAATCGCTCACGACCGAGCGCTGCGAGCCCACAAGCGCGTTTAGAAGGCTCGATTTACCGACGTTTACCCGCCCGATGATACCCACGCCGATGGTTTTGCTAGCGTAAAATTCCTCGTCGCGCCCCTCTTTCGGCTCGCCCTCGTCGTTGAAGCCCTCTATAAAATCATCAAAAATTTCATCCTCATCCTGCTGCGCGGGCGCAGGGTCCAAAAAGCCGTAGATCCATTCTTTCAGCTCATCAATGCCGCTGTTGTGCGAAACGGAGATCGGGAAAAATTTAACGCCGAATTCGTTAAACTCCCAGCTGCGCTCCTCGTCGCGCTTGCCGTCGATCTTATTGACCGCTAGAGCAATGGGCTTACCGAGCTTTTGCAGCGAGAAAAAAATCCGCCGCTCATCGTCGCTCGGCAATAGCTTGCCGTCCGTCATAAAGATTATCAAATCCGCGCTCTTTGCCTCGCTTAGCGTCTTAGCCTGCACGCGCGCAAACAGCTCGGAGGCGTCATCCAGGCCGCCCGAATCGATCACGCGCACGCGGCGATCGAAAATTTCGGCTTCGGCTCTATTGGTATCGCGCGTCGTGCCCGCAACGTCGCTGGTAATGGCGATACGAGCGCCCGCTAAGCGGTTAAAAAGGCTCGACTTGCCGACGTTGGGGCGCCCGATGATGATCAAACTTTTCACGTTCGTCCTTGTAGTTTTTGGCGCGATTATAACCAAAAATAGATTAAAGCCAAATTCTACGCGCTCGCTCGCGGAGCTAAGCGACAAAATTTTATGAAATTTAGGCGCTAAATTTAGCGAAATTTTATCGTGGCACTAGCGGGACGCCGCACGGACGCAAGGCATCAAAACGCGCGATCCATCGCCACGGATGACGCAAAACTGGAGCTACGCGTAAAATTTATAAAATTTAAAAACATAGCCTAAGTACGAAAGCTAGCGATCAAAACACAAAAACGGGCGCAACCGTGCGAAAGCGCAAAAACCCTCGGCTGCGTAAATTTTGACTATTCCGCGCATTCAAGCGCCAAAGTGCAAAATCGATCGGTCGCGCCAGGCGCGCAAAAGCAGGCGGCGCGACGAAATATTAAAATTTAATCATTATGCGTGTATAATTTCGCAAATTTAAAGGGGCGCGATGAAATACAACAACTTCTTGCTGCGCCGCTTGGGCGCGTATTATACGCCGGCGGCGAGCTTTTACAACTCTTTTGCGGGCGTTTTTGCTAGACTTTTGGGCGCGCAAATTTCGCTCCCTCGTCTCGCGCTCTTTCGCAATACGGCGAGACTTTTGATCCCGCTTTATAAAAGCGCGCTCGTGGCTAACCGAAAGTAGCGGGCGATGAAGCAGAAATTTTACTCCGCGTTTTGGCTGAAACATCTTGGCGTTTACTACATGCTCGTAGCGAGCTTTTATTTCGCGCTAAACGGCGCACTAGCCAAGGTTATGGCGGAGCGGATGAGCAGCGCCGAGATCGTGTTTTTCCGCAACGTCGTAGGCATCGCGATCGTGCTGTTTTCGCTAAGGCGGATAAAAAACCTGGGCCCAGGCGGGAAGCCGTGGCTGCTCGCGTTTCGCGGCTTTATCGGCAGCTGCGGTATCTTAGCGACCTTTTACAACATCGCTCACATCGATCTTGGCACCGCTTTTACATTCCAAAAAACGGCGCCCATTTTCACCGCGCTATTTTCGGCATTTTTCTTAGGCGAAAAGCTAAGCTCTAAGGGTTGGTTTGCGATACTGCTCGGATTTGGCGGAATTTTACTCGTCGTGCGCCCGCACATCGGCATCAGCGTAACCGACGCGGTGGGAATCTTCGGCGGCATGTGCGCGGGGCTTGCATACACGAGCGTGCGCGAGCTCCGCAAACACTACGCCACCAACCTCATCGTGCTGGTTTTCGTCTCGTCCGCCACCTTTTTAAGCGCGATGATGATGGCTGCGGGTTGGGCGCTCGGTGATAGCGAGGTCAAAATTTTAGGGCTTTTCAGCGGGGCGGATTTAGCGAGACTTGCTTACTTTAATCTGCCGAGCTTGCTTGGCTGGGTGCTCGTGGCGCTTCTGGGCGTCAGCGGGATCTACTTTCAAATTTACATGACGCGCGCCTACGCCGCTTCGCGCAAAGCGGGCATAGTCGCTGCGATTAGCTACAGCGATATCCTCTTTAGCATGGCGCTCGGCATTATGCTAGGCGACCGGCTGCCCGGTCCGATCGTGCTAGCGGGCATCGCGGTGGTGATTTTAAGCGGAATTTTAATCGCTCGCGAGCGTTAAATTTAAATTAAAACCAATTCAAAACGCGGCGAGGGGGCAAATTTCATCCGCGCCGCGCCGAGGCTATGTAAGATAGAATTTACCGAGATCGGGCGTCGTAAATTTAACCGATCGCACGCCCAAGCTCACGAAATATAAAATTTACCTTAAAATTTTAAATAAGATTTATACACTCCCTTAAATTTTATTTTTATTTAGATCTGGGTATAATATCTTCAGAATTAGGCACATCAAAAACCGAAATTTCGGTTTAAACAAAGGAGACGTATCATGGAAAATGTTTCGAGACGAGACGTGCTCAAAATGAGCCTAGTCGGTGCGGGCGCTTTGGCGCTTAGCGGGGTTAATGCGCAAGCGGCGGTAAGCTCAAAAGACGTCAAATTTGACGAGGAGTGGGACGTAGTCATCGTAGGCAGCGGCTTTGCGGGACTTGCCGCAGGCATCACCGCAGCCGAGAAGGGCAACAAGGTGCTGATCGTAGAGAAGATGGGTCGCATCGGCGGCAACAGCGTCATCAACGGCGGTATCTTCGCGGTTCCGAACAGCGACAAACAAAAAGCCGAAGGCATCCAAGATAGCAACGAGCTCTTCATCAAAGACTGCCTAAAGGCAGGCCGCGGCCTAAACCACGTAGATCTCATCGACACCATCGCTACTCGCGCGCAAGATGCGTATAAGCTAACCCTAAAATGCGGCGCAAAATACATCGACAAGGTCACTCACGCAGGCGGACACAGCGTGCCTAGATCGCTTCAAACGGCTAACGGCTCAGGCTCAGGTATCGTTCAACCTATGGTAGAATACTTTAAAAACCTACAAGGCTGCGAGCTAAGACAAAGAGCTAAATTTGACGAGTTTGTACTCGGCGAAGACGGCGGCGTAGACGGCGTGATCATCAGAGAGGATTATAAATTCGACTCAAAGAGCCAAAAAGACGACGCCGAAAACACTACCGGAACTAAAAAGACTATAAAAGCCAAAAAAGGCGTAGTACTAGCTGCGGGAGGATTTTGCCGCGACGTATTCTTTAGACAGGTTCAAGACCCATCTATCTTGCCTACTACAGATAGCACCAACCACCCGGGCGCAACCGCAGGCGCTATGAAAGAGGCGTTTAGGATCGGCGCAACTCCAGTGCAGCTAAGCTGGATACAATTTGGTCCATGGGCATGCCCTGATGAAAAAGGCTTTGGCGTAGGCTCTATGTTTAACGTAAACGGAAGCTTCCGCTATGGCATCTCAGTCGATCCAAGAACCGGCAAACGCTATATGAACGAACTAGCAGACCGCCGCACTCGCTCTCAGGCTATGTTTAAAGTAATCGACGCGAAAGCAGATATCTATCCGATCAACTTCTGCGACGCTGAGGGCGTAAAAAATATGGTCATACCGGAGCACTACACTAAGCCGCTAGAATCGGGCGTGTTAAAGAAATTTGAAACCCTAGACGAGCTAGCGGCAGCTTATAAAATCCCTGCCGACGAGTTAAAAAAGACCGTCGAGAGATACAACGGCTTTGTTAAATCGGGCAAAGACGAAGACTTCGGCAAGCCGATGGACAAAACCACGACAAACGGCGTCGATATCTCTAAAGCGCCTTTCTACGCTATGCGCGGCACGCCGAAGCTCCACCACACGATGGGCGGTATCGACATCAATACCAAAGCCCAAGTCATCTCGCTAAAAACAGAAATGCCGATCCCTAGGCTATTTGCTGCGGGCGAGATCACCGGCGGCGTGCACGGAGCCAGCCGCTTAGGTAGCGTGGCGATCGCGGATTGTCTGACATTCGGTATGATCGCAGGCGAGAATATCGGCTAAATCGTAAAACGAAGTTTTTGCGAGTTTACGCTTCGTTGGATCTAAATTTAACGCTAGATGAACGAAATGTTTTATCTGCGCCCTAAAATTTAGATCCATTTTCGCTACTTACGAAACGCTATAAAAATAGCGTTTCTATCAGGGCGGCTCATCTCGCGTTAATTCGTTTTAAATTTTGCGGCTCGCAATCATAAATACGCCACTGTTTAAAGCTCGATTCTGCCACTTTTTCAATCAAAATTTAACTACGTTTTTATATAATCGCCCTGGAAATAAAAACTTTTTTTTCAAGGCTCAAAAATGCAAGAAAATATAACCGATGAGGGCAGAAAGCAGATCATCGAAAAGGCGAAAGCCGAAGGAATGAGTGCGGCGGCATTTATGCTCTTTACGATGCTGATACCTTATGCCTCGGACTTTTTTCCGCAGTTACAAAATAAAAGCAGCGGCCAGACGACGGCGCTAGTCGTAATTACGCTTATGTATTTTTACAGAGCGCTTAAAAAGCTCCAGCCCCTGTGCAGAGCACGTCTCATCCTGTTTTTTACGCTTTATTGGACGAGCAGCATTGTGGTTGCGATATTTTTCGTGCTAGCGACAGTTTACGAAGCGGAACAATATATGTTTATTTTGTTTGTCATCGGCTTATTCGTTTCGTTGGTCTTTTGTATGGTCTGCTGGATGATTTTAAATTTTAAGCTTGCTAAAATCACGCAAAAACCGCTTTTTAAAATTTACGCTCTGTGTTTCGTCGCCTCTGTAATTTCTAGCATAGCAATAGTGGCATTGGGGGCTACAAAACACGACGCGATCTACTATCTCGATACCGCATTCAGCGTGATAACCGGAGTGCTTCTGATCGTCGCGTGGCATAGCATAGACAAAATAGAGGATATGTAAATTTACATATCTGCTATAATTTTTAAAATTTAGCACAAGGGGTGAAATTTGAAAAATTCTGCGGCGAGCGCGCAAAAAATCCGCTGCGACTGGGCGGAGAAAAGCGATCTGGAGCGAGTATATCACGACTGGGAGTGGGGCAAGCTCATAAAAGATGATGCGAAATTTTTCGAGCTCATCGTGCTTGAGGGCTTTCAAGCCGGTATCTCGTGGCATGCCGTGCTGCTTAAGCGCGAGGCGATGCGAGCGGCGTTTGACGGATTTGACGCGCACAAAATTTCGCTCTACGGCGAGGAGCAAACGGCAAAATTTATGCAAAATCCAGCACTCATCAGAAACCGCCTAAAGCTAAACTCGCTTGTCGCAAACGCCCGCACATTCCTTGCCGTCGCAAGCGAGTTCGGCAGCTTTTACGACTATCTTTGGGGCTATCTGCTACCTAAATTTGATCCCAAATTTGACGGCAAGCCCATCATAAATCACTATGAAAACATAAAGCAGATCCCCGCTACCACGCCGCTTGCGGACTTCATCGCAAAAGATATGAAAAAGCGCGGATTTAAATTTCTAGGGCCCACGAGCGTCTATGCGTTTTTGCAAAGCGCGGGCGTAGTGGACGATCATCTGGACGCCTGCTTTTGCAAAGGAGGCAAGTGATGCTCGCACGGAAGCGGATTTTTAGCTACATCGAGGAGAAATTCGGCGCGCAGGGCGAGCGAGTATTTGACAAACATCCCGAATTTGCCGTGTTTCGCCACGCGAAAAACCAAAAATGGTTCGCTGTTTTTATGCGCGTGGACGGCGGCAAGCTAGGGCTTAAAAGCGGTGAGGAGCTAGAGATACTAAATCTAAAATGCAAGCCCGATCTCGCAGCGATCCTGCGCGACGCAGATCAAATTTTGCCCGCCTATCATATGAATAAAAAGCACTGGATCAGCGTAAATTTAAGCTCCAAAATCGCGCCCGAGCAGGTCTTTGATCTCGTCGATCTTAGCTTTGAGCTGACGAATTAATTTACCGCGCGCCGGCGGTTTCGTCTAAATTTGGCGGGCTATTTATCGCTAAATTTTTACGGCGTTTAAAATTTCAAAAGCCGATCGCTTGGTGAAATTTTGACGAGCCGTGCCGAGCACCTTTACGACGTCGCGACGAGGGGCGATAGAATTTATCAAGCGGCATCCGCCCGCGATCGCTACTGCTCAAACAGCCGCCGCGAGCGTCGCAACTCGCCGCAAGGACGGCACCGTCGTACCGATTAGGGAAATCCCGTGCGTAAATTTTAAAATTCTACCCATAAGCGATAAAATTTCTACGCAGCGGCGATCTGCGCCGCGCCGCGCTAGCTATTTACAATCGCTCGGTTTAAATTTAGCGCAATTAAATTTATCAAACGGGCAAATTTAGGCTCTGTCCTGCTCAAAATTTAAAATTCCGCGCGCCGTTTAAATTCCGCTTAAATTTTAGCTGCGCTTTAAATTTAGCGGAGTTACTTCAGCTCGCCCCAGCGCTTGGCGATGTTTAGGCTCGTCTTTAAGGGCACGTTCAGGCTCGCCGCACTTTGCATTATCTCCTGCGCGCGCTCGCCGAAGCTCTGCGCCAAATCGTCCCGCACCTCGAAAATCAGCTCGTCGTGGATCTGCAATATCAGCCGCACCTCGTCGCTTAACAGCGGCGAAATCTCAACCATCGCCTTTTTGATAATGTCGGCGGCGGAGCCTTGAAATTTCGTATTTACCGCCTCGCGCTCGTAGCTTGCATAGACCATGTTGTTGCGCGCGTTTGCGAAGTCGAAGTAGCGCCTGCGCCCAAAAAGCGTGCTTACGTAGCCGCCTTCTTTCGCGTCCGATTTTATGCTCTGCAAAAATTCCTTGATCGTAGAAAACGCCGCAAAATAGCGCTCGATATAGCCCTTCGCCTCTGCGCGCGCGATGCCTAGGCTGTCGCTTAGCTTGCCCGCGCCCATGCCGTAGATGAGGCCGAAATTTATACTCTTTGCGATCGTGCGGTGCGCAGGCTGTGCGTCGCCGAAAATACTGATCGCCGTGCGCGCGTGAATGTCCTCATCCACCCTAAACGCCGCCAAAAGCGCAGGATCGCGCGAAAAGTGCGCTAGCAGGCGCAGCTCGATCTGCGAGTAATCAAGCGAGATCAGCGAGTAGCCCCCCTCTGCTAGGAAGCAGTCCCGTACGTCCTTCGCAAACGTGCCGCGCGCGGGGATATTTTGCAGGTTCGGATTTTTGCTCGCTAGCCGCCCGGTAGCCGTGCCGGTCTGCAAGAAATTCGATCTGACGCGGTTTTGCGGATCGGCCAGAGCAAGCTGTAGCAGCGGCTCGCAGTAGGTGCTTTGCAGCTTAAACAGCTCGCGGTAGTCTAAAATTTTACCCACCGCGGGATGCAGCGCCGTAAGATCCTTTAGCACGCTTTCATCGGTGCTATAGCCCGTCTTGGTGCGCTTCGCCGCAGGAAGCCCAAGCCGCTCGAAAAGCACGGCGCCGAGCTGAGCGGGAGAGTTTATATTAAACTGCTCGCCGCAAAGCTCGTAAATTTCATCCGTGAGCGCTCGCAGGGACTTTTCGTTGCGCCCGATTAGGCTCTTTATCATCTCCGCGTCTATCTTGATGCCGCATCTTTGCATCTGCCAAAGCACCCGCACGAACGGAAACTCAAGCTCCTGCGCGAGCTTAAAAAGCGCGGGCTCAAGCAGCCCCTTTAGCTTAAAATACAGCCTCAGCGTCACCCACGCATCCTCGCTCGCATAGATCGTAGCGGCGTCCAGCTCCACGGAGGCGAAGGTCTCGCCCTTTTTAACGACGTCGCCAAAATGCACAGTCTCGTACCCAAGATACCGCGGCGAGATAGAGTCCATCCCCACGGCGTTTGCGGGATCTAGCAGCCACGCTAGCACCATCGTATCGGCAAAGCGCGCAGGCGGCTCAATATTAAAATTATTTTTCACGATCTCAAAATCGTATTTTAAATTTTGCCCCACGACATATCCGCGAAATAGCGCCTCTATCGCAGCCTTTGCGGCGTCCGAAGAAATTTGAGCCGGAGCGCCCAAATAGCTATGCGCGAGCGGGACGTAGTAGGCGCGCTCCTCATTAAACGCAAACGAAAAGCCCACGATCTTGGCGCTTTTGCTATCGACGCTAGTGGTTTCCGTATCGAAGCTCACCAAGGTCTCTGCGTCGATACTTTCGCACAGCCTCGCAAGCTCCGCAGCATCGGTAATGCAAACAGGCTCAAAGGGCGTTTTAAAAGCGCTATCGCAGCTTTGTCCGCCGCAAGCGGAGCCGCTAGGGATAGAATTTTGCCCGTCTAGCCCCCCTACGACAGCGTCCAAGATAGAGCCGCCGCGAGACGGCTCTGCGCCGGAGCCTTTGCCGCCCGCGCCCAAAACGGAGCTTTTTGCGCCCATGCCTTTGCCCTCGCTCCAAAGATCAAGCCCGTTTTGCTCCTGCAAGCTTAGCGCCGAAAGAAGCCTATTTAGCGCGTAATCTTTTAAAATTTCGCGGATTTTAAAAAGCGGATTTTGCTGCGGGAATTTCGCATCCTCTAAAGGCGGGATTTCCAGCTCGTCGTAAAGCGTAGCCAGGCGCTTGCTTATGTAGGCGCTCTGCTTACCTTCTATCAGATATTCGCGCTGTTTGTTTTGCGGCAGGCGGTCTAAATTTGAATAGATCCCATCGAGCGAGCCCCACTCGTCCAAAAGCTTCTTCGCCCCCTTATCGCCGATGCCGCGCACGCCCGGGATATTATCGGCGCTGTCGCCGCAGATCGCCAAAAAATCCACGATCTGCTCGGGATAGACGCCGTAGCGCTGCAAACACTCGTCTCTTCCGTAAAGCATCTTTTTGCCGTGGCTGTAAATTTTAACGTTTTCGCCGATGAGCTGATACAGGTCCTTGTCGGAGGTAACGATGTTGATTTTATGCGTGGCGCCGTGCTTTTTAACGACGCTTGCGATGAGATCGTCTGCCTCGTAGCCCTCGCGTCCGAGCGAGTAAAGCCCCATCTTTTCGATCATCTCGATGCAGACCGGCAGCTGCTGCAAAAGCGCGGGCGGCGGGGCTTGGCGGTTGGTTTTGTAGTTGGGATCGATATCCGAGCGGAAGGTCTTGCCCTTGCTATCCAGAGCGAAAATTATATAATCGCTCTTAAATTCCTTCGAAAGATTTGCGATGAAGCTCGCAAATCCGCTCACCATGCCGCTGGGTTTGCCGTCTTTGGTCTTAAGTCCGCTCATAGCGTAGTAGAGCCTGAAAAAAAAGCCGAACGTATCGATGATCGTGATGGTCTGCATAATGGTCCTCGGATTTAGAATTTTAACTCGTAGTGTATTAAAATTCGGCTAAATTTACAAATTCCGAATAGGACTTGATCTGCCTCATTTCAAAATTTTAAAATTTACTATATAATCGCGCGAAATTTTAAAAAAAGGACCGGGTATGGATTTTTTCACAGACTGGCAGGAGTTCGACGCGGCGGGCGCCACGGTGAAATTTTACAAAAAATCGCAGGGCGGCGTGGAGTACATCGGCTTTGATTCGCGCAAATGCGTTCCGCCCGAGCCTATGGTAAATGCGCTGGTGGCGCTAAATTTCGTAAAAGACGAAACCAAAAAGGTCGTCATGGTCAATCATAAATTTCCGATGGGGCTGATCCCGAAGATCGAGTCTAAATTTGACATTGCCCGCGAGGATCTGGACGGCGACGCAGTCAAGCTTACCATCAGCCTAAAACCCGGCGCGGTCAATGAGGGCTTTGATACCGACGCGAAGTGCCACGGTTAAAGAGCTTTAAAATTTAGATGAATATCACGACCTTTTCGCCGCCGTTTCGCATCGTAGGCGGCTATTTCATCTGCGGCTTTATCTTTTTGCTGCTAAGCGCGGCAAGCTTTTTAAAGGCCGATTTCGGCGCGATCCAGGCGCCGCAGACGGCGAGCTTTTTTCACGTATTTTTGCTGGGCTTCGTAATCAGCATAATCATCGGAGCGCTCTATCAGCTTACTTCGGTCATCATCCAAAAGGAATTTTTCACCGTCAAATTTGCGTTTTTAAATCTCTTTGCTTACGCTGCGGGCGTAGCGCTGCTAAGTGCGGGATTGCTGCTTTCAAGCATCCCTTTGATGCACGCAGGCGGCGCCGTTTTGCTGCTTAGCCTATTTTATTTTACGATCTGCTACGCGCTAAGCTTCATCGGCACGCCCAAATGGAGCTTCCCCGCCGTTGCGCTTGCGATCTCGGCTGCGTTTTTAGCCGTAGGGATCGGCCTTGGCTTCGCGCTCGTGCTAGCGCTTAACGGCGTGGAGATTTTCGGAGTGTATTTTTCGGAAATTTTATCCTATCACATATACTTCGTGCTAGGCTTTGTGTTTTTCGTTATCGTAGGCGCTGCGTGCGTGCTGCTGCCGATGTTTAGCCTGGCGCACGATCTAAGCTTCGCACTAGCAAAAGCTTCGCTGGCGCTGTATCTGCTCGCGGGGCTGTTTTTACTAAAAGACTTTGGGATTTTCATCGCATTTGCCGCACTTGCGAGCTTTGCAGCTCAGGCGATCTACATCCTAGCCAGGCGAGTGCGAAAAGCGATCGATTATTGGAATTTAAACGTCTATATATCGCTAGCGGCTTTGGTATTTAGCGCGGCGTTTTGGCTTGCAGATCGCACAGATTTGGCAGCGTTTGGGCTGCTATACGGCTTTTTGTTCGCCTTTATCGTCGCGCACCTTTATAAAATCGCGCCCTTTCTCATCTGGTACCACTACGTCTCGCCCTTCGTAAGCAAGCGCAAAATCCCTATGTTAGACGATATGATAATCAAAAAGATCGCCTACGCAGCCTGCGTGCCGAACGTCTTAGCGCTTGCGTACGCGGGCCTTGGAGCGCTAACGCCCGCGGTGATCTTGCAAGCGGCAAGCATAATTTTGGTGCTAATCAACATCGTAAATATCTTTAACTACATAAAATTCGGAGAGGAAAAATGAAAGTAACGAAGGAGCAAATTTACGACGCGCTTCGCGCCGTAGTGGACCCTGAGGTGGGTTTTGACGTCGTGTCGCTAGGGCTCATCTACGACGTAGCGGTAGATGAGGCAAACAACGCCAAAGTCACGATGACGCTATCGACTCAGTCGTGCCCGCTGCATGAGATGATGGTGGAATGGGTGCGCGCGGGTGCCGAGAGCGTGGAGGGCGTCGGCGAGGTACAGATCGATCTCGTCTTTGAGCCGATGTGGAATATCGATATGGCGGAGGATCACGTCAAAGAGGCTCTGGGGCGATTTTAGGGCTCGTACAGGGCCGCTTCCGCGGATGTCGGAGCGCACTTCCGCGGATCGATCTGAACGCTGCACGGATCCGTCGGGGCGCTTCTCGCAGGCCACTCCAGACGCTGTACGGATAGTCAGGGGTACTTTCTGCAAATCGCTCGAGGCGCTACGCGGATTGTTATGACGCTGTGCAAATTACCGGAGTGCTACGCAAATCACCGAGAGCGCCCTTAGTCCGCGCGCGATTTCTCGTCGCCGTTTTAAATTACACGATTAAATTTGATCGCGCAACGGCTTGCTTGCATTTTCAAACGGCCTGTTTGCTCGCATGATACCGCACGGCAGCGCAAATGTTTTAAAATTTTGCCGCACCGTCCAACCAAACCCGCAGCGCGGCTGCTCTCGGCGACACTAAGCGACTATGCCGAGCGTGACGCGCGATATGAATAAAATTTTCGTAAATTTTAAAATTCTACGCAAAGGCGTCCGCCTTGCCCTCGTAAAATTTATGCAAAGTCTGCGCATTAGATTTGCGCCGCGCCGATCGCGACAAATCCAAACCATCCGCTTCGTAAAATCTACGCACAATCCGCGCCTCGGCTATCTACTCAAGCATCGATGCGAGAAATTTCAAGAAGCGATACCGAGCAGAAATTTCAAAACGACGCCGCAAGCTCAGAAAAATTAAAAGCGCGGGCACGGAATATAAAATTTTAATCGGTAACGCGGATGTTAAAATTTTAAAATGGGTGCGCAGATGTGAGAATTTTAAAAAGACTGCGCGAGCAAGAGGGCCGAGGGCGGTAAAATTTTAAAAACCTAGCGCCTGTTTAATGCTTACAAAAATTCTAAACCGGCGCGCTTATCGCAAACCAAGCCGCAAGCGATCGCTCATGATCGTTTGCGGGCCCGCCAGCAAACGGTAAACGAGCAAACGAAGCGATTGCGCGCATGCAATTTAGATCATAGGCGGCGGCAGACAAGTAGTAGCACGCGACTGCGCAGGTAATTCGGTCGCGAGCGGCAGATGAACGCGCGACGCGGGTCTCAGCTCGTAAAATTTACCGCGAAAACCGCGGGCTTTGCGAGCTTTTTAAGGCTTCCTTTTAACATTATTAAATTATCCGCGCCGGAAATTTTAAGAGTGGAATTTTCAAAGCGAAATTCTAAATTTTTTAGCGCGTTTTCGCTTAAGAGGCGCGCAAGCTCCAAAATGTAGCTGAGCCACGCAAGCTTACCAGAGTCCGGCAAAATCGCGCTCAAGGACGCGAACGTAGCGCCCAGCTCGCGCCTTCCGTGCATCGAGATGATCGCGGCTATGAGCGCCTTTTCTTTGTGCGTCGTGCGGTAGTTCAGCCCGCCGAGCACCATATCTGCGCTGGTTTCGTGCTTGGCGTAAAAGCCGATCGCTCGCCCGATCTCGCAAAGCGATGCCGCGATCTGAAGAATTTTAATATATTTTTCGCTCAAGCCGTGCATCGGCGACAGCGCGCAAAACAGCGCCTTTGCGAACTTAGGAGCGCTAGACAGCTCGGGGGCGAAGCGGTCCAAAAGGCTTCTTAGGCTCGGATTAAAGCTTTTAGGTAGCCGCGCACCGCGTAGGATCGAGTTTAAAAACGCCCCCTCTCGCACCCCTGCGCCGCAGGTGATCACCTTTTTCGCACCCAGCCTCTTTACTATCTTATCAAAAACGATGGCGCCTTCTCTGATCGTGTCGTATCGGTCCTTTTTGATCGGGAATTTCGCCAGATCAAGCGTCTTTGCGCTCATCAGCTTAGCAAAAAACGGCGCGTATTTTTCGTAATCGTAGCTGAAATTATGCACGATCTTTAGCGGGTGGTTTTGCAGGCTCATCACGGCGCCCGATAGCGCTCGCGCGGAGCCGCCCATTACAATTAAATTTTGCGTGCAAAATTCCTCCCCGATGTGCGCAACCGCGCTAGAGACGTATTTCTCTAGCCCCTTCGCGTCGCCGCGGTCGAAAAACAGCTCCTTTAGCCGCACGGTGCCTAAATTTAGCGAGAGCGTCTTTTCTATCTTGCCGTTTTTTATGAGGGCTAACTCGGTTGAGCCGCCGCCGATATCCAGCGTAACGCCCTGGGAAAAGTCGCTAAGCAAATTCTGCGCCGCATAAGCGCCCAGATAGGCTTCCGTCTGCCCGTCGATTTTGCGAATGGCGATGCCGGTTTGCTTTCGGACTAGCTTTATAAACCCCGTACCGTTGGGTGCGTCGCGCAGCGCAGAGGTGCCGATACAAAGCACGCGCTTAACCTTGTAGTTGCCGATTAGGGTCTTGAATTTTTTAAACGCAAGTAAGCTTTTTTGCATCGCGTCTTTGGTTAAAATCCCGCCGTTTTCGTAGGCGCCTTCGCCGAGGCGGATCTTGATCTTGTGCTCTGCTAAGATAAAAAACCCGAGCCTGCTCGTGCGCTCGAAAATCACGGCTCTGGCGGAATTCGAGCCCAGATCTATGACTGCGACGCGCTTGGGCATTTAAATTTCCATATGGACGTGTTTGTATTTCAGCTCGTCCGCCGTCTCGATATTATCGGGATCAGTGATGATACACTCGACCGGGCAGACCACTATGCAGGCGGGCTCGGAATAATCCTCGACGCATTCGCAGCATCGATCGGCATCTATGATATAAACCGGATCATCCTCAAAAATCGCTTCATTAGGGCACTCCTCGCGACACGCGTCGCAACATATGCATTCTTTCGTAATCAATAACGACATATAACCATAACCTTTGAAAAAAATTATGGCGTTTTTATACCATAAAAAGCTTCATTTTGTTTTAAAATAGCGAAATTTCGGATTGTTTTTTAAATTTTTCAGCGGAAGTTGAAACGAAGCGATGATCATCGAGCGGTTTTCGTCGTTTTTAAGATCCACCTGTGCACCCATCGCCTGCGCGGCATTTTTAGCCAAAAACAGCCCCAGCCCCGCTCCGCTTTTGCCGCCGTAGCGCTTAAAAGGCGCGAAATAATCGATCTCATCGTCTATCGGCTCGCCCTTATTTGCGACCTGCACGATAAAATTTTCATCCGCGATCTCGCTGCTGATTAAAATTTTCTCCCCCTCGGGCGAAAATTTTATGGCGTTTTGGACGAAATTTTGAATCACGTGCATAAAAAGATTTTTCTGCACCGAAATATCGAGCCGATCGGGGCTTAGGCTCATCTCCACGTCCTTTGCGCTCGTGCGCGCTAAAATCGTGAAATTTACGCACAGCTCCTTAAGATAGGCGATTATATCTGTATGCTCGGGCGCTTCGAACTGCGCCCCCTCCTGCCGCCCGATCTCTAGGATCGAACTGATCATTTTATTCATATTATCGATCGAATCGTTGTTATTTTTAAGCGCCTCGACGTATTTCTCGCTCTCGCGCGGTTTAATCAGCGTCACTTCGTTTTTGGTTTTCATAACCGCAAGCGGGGTCTTAAGCTCATGCGCAATACCGATAAAAAGCTCTTTTTGATACAAAATGAAGGTCTCGATACGCTCAAGTAGGCGGTTGATGCTGTTTGAAAGCATATTAAACTCGCTCGGGATTTCGGCCCCGTCGATCGGCTTTAGAAATTTTTCATCCACCGAAGCGAGCCTTTGGCTGATCAGCTTAATCGGCATTAGCAGCATGCGCGAAAGAAACATCGCGTAAAACACAACCAAAAATATCATCGTCAAATTTACTAAAATGATGTCGATGAGTATTTGATTTACGATGTTTGCATAGACGCTCACGTCGGCTCGGATGCTTAAAATTTTATCCTTGTCGTAGGGATAATGCAGCTGCAAATAGCTCCTACCGCCCTCGGAGCTTTCGATAAATTTAGGCTTATTCAGCCCTCCGTTTTCGATGATTTTGCTCTCGTATTCGCCCGGCGTGTTTTGCAAAAAAGATGAAATTTTATCCGGCGGCACGGAGGCATCCACGATTTTTTGCGCTCTTAGGATTAAATTTTGAACGGGGGTTTCGAAGATGGTAATCCTCATGTAGTTGTAGAGCATTACCGAAAATATAACGATTAGCATCGCCGAAGCGGATGCTAATTGTATAACGAAGCGGACTCTTAAGCTTTTTGTGGAAAGCAAAATCTATATCCGCGTCTGCGAACGGTCTCGATCGTAGAGATGTTTAGAGGCTTATCCATTTTTTGGCGAATTTGATTGATCGCGACTTCGATGACGTTCGGCGTAACGAGCTCAGGCTCCTCCCAGATAGCGTCTAGCAGCTGCTCTTTGCTTACGATCTGATCGCTGTGGCGCGCCAGGTGGGTTAGTACCTCAAACGGCTTACCCTTCAGCTCGATCTCTTGACCCAAGTAAGTGATCTTTTCCTCGTCCGGATCGATGATGAGATCGTCGATTTTGATGATATTTGAGCCGCCGAAGCGAAGTCTGGCCTCGAGGCGCGCTACTAAAACGTCAAAATCGAAAGGCTTTTTGATAAAATCGTCCGCACCCGCGCGAAGTGCTTTGATCTCGCTTTCTTTATCGTCTTTTGCAGATAGCACGACGACCGAGGTTCGCGCAGATTTTTGCTTCACGAGGCCGATGAGATCGATACCGTTGCCGTCGGGAAGCATCCAATCGGTCAGTACCAAATCATAATTTCTGATACCTACATAGTACTCGGCGTCCTTGAAGCTTTCCGAGCTGTCCGTCTGATACCCAAACTCCGCCAGCCCCTCCGCTATCGTCTTGTTTAAAGTTACCTCGTCCTCGACTATTAAAATCCTCATTTAATTTCCTTGCCTTAAAATTTTTAGGCGCGATTGTAACATATTTTAAGCAAAAATTCAAGTTTTTTTAAAGAAATTTTAAAATTTTATCTCTATTTCCGCGCCGACGCTCGCGTCTTGTAAAATTTCGGGCTTTAAAATTTTCATATAAAAATAATCCATCGAGCGAAATTTTGAGCGAAACTCCTGCGCGAAGTATCTTAGCGCGTCCTCTACGAGGCGAAATTTTTTCTCGCGAAGCTCCGCCTTGATATACTCGCAAATCTGCGCGTAGTCGATAAATTCCTCCGCTCCAAGCTTTGCCCATACCCACACGCGCTGCTCGCGCTTGCGCTCAAAATCTAGCGTCCCGATTATAGCGCCGAATTCCAGCTTTTCGATTAAAATTTTAATCATACCACGCGCTTTTCTTCGCCCTTAAACAGCCTCACGATGTTTGGAATGTGTTTATAAAAAACGATGAAAACTATCACGAATATGGGTGCGTGGGTGTTGATCACGGGTATTTGCGGATGGATCGCGTATGAGGCGGCGATGAGCGAGAATGCCGCTGCAAGCGAGGCTACGGATGAAATTTTAACCGTCTTGCCGACTATGAACCAGACCGCAAGCGCGATTATGATCTCGATAGGGATAAAGCAAGCAAGCACGCCCGCGCCCGTCGCAATGCCCTTGCCGCCGTTAAATTTCAGATACGGGCTGAAGCAGTGCCCCACCACCGCAAAGACCGCCATACCCCACAGCACGTTTGGATCAAAGCCCAAGGCCCGCGCGATCAGTATCGGTGCGGCACCCTTTAGCGCGTCGCAAGCGACGGTGAGGATCGCGAGCTTTTTTGCTTTTTGCGGATCGCGAGTTTTTAAGACGCGAAGGACGTTGGTAGCGCCTATGGAGCCGCTGCCCTCGCTTTTGATATCCACGCCGCCGAGGTATCTGCCGATCAAAAGCCCAAAGGGGATCGCGGCGATCAGATATGCCGCGACGTAGCACCAAAAATTTGGCGCCATAACGATGCTAAGTATAAAATCTAAAATTCCGTTCTCTTTCATAAGATCCCTTTAACTCTTCCAAAGCAGTGAAATTTTCTCGTCGTAAATGTCCGTTTTCTTCGGCGCGATTTCCTTCGTTTCAAGCTTGATATTTTTTAGATCCAGGCTCTGTTTTAGCGCGTCCACTTCGCTTTCAAATTTCTGCGTAAGCGCTTCCAGCTCCTCTTGCAGCGCGCTTAGGCTGTTTTGTGCATTTTTGGCTTCGCTTCGTTCGTTTAAAATTTTATGCGCGCTCTTTGCGCCGCTGATCGCTTTGGAGATGTTGCCGGCGCTGCGCGAGCGGCCCAAAAACGCGCCCAAGATCGCTCCGCCTATGCTTAGCGCGGTATCTACGCCGCGGCTTAGCACGTCGCTCTTTTCCTTCTCGTACTTTTCGCTAGCGCGCGAAATTTTATCCTCAAGGCGCGCCTTTTCCTTTTCAAATTTAGCCGCGATCTCGTCGGTTTTGGCCTCTAGAGCCTCATTCGCCTTATCGCCTAGGCGCACAAAAAACTCCTCCCTGCTCTCGCCCGGTTTTGAGAGCAGATCAAGCGCGCTAAAAAGTTCTAACTTCTCGTTGCGGTAGATCCACTCCTTAAAGCTTTTAAGCTGAGCGTTTAAATTTTTCGCTCCCGCAATGAAGCTAGGAAGCGCACCGTAGAGCGAGCCAGCCTGCTCCCGTCCGCTTAAATTTGCAACCTCTCGCGTGCTAGCTTCATTCCAATCTATTTCGCCCCCGTCCGAAAGCGAAAGCAAAAAGGAGCGCTGCTGCGTAAAATCGACTCCCTTGTCGCAAAATCGCATCTTTGCGCTTGCATACAGATACGGGCTTAGCTCAAGACCCGCGCCGTAGCTGTAAAGCTGCGAAATTTCAGTAGAAACTACCGGTTTGGCGGCGCCGGCGGATTTGACGCCTTGCGTGGCGCCGGATGAAATTTCAGCCTTTTTGTCTTTCATTAAATTTGAAATTTGCTCGTTGCTTAAAGGACCCTTTAAATAGCTTAGCGCAAAGCGCGTCTCGATCACTCGCAGCACGTCCTCGTTGATATTTTTTACCAAAAAATTTCGCTTTTTTAGGTTTGAAATTTTTTCCATAAGCACGCTTTTGTCGATCGGATTTGAGCCGATGCCGCTTAGGCCGCTGATGACGCGCTCTTTATCTTGCGCGGTCTGCAAGCGCCCGATGAACCACGTACCGATATTGCTAAGCCCCTTATAATCGAGATCGACCGGGTTTTGCGTCGATAATACGCAGCCAAGTCCGAACGCACGAGCCTGCTTTAACAGCGTAAGCATCGGAGTTTTGCTCGGCGGATTGCCGTTTGGCGGGAAGAAGCCGTAAATTTCATCCATATAAAGCACTGCGCGCAAGGAACTCGTACCGCTTGTGGTGCGCATCCATTTGATCATCTCGCCCAAAAGCAGCGTGACGAAAAACATCCTCTCATCGTCGTTTAGGTGCGCGATGGAAAATATATTCGCCCTTGCCCTGCCGTTTTCGTCAAAGAGCATCTTGGCGATATTTAGCCGCTCGCCCTCGCACCAAAGCTTAAAGCTCGGACTTGCGATGAGCGCGTTAATCTTCATCGCAAGCGCCATTCGCTTATCGCTCGGAAAGAAGGTATTAACGTCAAAAACGCCAATCTTATCGAAAGGTGGATTGCCGATCTGCGCGATGAGATCCACCACGCTCACTCCCTCGCCTTTGTTAAAATGGTAGGACAGAATTTGGCTGATTAGTAAAAATTCCGGCGAGCTGAGATTATCGCTGCTAATCCCTGCGAGGCTTAGCACGCTAGTGGCGATGCCGCCGATATAGTTATTCAAATCCTCTTCGCTTAAGCCCCTCGGCGCTTCAAAGTCGCTTAGCAGGCTAACGCCAAGACCTGCGCTTGATTTGGGCGTATAAATTCTAAAATCGGCGCTGTTTTTTAAAAGCTGTACTCGCGCCAGATCTTGATACGAGCCCTCGATCCCCTCGCGCCAAGTATTTGCGGTCCCCTCGGCGTACTCGCGCACGCTAAGGCCTTTGTTTTGCGCCTCGGCCTCGTCGGTATAGGGCTCAAAATCCTCAGCCCTCATCTGCGGAAAGGTAAGAGCCAAATTCGTTAGATCGCCCTTCGGATCGATGATGATGGATGGGATATTATCGATCGCGGCTTCCTCTAGCAGCGTGATGCCAAGTCCCGTTTTACCGCTACCGGTCATTCCGATGATAAGCGCGTGGGTCGTCAGATCCTTGTTTTTATACAAAAACGGCTCGCTGTTTTCGAGCCCCAGATAAAAAAGCTTTAAATTTTCTTGAAGTGTTTTCAT
>CAUUKU010000013.1:0-32138 GCA_963545665.1 uncultured Campylobacter sp. | reverse complement strand
CGAAGGCTTAGCTTGGGTTGCAAAAGGTAGCAGATACGGCTGTATAGATAAAACCAGCAAAGAGATTATTCCTTATATTTATGATCATGTTTACAGTTTTAGCGAAGGCTTAGCTTGGGTTGCAAAAGGTAGCAGATACGGCTGTATAGATAAAACCGGCAAAGAGATCGCTCCTTGTATTTATGATAGTGCTCAGGACTTTTGCGAAGGTTTAGCTTGGGTCAAAAAAGACGGTAAATATGGCTATATAGACAAAACCGGCAAAGAAGTTATTTCTTGTATTTATGACGACATACGGTATTTAGTCGATACCCTGTCTGGCATATACGATCAAGTCGTATATTGTAAAGGATACGTTAAGGTCAAAAAAGACGGCAAATGGGGCCTGCTGGACGATGAGGAAAACGAAATTTTACAGCCGATATTTTACGACGAGATAGAACTCGTGAAAGTTTTAAGCGACGACTATATCAAGATTATTTTAGACGGTCGTGAAACTATCGTAGATAAAAATGGCAAAATAATATCGTAAATTTAAAGGAGAGATAATGATCAGCGTAGAGCAAGCGATCGAGGATCTGAAAAACGGCAAAATGCTCGTTATGGTCGATGACGTCGATCGCGAGAACGAAGGCGATTTAGTGTTTGCGAGCACCTTTAGCAGCGCGGAAAAGGTAAATTTCGCGATCACGCACGCCCGCGGAGTGCTGTGCGTGGCGCTTAGCCCGCAGATTGCGCAGCAGCTAGATCTGAATTTAATGGTCGATAAAAACACCTCCAGTCACGAGACCGCATTTACCGTCACGATCGACGCGAAGGACGCCAAGACGGGCGTAAGCGCGTATGAGCGCAATATGACGATCGAGCTGATGTCGCGCGTGGGCGCGCGCGCGGATGATTTCGTCCGCCCGGGGCATATATTTCCGCTCATCGCCAAAAGCGGCGGCGTGCTCGCTCGCACGGGGCACACCGAGGGCTCTACGGATCTGTGCCGCTTGGCGGGGCTTTCGCAAAGCGCCGTGATCTGCGAGATCGTCAAAGACGACGGCGATATGGCGCGCAGGGACGATCTGGAAAAATTCTGCGCGCAGCACGGCATCAATATGATCTCGGTCGCGCAGATCGTGCAGTACCGCCTAAAGCACGAAACGCTCGTTAAATTTAGCGAGCTAAAAAGCGCTTTGCTGTGCGGCGAGGCGGCGAAATTTTACGACGTGAGCGATCACGAGGGCAACGAGCACCGCGCGTATATTTTCGGCGAGCCCGAAAAGAGCGCGCAGACGAACGTGAAATTTCATAAAATTTCAAGCGATCTGGAATTTTTAAGCGATACGAAATTTAACGATTTCATGCGCGATCTGGACATTTTGCGCAAAGAGGGCGGCGTGCTTTTGATGCTAAAATCCGCGCAAAATCGCGCCGATTTTAAGAGCTTCGGCATCGGAGCGCAAATTTTAGCGCATCTGGGCGTGAGAAAAATCAAAATTTTAAGCAAGAGCGAGCCGAAAGACTACGCGGGGCTTAGCGGTTTTGGGATCGACATAGTTTGATAGCTCATATCGATTTAGACAGCTTCTTCGTCTCTGTAGCGAGGCTTGCCGATCCCGCGCTTGCGGGCAAAAAGATTGCGGTCGTCGGAGGCGGCGACGAGGAGATTTTTGGCGGAAAGAGCGAGCTTGGCAGCGTGATTTTAAGCGCGAGCTACGAGGCCAGAGCAGACGGCGTGCACTCGGCTCAGCCCGTTAAAATCGCGCTCGGACTCTGTCCGCAACTGATTTTAGTGCGCGCGCGGCACGGCGAATACCAAAAAATTTCACGCGAAATTTATGAGTTTTTACTAAGCTTTACGCCCGAGATCGAAAAATTTAGCATCGACGAGTTTTTTCTAAATTTACGCGGCACGGCATACGATGCGGACGCGCTGGGCTTTGCCGCGTTTTTGCAGAGCGAGATTATGCGCCGTTTTAGCCTTCCGTGCAGCGTAGGCCTTAGCGAAGCAAAACTGATCGCAAAGCTCGCCACTAGCCTTGCCAAGCCCTTCGGCGTGCGTCAAATTTTAAAATCGCAAATCGCGCGCGAGCTGTCCGCCGTGCCTGTGGCAAAATTCCCAGGCATCGGCAAAGCGGCGCAAAAAACGCTCGGCAAATACGGCATCGTAAGCTTCGGCGACGCGCTAGGGCACAGAGAAATTTTTGAAAAGATGGGCGCAAACGGCAGGAAAATTTTTGCAGCCCTTAGCGGCGAGGACGAGGGCGAGGTCGTCTCAAAGCGCGAGCGCAAAAGTATCGGCTTTGGGCGCAGCTTCGCGCCGTGCGCCGATCGGGACGAACTGCGGCGCAAAATTTTAATTTTGGCGCGCCATTTGGCGGGCGAAGTGCTCGCCAGAGGCCTAAAGCCCGCGACGTATGATCTAAAGATCCGCTACAAATCGCGCGAGGAGTTTTCGCACCAGATCAGCCAGGATAGGGCGTTTAGTCTAAGCTTGCTGAGCGAGACCGCGCTTGAGCTGTTTGAGCTCTGCGACGTGAAAAAAGGCGCGCAGATAATCCACGTAGCGCTAAATCTTTCAAATTTCGGCGGCAGATCGGGCGGCTCGCTACTTTTTGGCGAGATCGATAAAAAGCAGCAGAGCCTGGATCGATCTTTAAGCAGGATTTGGGAAAAATTCGGCATCGAAAAGCTGAAAAAGGCAAGCGAAATTTGATTAAATTTAAAGGAAAAAGATGAAATTAGGCGAGCTATACTCGGTGATCTGCATAATCTTCGCGACGAATTTCAGGGGCGTGATAGATGAGCAGAAGTTGCGCGGCTTGGGCAAAAACTGGATCATCGTAAATAAAAATATCGAGAACAAAAACGGCCACGAGCTTTGGCAAAAGGTACAGGCCGAGGACTATGCGGCGCTAGGGCGCGATTTTGAGGCGCTAAAAGGGGCGTTTGAGATGGATTTTTTCAAGCTCATAAGCGAAAGCGAAGTGGAGCTGTTTTATGAAAAATGCCGCTTCAAAAAGCCTTTTGCGGAGCTTAAAAGCGCTCACGCGGCCAATATGCTGGCGCTACTTGCCATGATCTTTAAGCAAAACACGGACGCGAAATCGCATAAAATTTTGACGCTATATCTGGCGCAATTTATCATTCCTAGCTTTTCCGCGCTTGCTACGCACGTGCAGATAAATGCCAAAAGCAGCTATTACAAGGCACTCGGGTGGTTTTTGGCGGATTTTTGCCGCGTGATGAAAGAGACGCTGGGGCTTGGAATTTAAAATTTAAAACGCGCGCTCGGTGTTTTTTTGCGTGTTCGACACGGAGAGTGCTGCGTAGAGATAGAATTTAAAACTTGCTTTCGGAATTCTTGCGCTGTAGCCGGTACAGCCCCTGCGGGCGCGATAAGCTAAGTAAGACGGGCAAATTTTATCTGCGCGGATGCAAAGTATCTGCCTTGCGGTTTTGTGCGTCGGTGCTTGTCGTATCGCGCGCGTCGTTTTAGGCTCTGCGCGGCATTCGGCGCTTTGGTCGCGTTATGCGCATCATCCCGCATTCGTCGTGCGCTGTCGGTATCGATACCGTGCGCGTCGCGTTTGCGCCGCGGCGCTGCGTGCTTGGGTAATCCGTGCGTTGCTTTGTATGCCGCACAAGGCGCCGCCGTTTGAAATTTTAGGTGAGACGCCCTGTATATCGTTCGATATCGTCGCTCGGTACAGTGCGTCTTTCGTGCTTTGTGTGTGCGACCTGGCGTCAGAAACCTGGCCTCTGCATTAGCGTATGCGCCGCTCTGTGTCTTTTGCCGAGCGTCCGTCATGCAGCGTCCGATGCGCGCCGTTAAATTTTAAAATTTAAAACAAAGGAAAAATTTGAATTACTGGAACGAAATTTACGCCCACTTTGATCCCGTGGCATTCAGCGCGTTTGGCATAAACGTGCACTGGTACGGCATTATGTATGTTTTGGCGCTGCTTACGGCGCTATTTATCGCCAAATATTTCGTGCGAAAAGACGGGCTTGACTTCAGCGATAAGATGCTCGATCGCTACTTTATCTGGGTCGAAGTGGGCGTCATTTTGGGCGCGCGGCTTGGATACATCGCGATCTATTCGGGCGAGGCGGCGTGGTATTTCAGCCATCCGTGGCAAATTTTCAACCCCTTTCATAACGGCGAGTTCGTGGGCATTCGCGGTATGAGCTATCACGGCGCGGTCGTCGGATTCGTGATCGCGACGGTTTGGTTTTGCAAAAAATTTAAAACCGATATGTGGGCGCTGCTCGATCTCGTGGCACTTAGCGTGCCGCTTGGGTATTTTTTCGGACGCGTGGGAAATTTTTTAAATCAGGAGCTTTTCGGGCGCGAGACGAGCGAGCCGTGGGGGATCTTGGTAGGCGGCACGTTGCGTCACCCAAGCCAGCTTTACGAAGCGGTTTTGGAGGGACTGGTAATTTTCGTGATTTTATTTTTCTACCGTAAATTTAAGAAATTTAACGGCGAACTGATATGTTTATACGCGATGCTATACACGGCGTTTAGATTTTTCGTAGAATTTTTCAGGCAGCCCGACGATGGATTGGGCTTTGTATTCTTAAACCTCTCGATGGGGCAAATTTTATCCCTGGCGATGTTTTTGATAGCAATTTTCTTAAGGCGCTCTTTGAAGAGAAAATTAATTTATTGAAATTAAATTAATCTAAAGTTAAAATGTAATATAATCCTCCCCGCAAAAGCGTAAACACTCATTTAGTGGGAGTTTATAATCATCTTTTCAAGGAGAACCTATGCTGGGTCGCATTGAGGGTTTTACGGGTAAATCCATAGACGGCAAAAAGAGCCGTATTATGGCTTTGCAAGACGTGGCGCAAAGCATCAGCGGGCTGATTTTGGCCTGTTTCATGCTGTGTCATATGATATTTACCGGCACGATTTTGATCGGCAAAGGCGCGTTTGAGGGCGTCGTGCATTTCGCAGAACCGGGCGGAATTTATTTCATCACAAACATCGTCGCTTTCGTAATTTTCGTGATTTTCGTCGTTCACGCGTTTTTGGCTATGAGAAAATTCCCCGCTAACTACGGAGCGTATAGAGCGTATAAGGCGCATAAAATTCGCATGAAGCATTGCGACACTACGCTTTGGTGGTTTCAGTTTTGGACGGGATTTTTCCTATTCTTCTTCGCAGCGGCTCACCTTTTAATGATCGTATTCGGTCCGAAGATCACCGTAGATCTTGCCGCCGCGCGCTTCGGACAGCTTCATCTATTTTATTTCGTCTTATTAGTATTCGTAGTAACTCATGCTAGCATCGGAATTTATAGGCTTTATATGAAATGGATCAGTATAGACGGCACAAAGGCGGAAGTCCAAAGAAAAAGAGCCCTCATCAAAAAGGTCGTTTTTATCGTTTGGGGCGCATTTTTCTTGCTTTCTATCATTGCCGATTTCAAATGGTTAAGTTTAGAATAGGGAGTTTAGGATGAATGTAATATATTGTGATTCTTTAGTTATAGGCGGCGGTTTGGCTGGCTTAAGAGCTGCGATCGCTACCGGCGAGAAGGGGCTTAGCACCATCGTTTTGAGCCTGATCCCCGTTAAGCGCTCGCACTCTGCGGCAGCTCAAGGCGGCATGCAGGCGTCTCTGGGAAATTCCAAAATGAGCGAGGGCGATAATGAAGATGTGCACTTTGCTGATACCGTAAAAGGAAGCGACTGGGGCTGTGATCAGGATGTCGCTAGGATGTTTGCGCAAACGGCGCCTAAGGCGATCCGCGAGCTTGCAGGCTGGGGCGTTCCTTGGACCAGGATTACTAGAGGCGAGCGAAGCGCTATTATCAACGCTCAAAAGACCACGATCACCGAAAAAGACGAGGTTCACGGACTTATTCACAGTCGCGACTTCGGCGGTACGAAAAAATGGCGAACCTGCTATACCGCCGATGCTACGGGACATACGATGCTTTTTGCCGTTGCAAATGAAGCGCTAAAGCATAACGTCGATATCCACGATCGCAAAGAAGCGATCGCGCTAATTCACGCAAACAACCGCTGCTACGGTGCAATCGTGCGCGATTTGGTTACCGGCGAGCTGATCGCATACGTCTCAAAGGGCACGCTGATCGCTACCGGCGGCTACGGCAGAGTGTATAAACACACTACAAACGCCGTCGTTTGCGAGGGTATAGGTGCTGCTATCGCGCTTGAGACGGGCGTCGCGCAGCTTGGAAATATGGAAGCGGTGCAGTTTCACCCGACGCCTATCGTTCCGAGCGGAATTTTACTTACCGAGGGTTGCCGCGGCGACGGCGGAATTTTACTTGACGTGGACGGCTACCGCTTTATGCCGGATTATGAGCCCGAGAAAAAGGAGCTTGCTAGCCGCGACGTCGTAAGCCGCCGCATAATGGAGCATATCCGCGCAGGCAAGGGGGTGAAGAGCCCTTACGGCGAGCACGTTTGGCTTGACATATCGATTCTCGGACGCGAGCATATCGAGAAAAATTTACGCGACGTGCAAGAAATTTGCGAAATTTTCAACGGCATCGATCCTGCCGATACGGAAGTAGAGATTGACGCGCAGGGTAGGAAGCACGGCAAGGGCTGGGCTCCGATCCTTCCTATGCAGCACTACTCGATGGGCGGTATCAAAACAAAAGCTACGGGCGAGAGCCCGACTTTGGCGGGACTATTTAGCGCGGGCGAGGCTGCGTGCTGGGATATGCACGGCTTTAACCGCCTAGGCGGAAATTCCGTCGCCGAAACCGTCGTCGCGGGAATGATCGTGGGCGAGTATTTTGCGGAGTATTGCCAAGGACACGACGTCGATATCAATACGCACGATATACAAAAATTCGTAGATAAAGAGCAAAACTACATGAAAAGCCTGCTTGAAAAAGAGGGTAAATTTAACGTATTCGAGATCAAAAACAGGATGAAAGACGTGATGTGGGAGCACTGCGCGATCTTTCGCACCGGCGAGGGATTGGCCAAAGCCGTAAAAGAGCTCGAGGAGCTTTACAAGCAGTCCTTGGACGTCAAAGTAAGCAATAAAGAGCTTTTCGGAAATCCTGAGCTTGAGGAGGCTTATCGCGTACCGAAGATGCTGAAGCTCGCGCTTTGTATCGCCAAGGGCGCGCTTGATCGCACCGAAAGCCGCGGCGCGCACTTCCGCGAGGACTTCCCGAAGCGCGACGATCTAAACTGGCTAAAACGAACGCTTGCAAACTGGAAAGAGGGCGATACTATGCCTACTCTAAGCTATGAGCCGCTTGATATTATGAAGATGGAGATACCGCCTGCGTTCCGCGGATACGGCGCCAAAGGCAATATCATCGAGCACCCCGACAGCGCCGTGCGCCAAAAAGAGGTCGATGAAATTCGCGAGAAAATGCAAGCAGAGGGCAAAGGCAGATATGAAATTCAAGAGGCATTGATGCATTATGAGTTGCAGCCAAAATATAAAGCACCTAACGAAAGAGCAGGTATAGGATATGAGTAGAAAAATAACTATAAAGGCGTTTAAGTACAATCCGCTAAGCAAAATTTCAAAGCCGCACTTCGCTACTTACGAGATCGAAGAGACCGACGGAATGACGCTGTTTATCGCGCTTAACGTGATTAGGGAAAAATTTGATCCCGAGCTAAGCTTCGACTTCGTTTGCCGCGCGGGTATCTGCGGTAGCTGCGGTATGCTCGTAAACGGCAAGCCGAGCCTTGCGTGTCGCACGCTTACGAAGGATTTTCCGAGCGGCGTGATCGAGCTTATGCCGCTTCCGGTTTTCAAGCTGCTAAAAGACCTCAGCGTCGATACGGGCAACTGGATGAACGCGATGAGCAAACGCGTAGAGAGCTGGATCCACACCGATCACGAGACCGACATTGCCAAGCTTGAGGAGAAGGTCGAGCCGGAGGTCGCGCAGGAGGTTTTCGAGCTGGATCGCTGCATCGAGTGCGGCATCTGCGTGGCGAGCTGCGGTACCGCGATAATGCGAAAGGATTTCATCGGCGCCGTCGGTATCAACCGTATAGCGCGCTTTCAGATCGATGCGTTGGATAAACGCAGCGACGAGGATTTTTACGAGCTCATCGGCGATGATGACGGAGTATTCGGCTGTATGACGCTGCTAGGTTGCGAGGACAACTGCCCTAAGCACCTTCCGCTTCAAAGCAAAATCGCCTATATCCGCCGCAAGCTTGCCGCTCAGGGCAAATGCGGCTGCGGTAAATAAAATTTAAGCGAAACCCCTCGCTTCATCTCGCAAATTTGCGCCCTTTGCGAATTTGCGAGATTTTAAAATTCTACATCGCAAGCTATTTTAAATTTCATAAATTATGAGAACGACTATACATAAATTTATTTTATATTAAGACGCAAAGTGATAGTATCTCGCAAATTCTATAACGCGGACGAGCATCTGTTAAAAGAGCGCGCAAGCGGAAGCAAAGGAGGCGATCATGGAGATCGAAAGATTGCAGAAAAGCGACGACGATATAGTGGATATTATCTACGAAGGCGGAAAGCTGCTTGAATATTTTAAAGATTTGACGCAGGAAGATCCAAAATTCAGATCATATTTTTCAGATTTCGCTATGGCGGGACTGCAGATATTTCGCTTTCACGAAAAATTGCATCAAGATTTTCCAGAGCTGAAAAACTGCAAAAAAGAGGAATATAGAAAATGATCAAAAAGGAGCAGACATGGCTATAAAACTGGAAGAAATGCTTAAAAAGAGCGATGAAATCATGCTCCGATTTATCCGTAAAATAGACGCTTCTATCGAGGATTTTGCGGATATGTCGAAGGATAATGCAAAGTTTAAAGAGTACTGCTTAGAGCTTCAAGACGCTAAGGAAAAATTTTTTAAAATTCAAAAAAGACTGCATAGCGAATTCGCTAGCCCTTCAGGCCAAAATAACTGCTAAATTTAACGACGTTTAGGCCGCGCCGATAAATTTTAATTGCTTGAAGGCTTTATCGTAATTTAAAATTTTATGACAAAGCCGCTCTTCTGTTATGATCCAAGACGCTCAAGGATATTTTCAAAATACGAATTGCGCTTAATTTACGCTATTCGCCGCAGCCTACGCATGAAATTTTAAATTTATCGCGGCTCATAAATGCCCCAAGCGCGATCTACGCCCGATTTACTCACGCCCGTTAAAATTTGAACCTAAATTTTAAACGACGAGTTTTATCGCCATAAAATGCTACCGATAAAATTTCACGCCTTACCCTCTTAAATCTCGTCTCGCAAATTCCGTCCGGGCGAAATTGCCTTGTGAAATTCCGCCCGTTTATATTCGGCTAAGCTCACACTCGGTAGTATTTGTCATTTTATTTGCGGAGGTTGCTTTGAAAGAGATAAAATCCAAGCTCATCATAGCGTGTTTGGTTGTTTCGGCGGGCGTATTTTTCTTGATCGCAGGCGGTGTGCTTATGGATAGATCCAAAACTCAGCCCGCGCAAAATTCCACGGCGAGCCGCGCCGCAACCTCCGGCAACTCCTCCAATCGGCCGCTAACGGATGAGGATCGCGCTGCACGAGCGAGGTACCGGTACGAAAGGCTGGGCGCCGAGTTAGATTTGGACGAATGCGTAGTGCATGGCGATGAGCGAATGGAGTATTTCTGCAAGCTTTTACGCTCCAAGGACACTGCGCGTATTCTGGCATTTATGCGAGAGCAGCGCATCACTGCGGGCGATCCGCTGCATTTTGGCATAACGGCGATAATGTATTCCAGTTTTTACAACGATGCAAACACTACCGAAGAGCTGATCTATCACGGAGCGGATATCAACCGCACGGACGATTTTTCTCATTCGGCGCTGAGCTATGCTATCGAAAATAACTCTACCGCCGCCGCGGAAGTTCTACTTAAGCATGGAGCTAGCTTTTCTAGCGTTAAATATGTTCGTCCGTGGCTTGCGACTCCGGGACGCTGCGATGCCTATTTGGTCGCTGATACTAGCGATGCGCAGGTAAGGGAATATTACGAAACGCCTAAAAGCGAGGGTACTAGCGCGGTATCTGATCCGCTCTATTACGCCGTAGCGGGCGGATTTTTGCAGATGACGGAGCTTATGCTTAGCAGCGGCGTAAGACCTGAGATTACGGCTTGGACGGACGATAATTGTATTGCTTTTACGCTCAAACACCGCAAAGATGAGCGGCAGCCGAACTGCTCCATCTATCAGATGCTGCCGCAACGATATGACGCGAGTATGCTAAATCTGCTACTTAAATACGATTTGGCAGGGCTTCCGGACGATGAGCGTATTCGAAAAAAATACGATGACTGCCGTAAGGATTTGGATACGTTGAGGAAGTATAAGAAAATATATCTAGAGCATATGGATGATTATTGTTACGATGAGATTATTTTGGTTTGGAGCTGGTTGGATAGCTTTAATTATGATATAGTTAGGTATATTATGAGGGGGCGCTTGAAGGATTGGGAAAAGGGTGCAATCGGGTTTAACAGAGGCTCGCTGCCCGATCTTAATAGATGCGGCTCGGTAACGCCGAATGCGGCGCTGCTGGGTATCTACGATACGCTTATAAAGCGCTATTTCTCGCTCTGTGGCGATGAGCCTAAGGGTGCAAGCGGCTTTGATCTGGATAAATTTTTTAGATATTTGCACTTAGAAGGCTTGGAATTTGGTCTTAAAATAGAGCATGAGGGCAAGGTGATAGAGGTGGAGGAATACGATAAAATTTTAAGGCGCGATGCGTCTAAGCAGCTAGAGCAAGCGGGATCCAAGACTGCAGATACCGCGTCTGCTCATGAGTAAATTCTATAAAATTTACAGACGCGATTATCGGCTTCGCGGTTGCTATGTATCTTGCAAAATTCTACAAATTACGCCGATTTAAAATTTGCATCGTTTTTGCTTTACAAAACGCATGGAATTTTGTCGCTATGACGCAAGCGGTTTGCAAAATTCCGGCACGTATGTAAATTTTAAAAATTCCGAGAGTTGCAGCGCGTTAAATTATATAAATTTAGGCGTTAAAATTCTACCGATATAGACACCCGCGAAATTCGCCGCTTAAAATTTCGCGCTACAAATTCTTAAATTCCATCTCCAGCTGCTTGCGCCAGTCTTGCAGCGAGCGCTCTGCGTCCGCGGCGTATTTTTCGATAAGCGCGTCCGTTTTATTTAGAAACCCAAATAGCTTGCCCTCCCACACGGCGGGGTTTAGGTTGCTTTGATGCATAGTTTTGATATAGACTAGCTCCTTGCTAAGAGCCCCAAGCTCGTCTAGATAGCTCTCGCGAGCGCTTTCGTCGCGCAGCTCTAACCGCTTTAGAGCTCGCAGTTTGCCCTCCAAAATATCGCAAAATTTCATATACCTTTGCGAGCTAAGCTCGGGGTCTGCGGCGTCTGCACGCGCGGAAGCCTTTTGGACCTGAAAATATACGAGCGCGCCCACCGCAAGGGCGACTGCGAACATCAAAGCGAAATTAGCCATTTTTTCTCCTTAAGCCGTCCAAGCCCACGACCGCGAGCCCGAACCAAATTAGCGAAAAGCTCAAAATTTTATAAGTCTCAAGCTCCTCGCCGTAAACAAATACCGCGATCAGCATGCTCATGCTAGGGCTGATGTACTGCATAAAGCCGATTGTAGATAGCGGCAGATACTGCGTGCTTGCGGCGAAGGTAAGCAGCGGCAAAATAGTAATCAGCCCGCTTGCAAACAGCAGTGCGCCGCTTGCGCTAAAGCCGAAAGCGCCGCTTCCTTTCAGCGCGTAGTAGATCAGAAACGCAAGCGCGGGCAGCAGCATCAGCGTCGTCTCGCAAAACAGCCCCTCGAAGCTAGGCACGCTTACTTTTTTGCGAATGAGGCCGTAGAATGCAAAGCTAAGCGGCAGCACGAGCGAGATTATAGGAAGCCTACCCAGGGCGTAAATTTGCACGCCGATCGCCGCAAAGGCGAGTAGCAGAGAAAATTTAGCCGCCGCGCTTAGCCGCTCGTGCAGAAACAAAGCGCCCAAGAGCACCGAAAATAGCGGATTTATGAAATACCCGAGGCTCGTTGCCAAAATTTGATCGGAATTTACCGCGTAGATATAAACTCCCCAGTTCGTGCTGATCAGTAGCCCCGTACAAAGCAGCGTGAGAGCGATTTTAGGGGCGCTAAGAAGCCGCGCGACGTTTTTTAAGCGGCCTGCAAAACATAGAAAAACGAGCAGCAGCACGAAGGACCAAACGATGCGATGCGCTAAAATTTGCACTGCGTCCACGCCCCGTATGAGTTTAAAATATATCGGAAAAACGCCCCACATAAAAAAGGTGGCAAATGCAAGCATCAGTCCCTTCGAGCGGTCGTTTTCCATAAAATTCCTTCCAAATTGCCTAAAGGCGCTATTTTAAGATTTTTTGGGTTAATAAAAGCTTATTTGGGTATAATCGCGAAATTTTACGGAACCTAGGAGGGGCTATGAGTTGGAGTAGGACGTCGTGGAAGGATTATAAAATTTTACAGCAGCCCGTCTATGCCGATCAAGCCGCGGTGCAGGCCGCTAAAGAGCGCCTTTACAAACTGCCGCCGCTGATATTTGCGGGCGAGGTTCGCAACCTAAAAGCCGAGCTTGCGCGCGCTAGCGAGGGCAAGTCGTTTCTACTTCAAGGCGGCGATTGCGCGGAGAGCTTTAATGATTTTAGCGCGAATAATATCCGCGATATGTTTAAAGTAATGCTTCAGATGGCGATCATTCTTACCTTTGCGGCGAGTTGCCCCGTCGTTAAGGTAGGTCGCATCGCAGGGCAGTTCGCAAAGCCGCGCAGTAGCGACTTTGAGGAGGCGGGCGGCGTGAGCTTGCCTAGCTACCGCGGCGACATAATCAACGGCTTTGAGTTTAGCGAAGCGGCACGCAAAGCAGATCCCGCTCGCATGATCGAGGCGTATCATCAAAGCGCTTCGACGCTGAATTTGCTGCGCGCCTTTTCTCGCGGCGGTCTTGCAAACCTGCACGAGGTGCATAAGTGGAATTTGGGCTTTTTGAAAAAGGGCGAGCTGGAGGCTAAATTTAACGAGCTCAGCGATGAAATTTCGCGTACGCTAAAATTTATGGAGGCGTGCGGGCTGAGCGCCGCAAATTCTCCGAGCCTTGCCGAGACGGTGCTTTACACCTCGCACGAGGCGCTGCTGCTGCACTATGAGGAGTGTCTGACGCGCATCGACAGCACCAGCGGCGATTGGTACGACTGCTCGGCGCACATGCTTTGGATCGGCGAGCGCACGCGCGGCGCGGACGATGCGCACGTGCATTTTTTAAGCGGTATCAAAAACCCTCTCGGCGTCAAGATCGGCCCAAGCGGCACCGCGGATGAAATTTTGCGCCTTTGCGACAAGCTCAATCCGCAAAACGAAGCAGGCCGCCTAAACGTCATCATCCGCATGGGCGCGGATAAGATCGGCGCGCGGCTGCCGCAAATTTTACGCGAGCTAAAGCGCGAGGGCAGGGCGATCCTATACAGCATCGATCCGATGCACGGCAACACCGTCAAGGCCGCGAACGGCTATAAAACGCGCGAATTTTCTAAAATTTTAAGCGAGGTTCAGAGCTTTTTTGAGATCCACGCCGCGGAGGGCACGCACGCGGGCGGCATCCACCTTGAGATGACCGGTCAAAACGTCACCGAGTGCACGGGCGGCTCGCTAAATGTGACGCAAGAGACGCTGAAGCAGCGCTACGAAACGCAGTGCGATCCGCGCCTAAACGCAGATCAGGCGCTGGAGCTTGCATTTTTGCTCGCCGATAATCTAAAAAAGGCGGAGTAGCCCGCCTTTTGTTGCGCGGGAATTCTATCGCGGTTTGGAATTTTAATCGTAGTTTTAGGCGTTTTAATGCAAGCTGGCGCTACGACCGCGCTTTGCGCTTTAAATTTAATCGTATCTTGGCGCGGGCGATTAAAATTTACATAGCCCTAAATACGAAGCGGTTTTAGGCGCAGTCTCGCAGCGGTTGAAATATATACAATTAAAATTTATACCTCGCGCGAAAACGTAAGCCGCGTAAGCTCGCCGCCCAAATACGAGCAATTGAAAATTTTTGCAGCGTCGCGCCGAAATAAAATTTCTTTTTGTAGAGGATTTTCAAACTTCTTGGCGGCTAAATTTAGCCCCGTGAGCTCGCGGCTTAAAATTTTAAATCTGCCCTGCATGGAATTTTAAAATTTGTGCTACCGTGAAATTTTAAAAATTTAGCGCTAAATTTACGGCTCGCGAAATTTCATCTGCAAATTTCACCGTGTAAATTTTGATCGCTCGCTGCTGCGTGTGCCGCCTATCTGTGCACGCTCAAGCTAAGCAGTAAATGCAGCGACATAAACTCGCCTCCATTTTTTCGCACATAGTGGAGATCGCGGCGAGCTATCTGCGGCATTCGGCATAAGTAAGGCGCAAAAGCCTCTTGTTTGAGACGGGTGCGATGAACGCACGCCGCCGCAGCGATGTATGTTTGGTCGGCTCACAAAATCCTTGATGATACGTGCATCGGACGAAAGCAGCTTTGCGTCTACTTTAAATTTTAGAGCGCGATTTCGCATAAAATTTTAAACCGAAAATCTATCTTTCTACTTCTAAATTTCAGGTTGAAATTCTATCTTTTGAGTTACGCCGTCGTGTATCGTGCCGCTATAAAATTCCATGTCTCAAATTTAAAGCAAAATTCTGTGGCGCAATGAAATTTCAAAATTTCGTTGCGGTAAATTTTGTGCTCTAAAATTTTATCCATGAATGTAGAATTTTAAGTCGGCAAATATAAAATTTGAGATAGACAAAGTCTGCCGCCGCATCACGTACTGCGCCGCGAAATACTACTCTACAAAATCTGCACCCAACCTCACAAGGCTCGTCGTGCAAAATTTATGCAGAATTTACGCGGGGTTCTTGCCGCCCGCGCCGCTTTGCTTCGTTACTTTGAGTGCGGCTTATTGAGTTTTAGTACGACTACCGCGATTGCGACGTTTGCGTCGTGCGTAATGCTAAGGCTTGCGGATTTGATATGAAATTTTTTACGGATTTTTTTGCGTATTTTTAGATGCGGCGCGCCCAAGGCGTCTTTGTAAATTTTAGCGTCTTTGAAGCCAAACTCCGCGCAGATGCCGGTACCTAACGCCTTGCTAAGCGCCTCTTTGGCGGCATAGATGCCCGCGATACTTTCGTCGCGCAGCACGGATGAGCGCTCGGATTTTTTCAAAATGCGCTTTAGAAATTTCGCGCCGTATTTTGCGTGCAGCGTCGCGATCCTGCGCACCGCGGTTATGTCCGTGCCGATCTTTATCACGGTCTGGCGCCCCGCGGTTTAAATTTAATCACGATTGCAGGCTCTCTTTAATCTCGACGTCGATGATCTTATCGCCCTGCCTAATCGCGTCCAGAACCGCTAGGCTAGGCTGATCCACGATTTGTCCGAAGACCGTATGCACGCCGTCTAGGTGCGGCTGCGCGCTGTGGCAGACGAAAAACTGGCTTCCGCCCGTATCGCGTCCCGCGTGCGCCATCGATAGCGCACCGCGCACGTGCTTGTGCTTTTGGCGGTCGCATTCGCACTTTATGCGCCAGCCCGGACCTCCCGTGCCGGTGCCGCGCGGGCAGCCGCCTTGGATCACGAAATTTGGAATTACGCGGTGAAAATTTAATCCCTTGTAAAACCCGCTGCGCGCAAGGCTAGCGAAATTCGTAACCGCCTGCGGCGCTTCGCCACCGAAAAGCTCCAGCTTCATATCGCCTTTTTCGGTTTTGATAACGGCGTATTTATCGCACGCCAAAGCCGCTGCGTCGATGTCGTAAATTTTTAAGCTTTCCATTTTTTCTCCTATGCGATGTTGGTGTAAACTGCCTGCACGTCGTCATCATCCTCTAGCCGCTCGAGCAGCGCGTCTATGTCGCCAAGCTGATCCTCGCTAAATTCGTGCTTTTCGTTGGCGACGAATTTTAAACTTGCGCTGATGATTTCAAGCCCTATCTTTTCGATACCTTCGTTTAGCGTGCCGAAGCTTTCGTATTCGCCGTAGATTAGAAGCGTCTTTTCGAGCTCGCCCCTGTCGTTTTCAAACTCGTTGATCTCAAGCTCGCTAAGACCGAAGTCGATGAGCTCAAGCTCAAGCTCCTCGATGTCGCGGCTCGGCAGCTTGGTCTCAAAAACGGCCTTGTGCGAAAACATAAATTTCAAACTGCCGCTCGGCAAAAACTCGCCCTTAGCTTTGTTTAAAATCGACTTGACGTTCGCGACGGTGCGGGTCGGGTTGTCGGTGGCGCATTCGATTATTAAAAGTGCGCCGTGGGGCGCCTTGCCGTCGTAAAAGATCGTTTTGATATCGGCGCTATCCTTGCCGCTTGCGCGCTTGATAGCCGCGTCGATGTTGTCTTTGGGCATATTTTGCGCCTTTGCCGTGGCGATCGCGGCGCGCAGTTTGGAGTTCATCAGCGGATCTTCACCGCCCTCTTTCGCAGCCATCGTTATGGCCTTGCCTAGTTTTGGGAAAAGTTTGCTCATCTTCCCCCATCTAGCTTCTTTTGAAGCGCGTCTGTATTCAAAAGCTCGTCCCATAAAATTCCTTAAAGCTTAAATTTAAAAACGGGTGATTATAACGAAAAACCCTTAAATTTCAGGAGCGGGCGTTGAAATAAAATTTATTAAAAAGTAGTATAAGTTTTGAAATTTTAATCCGAAGGAGAGACCCATGGCTTTGAAACAAAGCGTAAAATTTAAGGCGCAAAATATCCACTGCGAAAACTGCGCGAGGACGATCAAAAACGCGCTCAAGGATGATTTCGGCGAGATCGAGGTGGACGTAGCAAGCGGAGTGGTGAGTTTAAGCTTAGATCCGCGCGACGAGGCTAAATTTAAAGAGGAGATGGACGATTTGGGCTTTAGCGTCGCAGAAAAGCTAGCCTGCGAAAACTAACGGATGCCAAGCAAAATCACTCTAAATATCGTCGGGATGAGCTGCGTAAACTGCTCCAATGCGATCGAGCGGGTAAGTCGCAAGATCGAAGGAGTGCAGGAGGCGCACGTAAATTTTGCAAACGGCAGCGGCGAGTTCGTACTTGCTGATCCGGCGCTTGAGGAGACGCTAAAAGCTAAGATCAAAAAGCTGGGCTATGATATCGCCGTGGATTACGAGGATTTGGAGCGCAAAAAGCGGCGCAACCTCAAAGCGGCGCTATTTAGGCTGATCCTCGCCCTCATTTTGGCCGCGGCTGTGATGGCGGTGGAGATGAGTGGGTTTTTAAGCTTCGTCCCAAAGGCGCTACTTTGCGCGGCGATGGCGTGCGTGAGCCTATTTTACTGCGGCAAAAACTTCTTTTATCACGCTTATGGCTCGCTGAAAAACAGAAGCTTTGATATGAACGTACTCGTGGCGATGGGAAGCTTTTTTGCATTTGCCTATTCGCTAACGGCCGCGGCGTGGGTCTATACGCACGGCGCGCAGAATGAATTTACCAATCTTTATTTCTCATCCGCCTCTATGATAATCGCCTTTATCTCGCTCGGCAAATACCTCGAAGAGCGCAGCAAGCTGAAGGCGAACGACTACATCAAGGGGCTAATCGATCTAAGCCCTAAAACCGCGCTTTTGATCAAAGACGACGGCACGATAACCGAAGTGCGCGCAGAAGCGCTAAAGCCGGGCGATAAAGTACTCGTAAAAAACGGCTCGCGCATTCCTTGCGACGGGCTTATCGTCGAGGGCGGCGCGCAGATCGACGCTTCGCTCATCAGCGGCGAGAGCTTGGCGGTTTATAAAGGCGTGGGCGATGAGGTGAATGCGGGCTGCGTCAGCACTGACGGCGTCATCTACGTAAAGGTGACGAAATTTTCGCATCAGACGCTGCTTGCCGAGATTAAAAATTTGCTAAACGAGGCGGGCAACAAAAAGATGCCTATCGCGCGCTTTGCCGATAAAATTTCAAATATCTTCGTGCCTGCGGTGATTTTGATCGCGCTTGCTAGCTTTATAGCGTGGACGGCGCTTGACGGGCGGCTCTCATACGCCGCATCCGCCGCTATCTGCGTACTTATCATCTCCTGCCCGTGCGCGCTAGGTCTTGCAACGCCGATCGCGATCGTTTGTGCGATCTCAAACGCCGCAAAGGCTGGAATTTTAATCAAAAATCCCGAAATTTTAGAAATTTTAAAAGGCGCCGACGTCGCGGTTTTTGATAAAACAGGCACGCTTAGCAAGGGCGAAATTTCTGTAAGCTTCAGCGATCTGAGCGCTCAGGATCTCTACGCTTTAGCAAGCGCGCAAAAGCTTAGCGAGCATCCGATCTCAAAGGCGATCGTAAAATTTGCCGAGCTGAAATTCGGCGAAATTTCTAAATTTAACGGCGAGTTCGAAAGCATCGCGGGCAAGGGGATCGTCGCGAAAAATCCCACCGGCGAAATTCTTTGCGGCAGCGCGGGCTTTCTGCGCGAGCGCGGCGTGGACGTGGGCGTCGAAGTAGAAGCGGAGGAGCTTTTAGACAAGGGCTTCGGCGTCGTTTACTGCGCGATAGGCGGCTCATACGCGGGCTTTATCGCATTTAGCGACGAGATCAGAGCCGAAGCGCGCGGCGTCGTGCAGGCGCTGCAAAAAAGCGGCGTAAAAACCGTCATGCTAACGGGCGATAACGCCAAAACGGCAAATTTCGTCGCTCGCAACCTCGGCATCGACGAGGTGAAAAGCGGAGTGCTTCCAAGCGGCAAATATGAGTTCATCAAATCCTTGACCGACGAAGGCAAGCGGGTGCTTTTCGTGGGCGACGGCGTCAATGATGCGCCGAGCTTAAAAGCCGCCAGTATCGGCATCGCGATGAACGGCGGCAGCGACGTAGCCAAGGGCGCAGGCGACGTGATCTTTATAAAAAACGACCTTGAAAGCGTGCTGTATCTATTCCGCCTAGGCGGTGCCGCCATGCGGACGATCAAGCAAAACCTCTTCTGGGCGCTGTTTTACAACGCCGTATGTATCCCGATCGCGGCGGGCGCGCTATATCCAGCGCTCGGCGTGCTTCTAAAGCCGATGTACGGCGCCGCGGCGATGTGCTTTAGCTCCGTAACGGTCGTGCTAAATTCCATCAGATTAAAATTCGCTAAATTTTAACGCGGCGGATTTTGCGCTAGACGTGGAATTTTGTGCGGCGAAATTTTAATTTCACTCCGCGCAGAGCGCATAAAATTTTATTCGGCAAGTTAATTGCGCGATCGCGCGCGGAATTCCGCTAGATTTGCGCCGCTTGCAAAATTTTATTTTACCGCTAGCCCGCGCGTAAATTTAAAATTTTAACGTCACCCGTCGCTGTACCTACACATAGTGCCGTTCATCAGTGCGCCGCTAACTATCCGTCGCTTAATACAGCTCGCCGTGGCGACGCAAAATTTCAGAAATTTCGCGAAATTCCATAAAGCTTAAAGAAATTTCGTGCAGTCCACCGCCCGCACTAAGTTTTAATAAATAAATTTAAAGGTAAAATAACGTTTCAAATGCAATTCGAGGTAGCGATGCGAAAAATTCTAATGGGTTCGTTTGTTTTTTGCGGCACGCTTTTTGGCGCTTCTTGCGAGCAGATGCAGGAGGATGCGCGCGGATTTTTCGGCGCGAGTTTGAGCGACGAGGAGCTGCTGCAGAGCGATTTTAGCTGTCAAGGCTCGCTGCTTAACGCTCCTTTTTTGCAAAGCTTAATGCAAAGCGCGGCCGAGATCAGAGGCGAAAACGTCGATTGCGTCGGCAACGAGGCTTTGGTCAATGAAAAAAAGTTCGAGCGCGTGCTTGCTTTTGCGGGGATGGATAGCGCGGGATTTTTGAGCTACGCCAAAGAGAAAAACTACGCGCAAACCAGCGAAAAATCTTTTGAAGTTTTAGAATTTTACTCCGAGCGCACGATTGGAAATTTTATAAAATATCGAAATTTTAAGCGCGAGCTCGCAGCGGCGGAGCAGGGGCTAAAAACACACTTCGCCGCTAGCTTTGGCGACGTCGAAGCGGACGAGCTGGCTCGCGCCGTTATCGCCGAGTTTGCCTCATACGCGGCGCACGAGCGAAGCGTCGGCGAGCGCGGCGAGCTGGAGCTTGCGCTTAAGCAGGGCGTGAGCGCGGATGAGTTTAGCGCGCTTTTATTCAGCAAAAGCTTCGCCTCGTATGAGCTTGACGATGCCCTTGATTTGGCGCTTTTGCTTAGATGCGACAAGCGCTTGCTCTCTGCTTTGATCGATCGGGGCGCGCAGGTGAATGCGGGCGAGGAGAACTCGCTGTTTTATGCGATGGGCAGCATCGAAAACGCCAAACTCATGATCTCGCGGGGCGCGCAGGTAAATTACAAAAACTCTCTCGGTCAAACGCCGATCTTTTACGCCGTAGCGATGAAGGACTACGAGCTCGTAAAGTTTCTCATCTACAACCACGCAAGCGTCAACGTAAGGCAGATAGGCAGCGCCGAGATGCAGGCCCTGGCCTCTTTGGGCGGCGCGGACGATGCTTGCACCTTTGCGGGCGCAGGCGAGACGCTGCTGATGTATGCGGCGCAAAATAGCACGAAGCAGATCGTCGAGCTTCTGGTAAGATCGGGAGCGAACGAAAAGCTAAGCGACGAAGAGGGCCTGAACGTAATGGACTACGCGATCTTAGGAGGCGATGCGCAGACGCAGAGCTATCTAAAATCGATCGGTCTAAAGCCTAGCGAGAGCTTGGACGACGAAGGCTCGGACGGCGCGCCCGTGCTAGATAATTAGCAAGTAATCGGCTCGAGTAAATATCGCCTCGGGCTTGAAATTTGCGGCGCGCCCGTGCGTAGAGTGCGGTGAAATTTAGAATTTTCCGCCCGTGTATATCGCGCGTATCTGCATATCTACGGCATGAAATTCGGCGCGGCAGATCATCTCCCCGCACGCGATATGCGGCGCGTAATGCAGTGTGGCGTGGGCTTGCGCCTTGCGAACGAAGCGCGTCGTGCGGCTTCATCGCGGCGGAGCGAAACGCGGAATTTAAAATTTTGCGCGGTATGTTTAGGCGCGAAGCTCGGCGCGTTTCGCGCGCATCGCGTGGATTTGCGCGCAAGGATGCGTTTGCGATACGGGATTTGCTTTTAAATTTTGCGTGCCAAATCTGCGTATCGTAAATTTTATCGCATAGCTTCGGTCGCTTTAATTTAAGTCGCGCTTTGGAATTTGCGGAGCGTGATTTATAAAATTTCGCCGAGCGGCTAGATATGCGCTAGACGTGAGCCGAGCCCGTGCGGCAAAGGCACGAAATTTTAAAGCTTAGTCCAAACGCGGGCTAAGCTTTAAAATTTTATCAACCATGTCAAGGATTAAAATGTTAAAAAATTTGCTTATCTTTGCGTCGATTTTTTTGCCCGCGCTGGCGCTTGCGGACGTGGAGCCCGCCGTGCGAAACAGCGAGCTTTACGGCATGCTGACGCTTATCCCGCCGGTCGTGGCGATCGTGCTCGCTTTCATCACCAAAGACGTGATTTTGTCGCTGTTTTTGGGCGTGCTAAGCGGGACTTTTCTCGTCGGTATGGTAGATCACGGCATTGCGGCTTCGGCGCTTTTTGCCTTTACGAACCTGTGCTCGCGCGTAGTAAAATCGATGGCGGATACGTGGAATGCGGGTATTTTGCTTCAGGTTATGTGTATCGGCGGGCTCATCGCTTTGGTGACCAAAAGCGGCGGCACGAAGGCGCTTGCGCTTTGGCTTAGCAAGCACGCAGACACTCCCGTTTTGGGTCAAATTTACACCTGGCTGATGGGTATCGTGATATTTTTCGACGATTATGCAAACGCTCTGATCGTAGGCCCGATAATGCGGCCTTTGATGGATAAATTTAAAATTTCACGCGCGAAATTCGCCTTCATCATCGACGCGACCGCCGCGCCGATCACCGGCATCGCGGTGATCTCCACCTGGGTCGGAGTCGAAATTTCGGCGATCAAAGAGGCCTACTCGCAGATCGGCATAGAAAACATAAACGCCTTCACCGTCTTTGTAGAGACGATCCCGTATAGATTTTATAATATTTTCATGATCTTTTTCGTGGTCGCCACGGCAGTGATGAGTAGGGAGTTTGGCTCGATGTATCGCGCAGAGATCGCATCTCGCGGCGGTAAGAGCGGAGCTACGGAGTTTAAAATTAAAAATTTAGAGGATCAAATTTTCGTACCCAAAGAGGGCGTCGTACTTCGCAAGCTAAACGCGCTAATACCGCTGGGCGCGATGATCGTCCTTTCCGTCGTCGGATTTTATTTCAACGGACTTAGCTCGCTGGAGGGCGAGACTTTGGAGGCGGTCAAGGCGGCTCCTCTTAGCTTTACCTCAATCCGCACCGCATTTAGCGCGGCGGACGCCTCGGTCGTGCTGTTTCAATCCGCGCTGTTTTCGTCGATCATCGCCGTCGTTTTGGGCATCGCGCAAAAAATTTACGGCGTCAAAGAGGCGATCGAGGTATGGGTGGGCGGCTGGAAAAGCATGCTAAACACCGTCGTGATCTTACTTTTTGCGTGGTCGTTAAGCTCGGTTATCAAGGAGCTCGGCACTTCGCGCTACTTGGTCGAACTTCTAAGCGACGCTACGCCGCATTTTGCTCTTGCAATAGTGATCTTCGTGCTTAGCTCGTTTATCTCCTTTTCAACAGGCACGAGCTTCGGCACCATGGGTATCGTCACCCCTTTAGCCGTGCCGTTAGCGCACGCCGTGGGGCAAAAATACGGACTTAGCGGCGAGGAATTTCACGTTTTCATGTGCGTAAATATCAGCGCGGTGCTCACCGGAGCGATCTTCGGCGATCACTGCTCGCCGATTTCGGATACGACGATCCTCTCCTCGATGGGCGCAGGCTGCGATCACATCGAGCACGTAAGCACGCAGATGACCTATGCGCTGGTCGTTTGCGGCATCAGTATCATTTGCGGCTACCTGCCTGCGGGCTTTGGGCTTAGCGTGTGGGCCTGCTTGATCTTGGGTATCGCGGCTATCATTCTTTTACTGCGCACGGTGGGTAAAAGAGTGGATGTATGAATTGCGAAAGCTTCGGTAACTGCGGCAGCTGCACGCTCAGCGAGCCCTATGAGGATCAAATTTCATACAAAAAGCGTCTGATAAGCGATAAATTCAGAGAATTTTTTGACGGCGAGTTTGAATTTTTTGCCTCGCAACCGCAAAATTATCGTATCAGGGCGGAATTTGGCATCTGGCACGATATTTGGCATAGCGCATTTGATCTTGCATACACGATGGGCGGCGCACGTAGCAAGAAAATTTTAATTAACGAATGCCCCAAAGTGGCGCTTCCTATCGCAAATTTAATGCCGCAATTGCTGGAAGCGCTTAGGCGGAACGAAGTTTTAAAAGAAAGGCTCTTCGGCGTTGAGTTTATCTCGTGCGCCAGCGGGATTTTGGCGACGCTGCTTTATCACAAGCGCCTGGGTGAGCGCGAGCAGGAGGCGATTTGCGAGCTGGCGGGCAAGCTTGGCATCAGGGTTATGGCTCGCGCGCGCGGACATAAGCTGCTAAGCGGCGAGCTAAGCCTCACGGACGAGCTCTGCGTGGACGGACGAGTTTATAAATTTCGCTTCGGTGAAAACGCCTTCATCCAGCCCAACCGCGGCGTGAACGAAAAGATGATCGCCTGGGCGAGAAGCTGCGTGGACTTCGGCAAAGATGGCATGGGTGAGGGGTGCAGCGCACAAAATTTTGCCGCACGGAATTCCGTCGTAAAAAATTCCATAGCAGAAAATTCCGCCGTGCAAAATTCTATGGATCGAAATTTCGCCCGTGAAAATTACGCCGAATTGGACGCTGCTTGCCGAAATTCTACTCCGTCAAATTCTGTGCAAGTGGAATTTTACGGCGAAAATTCCGCGAGATTTAACTGCGAGTCCGCAGAGGAGAGCTTTGCGGATAAAAATTTCGCTCGCAAGGATTTGGACGCGAAAAATTCCGCCTCGCAAAATTTCATCGAACAGAATTTGACTGCGCAAAATTTAGATTGCGAAAAGCAAAGTCTGCAAGATTCAGCCTGCGAGGGGTGCGCCGCACAAAATTCGAGCCGCGAGCAGTCCGCCCCGCAAAATTCGAGCTGCGAAAAACATGCCGTGCACCAAGAAAGCTACGCTGCGCGCGATCTGCTGGAGCTTTACTGCGGGCACGGCAACTTCACCATCCCGCTTGCGGATAAATTTAACCGCGTGCTGGCGAGCGAAATTTCAAAAAGCTCGATTGCGAATGCGCGCATAAACTGCGAGCTCAACGGCGTTTGCAACGCGCAATTCGTCCGCCTTAGTGCAGATGAGCTAATGAGCGCGTTTGCGCGGCGGCGCGAGTTTGAGCGGCTAAAGGGGATCGATATTTTCGGTTACGATTTTTCGCACGTCTTGATCGATCCGCCGCGAGCGGGGCTGGAGCCTAGCGTGATTGATTTCATAAAAAATTTTCGTAATCTAATCTACATCTCCTGTAATCCGCAGACGCTTTTTGAAAATTTGCGCTCGCTTTGCGCTACGCATGAGGTGCGGAGGTTTGCGATCTTCGATCAGTTCGCGCATACGAACCATATCGAATGCGGCGTGCTGCTGCGGCGCAGGAGCTAGAGTGCGAGCCTAGATCTAAGCTGCGGATCCGAGCGGCGCGCGGGATAAAATTTCGCCTAAAATATGTATAAAAATAAAATTTAAAATTACGAAAGGAAGTAGATGGTTGATCTAAATAAAATCATCCAAGCAAAGCGCACGATAAACGATTTCGTCTATAAAACGCCCTTTGCGCTGGCGCCGAAGCTAAGTAGAATTTACGGCGCGGAAGTGTATCTCAAAAGCGAGAATTTGCAGCGCACCGGCGCGTATAAGATCCGCGGCGCTTACAATAAAATCGCGCATCTTAATGGCGATGAGCGGGCGCACGGCGTCATCTGCGCAAGCGCTGGCAACCACGCCCAAGGCGTAGCGATGAGCGCGCAAAAATTCGGCGTGCGCGCCGTAATCGTAATGCCGGAAGCCACGCCGCTTCTAAAGATTAGCGGCACGAAGGCTCTGGGCGCGGAGATCATTTTGCAGGGCGATAACTTCGACGAGGCGTACGCGTTTGCGCTGGAATACGCTAAGGAGCACAATCTGACGTTCGTCCATCCCTTCAACGACGAGTTCGTCCAAGCAGGCCAGGGCACGATCGCGCTTGAGATGATCGAAGAGGTCGCAGATCTTGAATACATCGTCGTTCCAGTAGGCGGCGGCGGGCTTGCGACGGGGGTTTGTAGCTGCGCCAAGCAGATCAACCCCGACATCAAAATCATCGCCGTAGCCGCCAAGGGTGCGCCCGCGATGCACGATAGCTTCGTCGCGAAAAAGCCGCTAAATTCCGAATCGGTCCGCACCATCGCCGACGGCATCGCGGTGCGGGATACGAGCAAGATCACGCTCTCTACGATCATCGAGTGCGTCGATGAGTTCGTGCAGGTCGATGACGAGGAGATCGCAAGCGCGATACTCTATCTGCTCGAGCAGCAAAAAATCATCGTCGAGGGCGCGGGCGCAGCGGGCGTAGCGGCGCTGATGAACGCGAAATTTGCATTCCCCGCGGGCGCAAAGATCGGCATCATCCTAAGCGGCGGCAACATCGACGTGCAGATGCTAAACATCATCATCGAAAAGGGCCTCATAAAATCGCACCGCAAGATGACGATCAACGTCACGCTCGTCGATAAGCCGGGCGCGCTTACCGGGCTTACCGAAATTTTGCGCCGCGCCAACGCAAACATCGTCAAGATCGACTACGACCGCTTCTCGACCAATATCGAGTACGGCGACGCACAGATCACGATCACGCTTGAGACCAAGGGCAAGGCTCATCAAGAGGACATCGCCTGGGCGCTCAAAAACGCAGGGTATGATTTCAGGGAGATTTTATAAAATTTCGCTGGAGTTTGTAAAATTTATTTTCACTCATAAATTTGCCTGAAATTGCAAAATTTACTCGCTTGCATCCTGATTACGGCTTATATCGGGTAAATTTTAAATTTACTAGGCCTTATATCCGCCGTGCCGAAATGCTTTGCGTGGGTATTTTAATCTTTGGTGTATTTCTATTGGGGCGGGAAGGGGGCTTGAATTGCGAGGTCGCACTTCTCGCGGAGGCGGCGCTGCCCCGCAGCACCGCATTGCTCTGCTCGCCCACAAACCCCACCCATCCCCCGACAACGCTAGCGGTGGTGCGGACTACGTCCGCGTTAAATTTTTATAGTCGCGCTTCGCTTCTTTAAAATTCGTTCTACGATTTTAAAATTTCTTGTCGCAAAAATCGTAAAATTTTAATTGCACTACAAATCGGCGCCGTATTTTGCTAAAATACCGATAAAATTTTAAAGGATGAAATTTGGAAAATTTTGCTTTTCTTCTAAATTTAGTGATATTTTGCATCTTGGTTTTTATGTTTTTTAAGATGCGCAAAAGCGGCGAGCAGGCGAGCAAGCCGCAGATCGCCACCGACATCACGCGGCTTAAAAGCATCGGCGAGCTGAGCGTTTTTAAAATTTACTCCAAAGAGATCGTCACGCGCAAGCAGGACGTAGGCAGCGGGCTGCTGGGCTCGCTCGTCTCGCCGCTGATGACGAAAAAGCAGATCGCCATCATCTTCGAGTTTGAGATCGAGTTCGTTTACGACCTGCTAAGCCCCAGCTTTGCGATACTGCCGCAGGGCGAGGATCGCTACGAGATCAAGATGCCGCCGTGCAAATACAAATACTCGATCAAAGATATGAAAATTTACGACGAGAAAAACGCCAAGCTGCTGCCGTTTCTGCTGCCCGATTCGCTAAACGGGCTATTCGGCGCGAGCTTTGACGAGAGCGATAAAAACCGCCTCATCGACGACGCCAAGGACGAGGTCAAGCAGCTCTCGCTAAAAATTATCAACGATCTTGGCGGCAAGATCCACAAATCCGCGACCGACACGCTGGAGGCGATCGCCAAGAGTTTCGGCGCGAAGGAGGTCGGATTTATCTTTCAGGACAAAGCGCTTCAGAGCATCGATATAAGCTCCAGCGAGATCGCAATCGATAAATCGCTAAAATCGCAGATCGAGAAGTAGATGGAGCTTTTTAAGGCGCTTTTTAAAATTTACTTCGCCCGCATGCTCGCGTTTATGGATGCTTGCGCGAGGGCTTGGCAGCGATTTTATGAGCCGATCAGGCTGCGCAAAGAGAAGAAGCGCCTGCGCGCGAAGGGCTATTTTACCGAGGATGCGACGTGGGCGGAGTTTTTCGCGGATTTTAAATTTTGCAAATGCTTCATCATCAAAAAAATCCTCTATCCGAACTTCTACGCGATCAAAAACTCCTCCAAATGGGAGGCGGGCTCAAAGCGGGCTAGTTTTTCGGTGGGCTCGTTTGCATACGACGAGATCGCGTGGGTGTGGGTGCCGCGAGCCTTCGACGGCGGACGGAAAAACGATCTGGAAAAGCTAAAAGATCTACTGCAAAAGATCCCCGCACTGCGCTACGAGCAGAGCGATACGGGGATTAAAATTTTCGGCTACGAGTGCAGCGAAGGGGCCTTATAATCGTATAAAGCGGCATTTGACTGATTTCATCTTTGCCTAATCTTATCGAGGATCGCGCCGATGCGGCTCACGGCTTGTACCGCGCAGACGGACAGCGAGCGGGTTTTGACGCGGCTGCGTCTTTGACAAACAGCGCGGGCAGGCGTGAAATTTTATCTCTGTAAGCACCCAGGCGCGGACTAAATTTAAACTCCGCGCGAGTATAAACGCGGGCAAATTTTATCTCCGCTTAGCTCCATATATCTTTTGAGCCGGCGGAGCTTTTCATGCTAAGCCATGCAAGAAGCAGCACCGCGGGCGTCAACGGCTTTAAGATTAAATTCGCTAGCGCCATATATTTTACGACGCCGGCCGTTATAAGCTCGGGAGCTAGCACTTGAAGCATGCCGTAGAGGATGTTTGCGCTGGCGCCTGCGATTAGCAGTGCGGCGTATACGGCGAAAAGCCCGCATCCTGTGGCGGCACGCAATTTAAAATTTATAATTATCCAAATGATCTTAACCGCAAGCACCAAAAACGGCTTAAATGTTAGCAATTGATCGTAATAGGATTCGCTGAATACATAAACGGCTGCGTAACCTAGCAGCACCAAAACTGCGATGTTGTAGACGTATTTGAAGATCGTAAAGACCTGAGAGCCCGTGATATTTTGGATGTTTGCAAGCGCGTAGTGAAAGAATGTGAAGGCAAAGAGCCACGCCAAGACCCGAGCGATTTCCGAATACGCGGCCTCGTCGCCTAGAAAATACGTCGCGCCCGCGATCAATAGGCAGAGTGCACCGAGCGCGCCTTGCAGCTTCGCTCTTTGAAAAGCTTTATTCATATTCATCCCCTTAAATTTTAATGCGCGGCTCGCTGTGATGCGAGCAGTGCTTTGATTTATCGCCGCGTGGCTTTAAATTTAGCCGCCGCGAATACTTTGATTTAGCGCCGTCATTGCAAATGCTTCATACTCGCCGCCGCTGCAAATACTTTAGATTGGCACAGACGCTGCAAATATTTTGGCTTAACACTGCTGCTGCGAATTTTAATTGGCGCTGTCGCTACAAATTTTATTTGGCACTACTGCTGCAAATTCTTTATACTTGGCACCGCCGCCGCTCTCGCAATATGTTTTGAAAGGGGATTTTACGCAAATTTTGTTTAAAATGGATTTAACTTTTTAAATTTAAACGCAGCGGCATGGAATTCGCGCGGCGTCTGAAATTAAAACGCAGCGCAAATTCCGTACGCGGCTCTACTCGATCGGCGCCTTGCTTTGCAAAAATCGCACGAGCGTCTCGTATTCGTCGGGCTGCAGCCCCGAGTTTTGTATCATCGTCTCGACCACGCTGGGCCAGACATTGACGTTGAACTCGTCGTATCCGTGCAGCGCGTGACAGCTGCCGCAGCGCTCTTTGAATAGATCTTCGCCCGCGTCGTAAATTTTAGCCGCATCGTCCGTCACTGCGAGCTTCGCGACGTAGCCGTCGATAGTGACGTTCGCCCATTCGTTATCGTAGTCGTCCTTCACGGTCTTTAGCGTCTTTAGGCTCTTTGCGTTTTGCGCTTGCAAATCCTGCTCCAAAATCCCAAGCCTCGCGTAGCTTACGTTGCTTCCCTCGGGCACGAAACCTGCGTATCGCACCTGCACGTAGTCCTTGCCGTCCTTTAGCACTTGCAGCTTCGCGCCTACGTGCAGCTTGGCGATCTCCTTGCCGCCCGCTTTGTTTAGAAGCGGGGTTTGAGCCGCGACGAAAAGATCCGTCGCGCCCAAATGGCAAGCTGCCGCGAGTAAAAACGCCGCTAGCGCTTTGGATAAAATTTTACCTCGCTCGGGTGCGCAAATTTTATCCGTTTCGCATGAAAATTTCTCCGCGCTAAATGATGAAATTTCACTCGCGCCCGGCGATGAAATTTGACCTCGCCCGAGTGCGCAAATTTTAAAATTTTGTCTCATCGTTAGCTCCTTTTGCCGAATTTCGGCTGTGAAAATACCGCAAGCGGCGGAAGCTCGCCCTGGAATTTCTCGATCTGAACTAGCGCGGTGGCTTGGTTGCCGCACGCAAGCTTCGAGCTGGGCTCGTTGGGTACCAGCACGTTTACGTTGCCGTGAACGCACATATCGCCGCTAGAGCTAAAGAGCGGATCCCACCAGCCGCCCTCTTGCATCCGCACGACGCTTTGCTTTACGTTTTCGGTGACGATGAGCCCCGCAAGTGTGGCGCCGCGATCGTTGAAAACCCTAACTATGTCGCCGTTTTTAAGCCCTCTTGCTTCGGCATCTTTTGGGTGCATCCACACGGGCTCGCGACCGCCGATCTCTTCTAGGCTTCGTAGCCAAGTGTTGTTTAGCTGCCCGTGTAGGCGGTATTTCGGATGCGGGGTTATTAAATTTAGCGGATATTTTTGTGTCTTTTGCGCATCACCCAGCCACTCCATCGGCTCCATCCAAGTTGGATGCGCAGGGCAGTCGCCCAGTGCCGCTTTAGCGATCTTTTTTGAGACGACTTCGATCCTTCCAGACGGCGTTCCGAGGCGATTTATGATAGGATTTTTTCTAAATTCCTCCATCGCTACGTATTCGTAGGCGTGTTTTGGAATTTCAAATTTCACGAAGCCCTTTTTCCAAAACTCCTCAAATTCCGGCATCTTTATCTTCGAAGCGTCTGCTTTTTTCTTCGAAGCGTCGTAAAACTGCTTGATCCACTCCATCTCGCTCTTGCCCTCGCTAAACGCCATATACTCCTTCTCGCCGAACTGCTTTAGAATTTCGCAGTAAATTTTATAGTCGTTTTGCGCCTGCTCGTAAGGCTCGGCGATCTTATGCATAGCGATTATAAATTTATTCGTATGCGACTTGGTTATGTCGTCGCGCTCCTGCTCGGTAGTGGCAGGTAGCACGATATCCGCCATGCGCGCGCTCGCCGTCCAGAAGCACTCTTGGACTATGAAGGTGTCGAGCTTTTCAAATGTGCGCGCGAGCAAATTCGTATCGGGGTGGTGCAGATACGGGTTGCCGCCCGCCCAGTAAGCAAGCTTGATGTTAGGGTAGGTTATCTTTTTGCAGTTAAAATCTATCTCCTTGCCGGGATTGTTGATACAATCGACGATGCGCGAGACGGGGATTGCGATGTTGTCGCGGTTTTTCCACTCGCCCTCGCTAGCAGGCACGATACTCATGCTGCCTAAGCCGGGAAAAGCCGAGGAGGTAGTCGCCGCACCGCTTGAGAGGCTTAGCGCGCTTCCTACCGGAGCTGCGGGGCTAGGGCAGCCGCCGTCGCTGTAATGATAGCCAAAGCCGTATCCGCCGCCCGCAAGCCCGATCTGTCCCACGAAAGCGGCAAGCACCGTCGCCATCCAGTGAAACTGCTCGCCGTGATGAGCGCGCTGCGGACCCCAACCGCACATTATCATAGTGCGCTTGCTGCCTAAAATTTTAGCTAAGCCCTTAATCTCATCCTCGCTTACGCCGCAAATTTTAGACGCCCACGCCGCGTCTTTTTTGAGCCCATCTTCGCTTTCGCCTCTAAGATAGGCTTTAAATTCCTCCGCGCCGTGAGTGTATTTTTTAAGAAATTTCTCATCCGCAAGCCCTTGCGCCATCATCTCATAACATATTGCCATCATCATCGCAACGTCGGTGGTAGGGTTGATCGAAATGTGCTCGGAGCCTAAAAATTTAGCGGTGTTATTATAGACCGGATCGATCGTGATCACCTTTACGCCGCGCTTTTGCATCTGCTCTTTTAGCTTTGCGAAATACAAATAGCTCTCGTGATCGGGCACGGCCCACGCGATCTGATTGGTATTGATCGGATCGGCACCCCAGATGAGCACCGCTTCGCTATTTTTTAGGATCGTAGGCCATGCGGTTTGCAAGGCGTTGGCCTCGTCCGTTCCGCTGATGTGCGGGGTTATCGCGCTTATACAGTGGCACGAGTAGTTAAGTTTTCTCGTAGTGTAGCCGCCGATGATATTTAGCATGCGACCGAGCAGGGTTTGTGGGTTATTTACGCTGCCGACGCTGTACCAGCCGTAGCTGCCGCCGTAAATCGAGCTTGCGCCGTGGTCTTTAAGTACGCGCTTTAGCTCGTCCGCTACGAGTTTATACGCTTCATCCCAGCTAATCTCGATCCACTCGTCTTTGCCGCGCATACTTTTGTCGCTCTGCCAGCCTTTTTCTAGATAACCTTTTCGCACGCATGGTCGCGCGATGCGCGTAGCGTCGTATGTGCGCGCCGCAAGCCCCTGAGTAAGGCTGATCGGGAAAAAATCGATCTCGCTTGCGCTTAAAACGCCTTCAAATTTGCCGTTTCGCCTAAGAGCCCTAACCGCGCCGAAATGCGAGGCGGTGATCGGCGCATCCTCGCTATTCATCAGATCGTCGCTGATGACGCTAGCGGCGTTCGCACTCGCCGCACCTGCCGCGCTCGCGGCAACGCCTTTTAAAAATTCTCGCCTTTTCATTTTCGCTCCTTTGAAATGAAATTTGCTTACATAATTTTAACATTAAAATTTGGACTTTTTCGGGTGTCTAAAAGCGCGGGAATGAAGTTTTATTTTTATATTCACGCAGACGCTGTTTTGGGTCTGTCTCTTATACACATCTGACGCTGCCGACGACTAGTCGAGTGT
>CAUUKU010000012.1:0-33984 GCA_963545665.1 uncultured Campylobacter sp. | reverse complement strand
GGAATTTAGAGCCGACGTCGGGATGGTCTTCGTGGCGATCGCTTTTGGGCTCGGGTATCTGCCCACCTCGCAGGCGCTTGCGAGCAACAACGTCTTCGTGCTGCTATTTTGGCGCTTTTTCGCCGCGAGCATCATCGCAGGCGCGATATTTTTCCCGAAGCTCAAAGCCATAACTTCGCGCGAGATCAAGCACGGCGCGGTACTTAGCCTGTTTTTATTCGCGGGCTTTACGTCGCAGACCTTCGCCTTTAAATTCGCGCAAAGCTCCTCCGTGGCATTCATCATCGGCCTAAACGTCGCGCTCGTACCCTTCATCGCCGCGGCGCTGTTTAGGCATAAAATTTACTCCTACGCCTACGCGGGCATCGCACTTGCGGTCATTGGCCTCTATCTCATCGGCGATACGCAGCTAGGCCTCGGCAAGGGCGAAGCGCTGGCGCTAGTCTGCGCCTGCGCGTATTCATTTCACATCGTGCTGACCAACCGCTTCGTTCAAAGCTGCGACGTAGCGGGCATCGCTTACGTACAGATCCTCTGCCTAAGCGCGCTTTGCTGCTTTGCGACGATCTTTTTTGAGAGAGTCAGCATCGTGCCGGTGATGGATAGAAGCTTTTTCGTCGCGATGGCGGTGATCTGCCTGCTGGGAACGGTTTTTGGCTTTTTCGCGCAGGCCTTGATGCAAAAATACACGACGCCCGTAAAAACCGCTCTGTTTTTCACGCTAGAGCCCGTAACGGCGGGCATTATGGGGGTATTCGTGGGCGGCGAGAGGCTAAGCGCGATGCAAATTTTAGGCGCGGCGCTCATCCTATCCGGCGTTTTGATAAGCGAGATCGGAAGCTACCTCAGCGCAAAACGGAGTAGATCCGCAGACGCTTGATTTTGCGGCGCGATAAAATTCCGTGCCGCATAAAATTTGCGTGCAAATTTCCGTGCCGCATAAAATTCTACGCCTTAAATTTCGCAGCGAAATTCTGTTTTAGAATTTTACGAAGCAGAGCCGAGCGGCGGAATTTTAGCGATGAAATTTTGTCCGTTAAGCAGCGCGATGATAAAATAACGAAATTTTAACAAAGGAGCCATTTATGAAAAAAATTATCCTTCTTGTAGCCGCGCTTGCGGGCATGCTGTTTGCCAAAAGCGTAGAGCTAGAGACGCCGCCCAATCATAAAGACGGCGCAAACCACCTGGAATTGGTGCTGATCTTAGATAAATCGGGCTCGATGGACGGGCTTAAGAGCGATACGATCGGCGGATTTAACTCGATGATAGAAAAGGAGCGTAAAGAGGGCATCGACGCCAGCGTCACGACCGTGCTTTTCGATACGAAATTTAACGTCATCCACGATCGCACGCCGCTTAAAAAGGTCGAAAATCTAACGTCCAAAGAGTATTTCGCCGACGGCAATACCGCGCTACTAGATGCGATCGGCAGCACGATAGCGCGTATCGAGCGAGTGCCGGATATCTATGCCAAAAACAATCGCGTGCTTTTCGTCATCATCACCGACGGGATGGAGAACTCGAGCCGCGAATACTCCAGAGCGCAGATTAAGAAGATGATTAGCGACAAGCAGGAAAAATACGACTGGGAATTTATCTTTTTAGGCGCTAATATCGACGCCGCGAGCGAAGCGCAAAGCATCGGCATCAAAAGCGAAAATGCCCTAAAATACGAGAATTCCAAAGAGGGCGTGAGTAAAAATTTCGAAGCGGCGGCCGAGGTATCCAAAGACGTAGCGACCGATAACAAAGCAAACTCAAAATGGCGCGACAAGGTGCTTCAGGACAAAAAATAGTAAAGCACAAAGCAATACGCGCTAGAAATGAAGTGCCGCCGTTAAAACGAGCTTTCGCGCTAAATATTCAGCGCAAAAACACATACGGTAGCGCAAAATGAGCTTTAGTAAAACACGGGCGGCGGCGCAAAAACGGGCGGCGCGGAAATGCAAATTTGCTCGCCGAATTCAGACGCTTCGCGAAGGGTGCCGAATTTGCAGCGTGCAAGCCGCATTTCGCAGACGGCGCTAAATTTACGGCGCGCAAATTCCGCTTTTTGCAGGCGACAGGTAAATTTCGCCCTTTGCAAACGGCGCTAAATTTTAAAATTTAGGCGCTACAAAACGGGCGCAGCTACCAAGCGCGGCTGCATTAAAATTTTGTAAATTTAACTAGGAGAAAGCTTATGAGGGTATCCGAGATCGATACGCCGGCGCTGCTGATTGATCGCGAGATCGTGCTTCGCAACCTGCAAAAGATGCAAAACTACGCAGACGCCGCGGGCGTAAGCCTGCGTCCGCACACCAAAACGCACAAAATGCCCTATTTCGCGAAGCTGCAAAAAGCCTCGGCGCTGCGGGCATCACGGTCGCCAAAACGGGCGAGGCCGAGATCATGGCGGCAAACGGGCTGAAAGATATATTTATCGCAAACGAGATCGTGGGCGAGCTAAAATTTCAGCGCATCATCGCACTTTTGCGCGCGGAGATAAACTTAAGCTTCGGCATCGACAGCATAGAGCAGGCGGGCCTGATAGAGCGCGCCTTTGAGCGCAGCGGCGCGAAGGCCTGCGTGCTTTCCGAGATCGAAGTGGGCGAAAACCGCTCAGGCTTCGTGGAAAAGCGGGATTTCGCGGCGTTTATAAAATTTCTAAAAGGCTGCAAAAATATCGAATTTCGCGGCGTGTTCTCCCACGACGGCCACTCCTACAAGGCCGCCTGCAAAAGCGAATGTGAGCGCATCCACCTAGCCGCACAGCGCCGCACGCTAGAGTTTGCGGATATCGCGCGCGAGCTAGCTCTGCCCGCAAGCGTCGTTAGTATCGGCTCGACGCCCTCGCTCATCAACGATTTTGAAATTTTAAAGGGCGTCACCGAGATCCGCCCGGGCACATATATCTTTATGGATGCCTCGCAGGCGCAGGCGTACGGCGATTACTCGATGAACGCCGCGAGCATCCTTACGACCGTCATCAGCAGACCTACGGCGGATCGCATCATCACCGACGTCGGCGCCAAGGGGCTCACGCAGCAAAGGCGCACCGAGGGCTTCACGGCAACGCCCGGGCTCGGGCGCATAAAGGGCACGAATGTGTGGATAAATGGCGTTTACGACGAGCACGCGATCATCTACGACAGAGCGCTGCGAGATGCCGTGCGCGTGGGCGAGCGGCTTGAAATTTATCCGAACCACATCTGCCCCGTCGTAAATTTACACGAGTTCGCCTATCTCGTTAGCGGCGGCGAGGTCGTAGAAAAGATCCCCGTGCTATGCAGAGGCAAACTGCAATGAGCAGGCAAATTTTAATGCGCAGCGAGGTAAAATTTTAGCTTCGGTAGAGCCTGGCTAAATTTAAGACGCGAATTTATCGCCGCTCAGGCTGCGGCGCAAAGCGCGCCGAATTTGACGACGAAATTTAACGAAAGGCAAAAATGAGACTTTGGACGATAAGCTTTAAATATCTCGACGCAAAGGGGCTTGTAGCGCTTTGGCGGGAGGCGCTGCTAGCTAAAAACGTGCTGGCTGGGCTTACTAAAGGCTACAAAAACCACCCGCAGCTCGACCGCTTTTACGCGCACGAAAACGCGCTAGAGGCAGTAAATGCGTATCTGGCGGAAGTTTATGAGGAGGGCCGCACTCGCGGGTATAAATTTGACGCCGCAAAGGTGGGCGAATTTGACGCGCGAAATTTGGCTAAAATCAGCGTCGCTCACGGTCAGATCGAGTATGAATTCGCCTTTTTACAAAAGAAGCTAAAATCGCGCGATGTCAAGGCTTACGAGCGAAATTTAAGCGTAAAAGATATAGAAATCACAGGCGTTTTTGAGGAGGTTGCAGGCGGGATTGAGCCGTGGGAGAAGGTTAAAATTTAGCTCTATTTCGCGCAGGATTTTTGGCTTGCTTAGGCAAATTTGATCAATAAAAACGCCAAAATACGTTACGTCGATTTTCCCCTAAATTTGACGCAAAAACGGTGAAGCTAAATTGCGACGGGCGGCGATTTTATCAAATTTTACGGCAAAATTTAAGCACTAAATTCGGCTTTTAAAAACGCCGTAAAATAGTAAAATCGCATGCTAGACCGATGGGGGGGGCTGGTGTCGGATGACGCCCTGATTTATCGCCGCGCTCGGTTGGAATTTTCCGCGGCTTTGAGCCGGTAAATTTGATTTTTCGATTCGGCTACGTATGGACGATAAGATGAAAATAGCGGATGAATAGCGTTGCGATAAAAGTTAAAATTTACGAACTAGCGCAGGCGTTTGTTAAATTTAGCGTTTTAAATTTAACGAATCGGCAAGCTAAATTTAAAGCGTGCGGGTTAGCTAAATCGTTCTGCCCGCGTAGAATTTTATCCCTTGTACGAGCGAGCTTTACCGAATACTGCGCGCAGAATTTAACCGACTTACCCCTCTCATAAAGCGCGGGAGCACAACCGAGACCGCTCTACTCCAACCTGCCCTGGGCGCCGTAAACACAGCCTGCGCGCCGAGCAAGCGGGAAGCGGCGCTAAATTTAACTCAAGCCGTATGGTTTAAATTCTACTTCGTAAGCGGCGGGCTATCCGCATTCAAAAAGCGGCGCCTATTACATTATAAAATTTCGCCGCCTCGCGACAGCTGCCAAACGACGCATTAAATTTAAAATTTACAAAACGCAAAATTTCAAAATTTCGCGCAGAGCGGTATCTCTACGCGGCGCGCTGCCAAATTTCCACGCAGAAGCAGCCTTCGCAAAAGCGGTATATCAGGCGGTAGCCCGCCCGCCGCGCGCTATGGCGTATGACGCGCAGCACAAAGCCGTGCGCGATCACCGCCGTGTCCGTCTCTAGCAAAGACGGCACCAGATCAAGCGCGCGCCGCCGTTCTGCTTTCGCGCTTGCGCCGCTAGGGTTCATGCCGCACAGCCACAGCAGGCGCGAGAGCACGAGCCAACAATCAAACGGCATTTTTATTAGCGGCACGGGGAATATTCGCAGATTAAACTCGCGCAAAGCCCCCAAATACTCTATGTCCCGCTGCGGAAATAGCTTTTGTGCCGTAAGCGCGGCGCGCGGAAGCGGCGATGAACATACTCGGCTTATGCGAGCGAGCTTTTCCCGTGCGGCGCTGCTTTTAAATTTGTCGGTTTCATACAAAGCTAAGCTTTGCGTAGTATCATACAGGATCGCGCGCCATGCGGCCTCTGCGGCGTCGCACACGCCGCGATCGATCAGCGGCGTAACGTGGCGTATTAGCGCTAGCGTCATGATCTTGCCTCCTAAAATACGGGCTATTTAAGCCTTTCGTAGCTTTCGCATGAGCTTTTCCATATCTGCTCATGCTCCGCTACCGAGCTCATAAATCTATCCTTGCCGCCCAGCTCGCAGGCCTTTTTGTAGTACTGCACGGCTTTAACATTATCACTGCCCTCGTAAAGACGCGCTAAATTTAAGCACGAGCTACCCGCGATATCCATATCTCGTAGCAACCTATGCCCTTTATAACGTCTTTGCGCACGCCTCTGCCTCCCATATACGCAGAGCCCGCGTTACTGCAGCCTATCGCGTGCCCGTCATCGCAGGCTTTGTCAAACAGCTCCGCCGCCTTTGCCTCATCGCGCGGCATCCCCTCTCCGCTTTGATACAAAATGCCTAAATTTACGCACGACTCCGCATCGCCGCCTTTGCAAGCTTTGACGTATAACGGCGCAGCCTTTAGCAGATCTTGCGGCACGCCCCAGCCATAATTGTAAACCTGTGCCAACGCCCCGCACGCCTTCACATCGCCCTTATCGCAGGATTTTGCAGCCCTGCTTATATCGTCTGCGGTGGCTGCGAAATCAGCTAGCGCGAAATTTGCGGCAAACGCCGCGATAAGTGCTAGAATTAAAATTTTATTTTTCATTTTCGTCCTTTTTGGTTTTTTAAGATCGCCCGCCAAGCCTAAGTCGCGGATTTATCGTCGGGGCGTAGATTTATCGTCGCCCGCTCTATGCTTTTTAGGGCATCGTAAATTTCATCGACGCTGCTTAAATTTTGATCCAAAACCTCCCTCGCCTTTTTTAGAGTGCGTGCGCCAAAAATCCCGTCCTGCTTCACTCCGATGCTTTTTTGGATATATAAAATTTTCTCTTTTTGCGAAGGTCCAGGTTGCGGCTCGGCATTCTGTGCCGAAATTTCATCGCCGGATCCGTTTCTGTCGATGTCAGAGGAGTTTGTGTCCGTCTGTTCGCCAGGTTTCGACCCAAGGCTGCGCGCAAGATCAAATCTCGCGTCAAGCTCGTAGAGGCTAGGCGCGTATCCAAGGCTTGCCGCGATGCCGTAAATCGCTCCGAGCAGGCAGCAAGCAATCAAAATTTTACGAAATTTAACGAAGGCCTTTTGATTTTGCATACCCGTTCGGTACTCCGCGGGCACCTTGCGCCTGCGAAATAGCGTAAATAGCGCGCTAAGCGGAGTAAGGACGCACCAAGACGCGACCAAGCAAATCGCCAAAAAAGCGACACCGCAAAGCGGCGTGAGAATATAGCGCTCGGTGAAATTTTCTCCAAAAAATCCCGCCGTAAAAATCAGCGCAAAAAGCCAAACTAGCGAGCCGAGACCGAACCAAACGACGGGCGAATAAACGGGCGAAATTTTATTTAGGCACCTTTTTAGCGCATCTCCCAGCTGCTTCGCGGCCTGCTGCGAGATATATCCGTCGCATGCGCGCTCTACGGCGTCTTGCGGCTCGCCGCCCTGCTTCGCAAGCTTTTTTAGCGAAGTATCCAGCGCGGGCTTTGCGACGAAGCGATCAAAAAGCCCAAACGCCTCCGCTCTGCTCATCTTGCCGCGCGGGCAGGTATCCTCAAGCATCGCAAGCTCGTCCGCAAAAAGATCGTCGAAAATCGCAGGTCTGATAAATGCAAACGGCGGAGTGCCGAGGCCCGCCGCCACGTAGCTTTTGCCCGAAATCTCGAAGCGCAACTGCGTGATAGTCTGCCTGCCCTTGTAGATGAGGCTATGGCTCTGCTCGCCCGCATCCTCCTGCTTTAGATAAAATGGGATCTTTTGCGATATGAACTCGCACGTCCGCCCGCACAAAAACTCCCGCAGCTCCTGCGGGTAGGCGGTGGATCGAACCTTAATGCCGATGCGCGGTTTCGCGCACGCGCGGATGTTTCTTATATACATAAAGCGTCCGCAACCGCCGCAGCCCGGGCACAGCACGTAGCCGTCGCCCGAGCAGGCGGAGCACTTTGCGTAGCCGCTACCGTAACACGCACTGCAGGCACGCGAACCGCTTCCTCCGCAGGCGGAGCACGCTTCGTATCTATAGACGGTGTCTGCGCTTCCGTCGCTGCGGTACTGCGTATAAGCGCGGTTTTGCCCGCCGCTGCCGCCGCAAGCGGAGCAGCTTTTGCGCCCTCGTCCGCCGCAGCTTGCGCAGTTTGTTTTGCCGCGCCCGCTGCATTTGTCGCATCGAACCTTGCTAGCGCCTAGGCAAACGGTGCATTTTTGATACGCGCTAAAGGGCTTAAAATCATAATACTTCACTACGCCGTCCGCTGCCGCCACGCCGCTTTGCGGATCCGATCTAAGCTTGCAGAGTAAAATTTCATGCAAGCGGGAGTTAAATTTGGCGTCGCTTAAGCAGCTTTGCGCGTGTTTTTCAAACTGCTTTAAATCCTCTCCGAAATGAACCTCCGCCGCCTCGGCGCCCTTCATCTCGCGCTCTTTGCACTCGCCGTAAAATTCCCAAACGACGTTTAGATAGAGCAAAAAATCGTAATACTCGGACGAAATTTCCTCCAAATCGCAGCCGTCCGCGCCGTTTCGGCGGGTCAAATTTCTTAAATGCTCCACGAATGGCTCGCTCAAATCAAATCCGTCAAAATCGTTCATCTGCTCGCCTTAAGGCTTTCGTTCAAACGCAATCGCGGCGCTCGCCCTCAAATCGGACCGCGCCGCACCTAGCCCGCCGTGAAATTTTAAAGCTCTAGCGCGCTCGAGTTTAAATCTACAGGCGGGCCGCTTTAAAATTTTAAAATTTCCGCCGTCTGTGCGGCGGCATGCGTGACCGACCGCAGCAAATACGGCGCGCGACGATACCGCAAGGCTGGGCCGCTCGGCGTATGCACGGCGTGCGGCACGGCAACCGATCGCGCGGGCGTAAATTCCGAGCGTGCGGCGATCTACTGCGCGACCGACGGATTAAATTTCACGGCGCGGCTCGGCATGAAATTTAAAATCTCGCGGCGGCGCACGGCGCCGTGCACAGCGACCTAAAATTTTACGACGAGCTCTGCGCGCAAATTTCAATCCCGCGACAACCAGGCGGCGGGCGCGTGGAGTGCAATTTAATCTACGAGCGCGCGGCGACATAAATCAAATTTCGCAACGAGCAGTGTGCGGCACGGCGGCGCGTAAAATTTAATCCGGGCGCTGCAAACCTCACGCCGGCACGACCGATCGCGCGGGCGTAAAATTGAGCTTGCGATGCCGCGTAATTCAACTCGCGGGCGCGCATGACCAACACCGCAATGCCTTCGCCACCGTACGAATTTTAAAATCCTGCGGCGTATGACGCTGTGCGGCGGCCGCGTGAAATTTTAAATTTTACGGCGAGCTCGCGCGTTATGAAATTTTAAATCTCGCCGCGACGAGCTAGCGAGCTCGCAGGCGGCCCGGTTTAAGATCTTGCGCTCAGTTTTTGCGCGGAATTTTGCGGGCGAAATTTCAAATGCAAACCCGCGCAAGTTTCGCGCCGAATTTCTGCGTAGATCTTGCGCGAAATTTAATGAAATTTCACAGGCCGAGCTCGGCGCGCCGAAACCCGATCAACCAAAACCTAGCGCAATAAAACCGGGGCGCGATAAACTCGCCGCAACCTGCAAGCAAAATTTATCGCCGCCGAAGCCTGCAGCTAAATTTTACCGCCCAAGCGCGGAATTTTCGGCTTTGGTTTTGAGCGCCTAAAATAAAATTTCAGATCACGCCAGCCCGCTTATAACGCCCCCATCCGTAATCTTCATATTTAGCGCGTTAGGAACCTTCGGCAGCCCCGGCATCAGCATTATCTTGCCGCAGACGGCTACGATGAAGCCCGCTCCCGTGCGGATCTGAAGGTCCTTGACGCTGAGCTTAAAGCCGCGCGCGCGCCCAAGCGCCTTAGCATCGTCGCTGAAACTATACTGCGTCTTGGCGATGCAAACGTTTAACCGCTCAAGCCCCAAAGCCTTGATGTGCTGTAGCGCCTTTTGCGCCTCGGGCTCGAAAACGACCTCGCTCGCGCCGTAAATTTTAGTAGCGATCTTTTCGATCTTGCCCGCCGTATCGTCGCTAAGCTCGTAGGCGAATTTCAGCTCCTTAGCGCGCTCGCACTCATCTACTACGAGACGGGCTAGCTCAAGCGCGCCCTCGCCTCCTTTGGCGAAATTTTCGCAAATCGCCATCTGCACGCCGCGCTGCTTGCAATACTCACGCACGAAAGCGATCTCCTCGTCGCTATCGAAGCTGAAGCGATTAAGCGCCACGACCGGATTTAGCCCGAAATTTTGTAAAATTTCAATATGCCCGCCTAAATTTACGATGCCTCTTTGAAGCGCGGCAAGATCAGGGCTCGCGATACTTTCTTTATCCGCGCCGCCGTTGTATTTAAGCGAGCGGATCGTGCTAACCAGCACCGCGGCATCCGGAGCGATGCCCGCGCGGCGGCACTTGATGTCGATAAATTTCTCAGCCCCGAGCTCGCTTCCGAAGCCAGCCTCCGTCACGGCGTAATCGGCAAGCGAGAGTGCGAGTTTGCTCGCCATTATGGAGTTGCAGCCGTGCGCGATATTTGCAAAAGGACCTCCGTGCACTAGCGCAGGCGTATGCTCAAGGCTCTGGATGAGATTTGGCTTCATCGCGTCTTTTAGCAGTATCGCCACGGCATCCGCGCAGCCCAGATCGCGCACGTATATCGGCTCTCCCTGCGTATCGTAGGCGACCATGATGTTTGCGATGTTTTCCTTAAGCTCGGCAAGATCGTTTGAGAGGCACAGCACCGCCATTATCTCGCTAGCCGCGGTGATGTTAAAGCCGTCCTCGCGCTGCACTCCGTCAGTGCGCCCGCCCTGTCCTACGGTGATGTGGCGCAGCGCGCGGTCGTTCATATCCATGCAGCGCTTCCATAAAATTTTATCGATCTTTAGCGGGTTTTCTTGATACAGCGAGTTGTCGATGACCGCCGAAATGAGATTGTTTGCAGAGGTGATCGCGTGAAAATCGCCGTTAAAGTGCAAATTTAGATCATCCATCGGCACCAGCTGCGAGTACCCACCGCCCGCGGCGCCGCCTTTGATACCGAAAACCGGCCCCAGCGACGGCTCGCGCAGCGCAAGGCAGACGCTTTTACCCAGACGCTTTAGCGCGTCGGCTAGACCGATAGAAGTCGTCGTCTTACCCTCGCCAAACGGCGTCGGATTGGTCGCCGTGACCAAAATAAGCTTCGAAGCGCGCGAGCGCGGCTTGATATTTAGCTTGGCTTTGTAGTGGCCATACAGCTCGATCTCATCCTCGCTAAGCCCCAAATTTTTCGCAACGTTTGAAATTTTATCCGGCTTCGCCGCATTTGCTATTTCGATATCGCTCAACATCTTCTCTCCTTAAATTTAAAATTTTATCGCGCAGCGTTTACGCACCGCCTCTTTAAATCCGCGCATTAGCTTGCAAAGCTACGCGCACCTTAATCCGAAAGCCGCGCAAAATCGAAGCTCGCGGCGTAAAATTCGCCCGGCTAAATTTCGATCTCGATGCCCACGGGGCAGTGATCGCTGCCCATCACGTCGCTTAGGATGAAAGCGTCCTTTAGCTGCGAGCGCAAATTGGCCGAGATGAAAAAATAATCGATCCGCCAGCCTACGTTTTTTGCGCGCGCGTTAAAGCGGTAGCTCCACCACGAGTAGGCGTCCCGCAGCTCGCCATGCACGGCACGGAAGGTATCGACGAAGCCCGCCGCCTCTACCTCATCGAGCCACGCCCGCTCGATCGGCAAAAAGCCCGAGGTTTTGGAGTTTGCTTTGGGGTTTGCAAGATCGATCTCGCGGTGCGCGGTATTTACGTCGCCGCAAAATATCACCCCGAGCCCCTGCTCCGCGAGGCTGCGCGCGTAGGCTAGGAATTTTGCGTAAAATTCCATCTTGTAGGCTAGCCGCGCCTCGTCCTTTTGGCCGTTGGGAAAGTAGATATTAAAAAGCATGACGTCGCCGAAGCGGTGCTGTAGCACGCGCCCCTCGTCGTCGGGGAAAAACAGCGCCTTGCTCGTCTCGCTTTTAAATTTTGCTAGGCTCGCAACGCCCGAATATCCCGCGCGAGCGGCGGAATTTAGATCGATCTGAGAAAATCCGAGCTCATACAGCCCTTTGGGGGCGTCCTTTTCGCTCACCTTAATCTCTTGCAAGCCCAAAAAATCGGGGTTTTGCTCCGCGAGCCACGCGAAGCCGTCTTTGCCTAGCACTGCGCGCAGCCCGTTTACATTCCAACTAATCAGTTTCAAATTTAGCCTTTGGCGCAAAAATTTTGGTATGATTATACGAAATTTTGACTAAATTTAAAGGAAAATTATGCGCAATCAGCCCAAATACCGATTTTTTGCCAACTGGAGCTACGCGATGGCGGGTCTTGTCGAGATGCTGCGCAGCGAGCGTAGCTTTAGACTCGAGCTTTGCGTGTTCATCCCGCTTGCGCTGTCGCTATTTTTTTGGAATTTCGGCGCGGTGCTAAATCTATTTTTGATCTTCGGCGCAGTATTTACGCTCGTGACCGAGTGCATAAACTCAGCCGTCGAGCGCGCGGTCGATCTTGCCACGAGCGAAATCCACCCGCTAGCCAAAGGCGCCAAAGACACCGCAAGCACGGCCGTGATGATGAGCCTATTTCTCAACGCCGCGCTGTGGTGCTACGCGGTCTGCGGGAAAATTTTTTAAAATTTTCGAGCTTTGAAATTTCAGATCGCGGCTTAAACGCACGGATTAGCATGCAAAAATGCGAATTTATTTTAAAATTTCAAGCGCGCAAGGTGTCTCAATACCGCGCCTAGACATATTTTAAAATTTAAGATTGCAGCTTTGGCGCCGAAGCCGTGCGTCTAGATCGTAAAATTTAGTCCTTTTTGAGGCCTGCTAGCTTTGCTCTAAGCTCTGCGCAAAATTCCGCGCCGCCGTCCGCAAAAGCCTCGCGCGGTATGGCGATATACATCGCGTTTTGAATGATGATAACGACAAAGCCGTCCGCGTCCCGCACGGCGCTGATCGTGTGATAATAATATCTGCCCTCGCCTAGTTCGCTTCTTTGGATTAAAAAATCGTCGCCGAGCATCACGCTTTTACGCCCCATCTCGCTGAAATTTGCCTTGCCTAAGAGCGTGCGCATCAGCAAATACGGACGCAACGCAAGAGAGTAGAAAAACAAAACGGGCGAACCGAACCACACGAAAGCGGGCAGATAGCTCACCTCGCAATAGCCGTAGTCTTCGAGCAGCCCGCCGATGTCATGTCGCCAAAATTTCACGCACAAAAACGTAACTACGAGCATCCACCCAAGGCACAAAACCGCGTCGCACAGGCCTTTGATGCGTATAAACTGATCGCCCTTATAGACGATTTTGGAGATTTCGCGCGTCATATTTTTATACTCCTTGCTCGCCTTTATCTCAAAGCTCACCTCTAAATTTTGCAAATTTTCTCCTTTTAAAATTTCATTAAATTTTACCGCCGCTCGTAAAACACTCGGCCGAGCCCAAAAATACGCCGCGCGATTATCATGCGCACGCCCAAATAGACATAGCGCGGGTTTTTGCTACCCGCGCCAAAGCCCTACCAGCCGTTTATCGCAAACAAAATCGCTAAGTTTTTCTGCGCCAAGAGCTCGTCCGAGAGGCGGTCGTATTCGTCCCCGAGCCCCATTTCTTGCGCCATAGACGGCGGCTCATCATCCCAAGAGCCCATCGCACCGAATACATCGGCGATCCCCGCCGCGGCAAACACCCTCAAGCTCGGCTGCGGCAGCGCTGCAAACGAAATGACGTAATACTCGCCCACAGCGGCTTCGCCCCGCAGCGTCTTAAGCGCATTATCAAACGTCTGCGCAAAGTTTTCGCAGCCTATCTTGCTCGCAAAATCCCTGATTTGCACTAAAACATTCTCGAATTCTGCGCTGTTATCGCGCGCGTTTAGCCCGTCCCGCGGCATCCCGCGCCAAAGGCGCTCGACGTATTTCACGCGCCAAGCCTTTTTGTCGCGATCGTATTTCCAATCAGGCGTAAAAACGCCGTCAAAGTCCTCAAAGCGACATACGATGCCGTTTGCATTCGCGCCGCTAAATCCTAAAAGCGACCTATCTTTTGCGAAAGTTGGAATACTAAGCCCCGCGTCCTTCAGACCGAGCTTTAGGCACTGCTCTATCCGGCGGTGCTGCGCGGAGGCTAGCTCATCCTCGCGCCCTTCTTGCACGCGACGTCCTATGAAAAACTCGCGCATCTTTTGCAGAAGCGACGAGCCTGTGCTTTCGTCGGCGCCTTTTTTTCTCGCCGCTTTTTCATTTGCCGCTTCTTTGCCGTTCACGCGCTTTTGTTTCACTGCCTCGCCACTTTCTCTGGCTTCATCCGTCGCACTGCTCTGTACTGCACGGCGCAGAAATCTAGCTACGATAAAACTAACCGCCATGGCGTGAAATTTTAAAAACAGCCGCCGCATCGAAAAAGGTGCCGTTATAAATTTAGAGCAGCTCACACACGGGCATGGATAAAATTCCGAAGGCAAAATCTACGAGCGGCACAGGCAAGGCGATGTGCGTTAAATTTACGCGCACTTTAAAAATGACAAACCGCTTTAAAGAAATTTCAATCGCGCTCGCGCCATGAAATTTTAAAAGTAAGTTGCCGCACCGAGCTACAGCAAAATTTAAAGCGAATTAGCCACAGGGTTCCGCATGATTAGACCAAAAAATTGCGTCGCAAAATTTTAAATGTAGTTTACCGCGCCAAGCTGCCACTAAATTTAAGCAAAACAATCACGCTGCGAAATCAAGGGTCACGCCTATCCCAAGCAAGCTTGCGCGTGAAATTTTAAAGACAAGTCGCCACGCCTACGCTGCCACCAAATTTAAAATGAACCAATCGCACCGTAAAATTTTAAAAGCGAACCGTTGCGCCCAAACTAGCTAAATTTAAAATTAAGCAATAGCGCCATTTGAGCTACGAATGCCGCTCATCCGCAAGCCGCCGATCGCGAGCCCTGCGCCGCAAGCGCCCTACGCTACGATGTTTGGAAACTCATAGACCACGCGGCCGCTTTTGATCGTGCAAACCGCGGCGCCCGTAAGCTGCTTGCCGAAAAGCGGCGAGTTGCGCGATTTTGACTTATTTAGCGCCTCGTCGTAAACATACGAAATCTGCGGATCGATGATCGCGACGTCGGCCAAAAAGCCCTCTTTGATCTCGCCTTTGTCCTTTAAATTTAGAATTTTAGCCGGGTTAAACGAGCACAGCCGCACCATGTCTTCAAGGCCGATGACGCCCTGCTCTACGAGCCGCAGCGTAAGCGGCACGAGGGTTTGAAGCCCTAAAATTCCAAACGGCGCGTGATCAAATTCTACGAATTTATCATCGGTGTTGTGCGGCGCGTGATCGGTCACGATAGCGTCGATTAGACCGCTTTTAAGCGCCTCTCTGATCGCCTGCACGTCGCTTTGGGTGCGAAGCGGCGGCGACATTTTAAAATTCGTATCGTATCCCATCAGCTCGCGCTCGTCAAAGGTAAAATGATGCGGCGTAGCCTCGCAGGTGACGCGGATACCCTCGCGCTTGGCCTGCTCGATGAGCTTTAGCGACCACGCCGAGCTTACGTGTGCGATGTGGATGTGCCCGCCCGTCTTTTTGGCAAGCAGCAGATCGCGCGCGATCATAATCTCCTCTTTTTCGCTCGCCATCCCCTTTAGACCGAGGATCGCGCTAACCTTGCCCTCATTCATCACGCCGCCGTGGCAAAGCGAGCAATCCTCGCTGTGATTTATCACGAACGAGCCGAAGTGCGCAGAGTATTCGAGCACCTGTCGCATCACGGAGCTGTCGGTCACGGGCAGCCCGTCGTCGCTGAAAGCCACGCAGCCGGCTTCCAGCATATCGCCCATCTCGACGATCTTTGCGCCCTTGCAGTCCTGCGAGATCGCGCCTATGGGCAGCAGATCGATAAGCCCGCGCTGTTTAGCCTTGGCGATCATCGCGCGCGTGATGCTTGAATTATCGTTTACGGGTCTAGTATTTGCCATCGGAAGGCAGGTCGTCACGCCGCCTGCGACCGCGGTTTCGCTGCCGCTAATGACGTCGTCTTTGTATTCGAGCCCTGGGTCTCTAAAATGCACGTGCATATCGATGAGCCCCGGCATCACGAGCTTGCCCGCAGCGTCTATGACGCGATCTGCGGCGGGGCACTCGCGCGTGATCTTTGAAATTTTATCGCCCTCGATCAGGACGTTCGCCTCCTCGCTGCCGTTATGATTAACGATCGTGCCGTTTTTTATCAAAATTTTCATCGTGCGCTCCTATTTAAATTTATCGTATGAAGTATCGCCATTCGCATCGCCTCGCCGTTTTCTACCTGATCTAAAACGCAGCTATAGCGCGGATCGTCGGCTACGTCGGAGTTGATCTCCACGCCGCGGTTGATCGGGCCGGGGTGCATTATCATGACGCCCTCTTTCGCCGCTTGCATTCGTTTGGCGGTAAGTCCGAAAAATTTCGAGTACTCGCGCACGCTCGGGAAGCTCGGCTCGCCGTCTTGCCGCTCGAGCTGTATTCTAAGCATAATGATGACGTCGGCACCCTCGATCGCCTCCTCTACGCTTTTGCATATCGGGCAGCCGAACGCGTCGCAGTCGCGCAGCATCATCGGAGGGCCGAAGAGCCGCACGTTTATGCCGAGCTTTCGCATAGCCCAGATGTCGCTTCTAGCCACGCGCGAGCGAAATATATCGCCGATGATCGCGACGTTTAAATTCTCGATCCCGCCCTTGTGCTCGCTGATCGTAAAAAGATCCAAAAGCGCCTGGCTCGGGTGCTCGTTCAGCCCGTCGCCCGCATTTACGATCGATGCGTCGCAGTTAGCTGCGACGAATTTCGCCGCGCCCGAGCAGCTGTGGCGCAGCACAAAGATATCCGTGCGCATCGCCTGCATATTTCTGATGGTGTCGATCAGCGTCTCGCCCTTTTTCGTGCTGCTGTCTGCAGCGGTGAAATTTACGCTGTCCGCGCCCAGGCGCTTGGCTGCGATCTCAAAGCTCGTGCGGGTGCGGGTGGAGTTTTCAAAAAACGCGTTGATGACCGTCTTGCCGCGAAGCGAGTCGGATTTTTTAATATCGCTGCGGTTGAGTGCTTTAAACTCGCGCGCCAGATCGATGAAGTCGTAGATGTCCTCGCGGCTTAGATCCTGCGCGCTAAGAAGATGCTTTAGCTTATACATTCCCTCTCCTTTTTGGGCTGAATTTCAGCCGTAATTGTATAAAAAAATCTCTGATAAAATTTTAAAATTTAAGAGCGAGGCTCAAATTTAGGCGCGAAATTTTGTTTGAAATTTTATTTGAGATCGCATACGAAGCGCGAGCGGAATTTTAAAATTTTACCTGCGGCAGCATGCAAAATTTTGAAATTTTATCCGAGGCGAGCGGCGGATACGGCGCGTAAATTTAAAATTTTAAGAAGCGCCACGGACTATGAAATAGTCGCGTAAATTTAAAATTTAGCGAAGCGGGTGCGAAGGACGAAGCGGCTGAGTAAATTTAAAGTTGTGCGTAAAATTTTTAAATTTAACAGGACGGCGCGAACGCTCGCTCTGCTAGGCTCGCCGCTACTTTTTGTGGACGCTATGAATTTAGCGGGCAAGAAAAAGCGGTTTTGATCGGCGTAGCCCGATCGGGGTGCGCAAAATTTTAGCGCCCGAGTGCGGGGCACGAACCGATCTTGCGCGAGTTTTTTACAAACAAAAATCGCGCAACGTAAAAAATCCCCGTGCGTCGCAACGCGCACGCCGCAAAATTATGAAATTTAAAAAATATTACGCCAAGAGAATGAAATTTTAAAAAAGCCTGCGCCGAAAGATGATGAAATTTAACAAGGTTCGCGGCCCGCACGCAAAAATTTAAACCACCGTCCGAGTAAAATTTCAACGAAACCGCCGTGCCGAGTAAATTTAATAAAATTTAGCGTCGTTTCTCTGCGAGCATTCTCCACAACAAACAAATTTAAGCGAAATTTAGCCGCGCTTAAATTCTAAAGCTTTGCCTATCGGTCGCCTCTTCAAGCTCAGAATTATCATCGCGCTCCTGCGAGCGCCCGCCGCGCAGCTCCTGTCTAGGCTGCACGCCAAAGCCCTCCAAGACCTTACCTAGGCTATCGTTTGCGTCCTTGATGATGTCTTGCAGGCTCTGCCCCATTTTATCAAGGTTTTTGCCTGCCTCGCGCGCCGCCGCCTCGCCCTGCTTTAGCAGATCCTCTATCCTATCGGCGTTGCGAGCGGCGAAATCGCTCAAGACTTCGGGCGCCTTTTTCTGCAAATTTTGCAAGGCCTCGCCCAAAACTTTAGCATCGTTTGCAAGCTCGTCTATCGTGGAGTTCAGATCGGATTTTTGCTTGCTCTCAAAGCCCTGCGGCACGGAATTTTGCGTAGAATTTTGCGCGGAGCTTCGATTGGAATTTTGCCCCGAGTTATCCGCGTTTTTATTAAAATTTTGCCCTTAATTACCCGCGTTAAAATTCTGCTCCGAGCGTGCGCTTTGCTCGCGATCTTGCCCGTCCGATCCGCCGTCGCAGCCGCCCAAAATACATATCGCGGCTAGCGCCAAAGTAAAATTTCGCGCCGCGTTTAAAAAGCTAAAATCGTTTATAAAACTAAAATTTCTAGCGCGACCCTCTGAGATAAAATTTAGTCCGCCCTGCGCTGAGATAAAATTTCGCCCGTCGCTATCCCGAGTAAAATTCTGCCCGCCGTACGTTGAAGTAAAATTTCGCGCACTGCCGACCGAAACAAAATTTTGCTCTCGCTCAAAGCCCCGCTCGCCGCTTGCTCGGATAAAATTCTGCTCTAAATCGCCTCCGCACCCTTTCGAAATTCGTCTTTTCAAAATCCGCTCCTTTAAATTTCATCCCTAGCAATCGCGCTTGGAAGCCGCCCGAAAAACAGATCGCTTCTAAGCTTCAAAAGCAAGCAGATAGCGATATCGGCGCTTTGTTCGCGGATGTAGTTTCGATCGCCTTTTAGATGAAATTCCCCGACGATCTGTTTGCCGCCCTGCTCCTTCGCGCCGATAAAGACCGTCCCTACGGGCTTTTGCGCGCTTCCGCCGCCGGGGCCCGCGATACCGCTTACCGCCAAAGCGAAGCTCGCCCCGCTGCTTTGCAGCGCGCCCTCCAGCATCTCGCCCACGGTCTGCGCGCTGACCGCGCCGTAGCGAGCGAGCGTATCTTCGCTCACGTTGAGCCAGAGATTTTTTATCTCGTTGGCGTAGCTTACGAGCGAGCCGTCAAAAACGTCGCTCACGCCCGCGACCGCGCCGAATTTTGCGGCGATGAGCCCTGCGGTGCAGCTTTCGGCAAAGGTGATCTTAGCGCCTATTTCGCGCAGTCTATCCACTACAAAGCCCATAAAATCGCCGCCTTCGATGTAGCAGCTCTCATAATACTTGCCGACGCTTTGTAAAAACGCATCCAGCGCTCCGAATTTCATCGCACTGGCGCGCACGAGTAGCAAAAAAGAGCTGGGCCTGCTGATCGTAAGCGAAATTTTATAGCTAATCGCAAGGCTTTCTAGGCGCTGCTTTACGCTTTCGTATTCGCAGTCAAAAAGATAAAAGCTCTCGCCCGCATTCGGCGCGTCTTGGAGGATCGGCGGCAAGCTCTGTAGCGGAAGCGCTTTAATCACGTTTACCGAGCAGCCTCTGACGTTTAGCAGGAAGCTGTTTTTCGCCACCGTGCGCGCCATCGAGGGCGCTAAGGTTTCTCCGTTTTTCAGCTCGAGCGAATCGAAAGAGAGTGTCGATAAAATTTTACCTACGACCGCGTAGGCGGAGTTTGCCGCAAAGATCGTGATAAAATCGTACGAATCGATCATCTTTTCAAGCGCGAAAGGCAAAACCTTATCGTTTTCGCTTAAGAATTTCAGATCGTCGATCCGCCCAAAAACACGTTCGTAGCTGCGATAAATATAGCTCATCAAAGCCGCGTCGTAGCGGATCTCCTCGCCGATTACAAGGATGATATTTTTCATAAAGACCCTCATTAAATTTTCGCACATTATAGCATAAACGCAGACTGCTCTTTCAGAGCTTTTTAATGGCGTTTTGGATAAACTTCACAAATTTTTTAAGACACGAAAAGGTACAAATATGGACTACAAAGATACTCTCTTTCTTCCTACGACGGACTTTGCGATGCGAGGCGCACTGCCGCAGAACGAGCCTGCGCGGTTTAAGGCATGGTACGAGCAGCGTAAAATTTACGAAAAGATGAAGGCTAAACGCAAGGGCGCAAGCGTTAGCTTTAATATCCACGACGGCCCGCCGTATGCCAACGGACACCTCCACATCGGCCACGCGCTGAATAAAATTTTAAAAGACATCATCACCAAAACCCATTATTTCTTCGGCGAGGAGATCCGCTACGTGCCGGGCTGGGACTGCCATGGCCTGCCGATCGAGCAGCAAGTAGAGATTAAGCTCGGAGATAAGAAAAAATCGCTTTCAAAAGTACAGATACGCGAGCTTTGCAGACAGCACGCCAAAGAATTTATCGACGTGCAGCGCAATGAATTTAAAGATATGGGGATTTTGGGCGACTGGGACGATCCGTATTTGACGCTAAAATTTGAGTTTGAAGCTGAAATTTACAAAGCGCTCTGCCAGATCGCAAAAAAAGGAATTCTAATCGAGCGAAGTAAGCCCGTATTTTGGAGCTGGGCTGCAAAAAGCGCGCTCGCAGAAGCCGAGGTCGAATACAAAGACAAAGAGGACTACTCGATCTTCGTGGCGTTCGATCTAAGCAGTGAAGCAAACGCTAAAATCGGCGCTAAAGGCGCTAAAGCGGTCATCTGGACGACCACGCCTTGGACGCTGCCCGCAAACGGCGCAATATCTTTAAACCCGAATGAAATTTACGCGCTGACGAGCGAAAATTTAATCCTTGCAAAACCTCTGGTCGAAAGCCTCGTAAGCCTGGGCATCACCAAGGGCGAGATCGTAAAAGAATTTAAAGCCGCCGAGCTCGAGGGCTTAAACGCGATCAATCCGCTAAATGATAGAGTTTCAAAGCTTATCCTCGGCGAGCACGTCCTGATGGACGGCGGCACCGGGCTCGTGCATACGGCTCCGGGACACGGCGAGGACGATTATTTCGTAGGGCTTAAATACGGCATCGAAGTGCTGATGCCGGTGGATGAGGGCGGACGCTTTGATCAAACCCTTAAAACCAAAAAGCTTTTCCGCAAAGACGTCGTAGATGAGCTCGTGGGGATGCATATTTTCAAAGCAAATGAGAGAATTTTACAGATCCTAGGCCCCGCGCTTATAAAATCCGGTAAATTCGTCCACTCCTATCCGCACTGCTGGCGCACGCACAAGCCGGTGATCTACCGCGCGACGAAGCAGTGGTTTATCGCGATGGACGAGCCTAAACTCAGCGGCAAGACGCTGCGCCAAGTAGCACTTGAAGAGATCGAAAAGGTTAAATTTTACCCGCAAAGCGGCATCAACCGCCTAAGCTCGATGATAGAAAACCGCCCCGATTGGTGTATCTCTCGCCAAAGGGATTGGGGCGTGCCGATCGCGTTTTTCCGCGACAAAAGCACCAAAGAGCCGATCTTTGATGAAAAAATTTTAAACAATATCTACGAAATTTTTAAAGCCAAAGGCGCGGATGCTTGGTGGCAGATGGAAATTTCGGAGCTCTTACCGCAGGATAGCGGCTATAAGCCTGAAAATTTAGAAAAGGTGATGGACATCTTAGACGTTTGGTTTGAAAGCGGCTCGACGTGGAAGGCGGTGCTGCAAAGCGGCGTTTACGATGCGGGCAAATTCCCTGCAGATATGTATCTTGAGGGCAGCGACCAACACCGCGGCTGGTTTCAAAGCTCACTACTTCTAAGCTGCGCTATCAACGAATGCGCGCCGTACAAGAGCATCCTCACTCACGGATTTACCGTCGATGAGAAGGGTCAGAAGATGAGTAAGTCCGTCGGAAACGTCGTCTATCCGCAAGAGGTCGCAAAGAGCCACGGCGTAGAAATTTTACGTCTATGGGTCGCGATGAGCGATTATTCGACCGATCTAAAGATCAGCGACAATATCCTTAAGCAGGTAAGCGAGCAGTACCGCAAGATCCGAAATACTATAAGATTTCTGCTCGCAAGCACCAGCGATCTGGGCGAGATCGAGACGGGTAATTTTACGCGGCTTGATCGCTGGATCCTAACGCGCGCGGCAAACGCCTTTGCGGGCGCGGAAGCGGCGTTTAGAAACTACGATTTTTCGAAGGGCTTCAATCAGCTACTAAATTTCTTAAGCGCCGATCTGAGCGGAATTTATCTTGATATCTGCAAAGACAGGCTCTACTGCGACGCGCCCGACGAGCCGCGCCGCAGAAGCGCGCAAAGCGCGATCGCTCTGATCACGCGAGCGCTGCTACCTCTGATCGCGCCTACGCTAACCTACACGATCGACGAAGTAATGCAGTTTGCGCCGCGTATCATCAAAGAGGGCAAGGAGGACGTCTTTGATCTGATCTACAAGCAGGTAGAATTTGACGATTTTCTAGAATTCGACGAAATTTTAATCAAATCGAGAGAGAAATTTTTCGAGCTCATCGACGCGCTGAAAAAGGACAAGATCATCAAATCGACGCTTGAGCTGGTTTTAGAAACGAGCTCGAACGAAATTTTATCAAACGACATCCTAGGCGTGGCGGATTGGTTCATGGTAAGCGACGTGGACACTCTGCAAAGCGAGGAGGCTCTGGCGGAGTTTAAGATAAATGACGAAATTTTCCGCCTCGTAAAATCATCGAAACACAAATGCCCGCGGTGCTGGAAATTTAACGCAAAAGAGCCTGATGAGCTCTGCCCGCGCTGCGCGAAGGTCATGCATGCTCGCTAGCCCCATAAGTCTCGGCTTCGTATTTTTTACGATCGCGCTGATCTGCGTAGCAACGGGCGTGGGAATCTATTTCGTGAATAAATTTAAGGATGGCAGATGATAAGTTTGAAAGAGGCTCTAAAGCTGAGCACGGATGAAATTTCGGCGCTTAGAGCGGAGCTAAAGGATAAAATTTTAAAAACCAAAGAGCTCGGCGCCTACGTCGAGCAGCTCACAGGCGAGGCTCTAAACATTAGCGGCCAGGGCGTGCCGATCGCGATCAAAGATAACATTCAGGTAAAAGATTGGAGCGTCACCTCGGCGAGTAAAATTCTGCAAGGCTACGTTGCGCCATACGACGCGACAGTGATTAAAAAGCTACGCGAACGCGGTTTGGCGCCGTTTGGACGAACGAATATGGACGAGTTTGCGATGGGAAGCACGACTGAAAGCTCATTCTACGGCAAAACTCTCAATCCGACCGATCACTCGCGCGTACCAGGCGGCAGTAGCGGCGGAAGCGCAGCTGCCGTGGCGGCAAATATCGCCGTAGCCGCGCTCGGAAGCGATACGGGCGGCTCTATCCGCCAGCCGGCGGCATTTTGCGGCTGCGTAGGCTTTAAGCCGAGCTACGGCAGGGTCAGCCGCTACGGGCTCGCGGCGTATTCGAGCAGCCTCGATCAGATAGGACCGATCACGCGCAGCGTCGAGGACGCGGCGATTTTATACGACATCATCGCAGGCCGCGACGAGATGGACAGCACGAGCTACGCGGGCGCCTACGAAAGCACCGCAGATAAGCTAAACGCGGATCGCAAGCTTAAGATCGCCGTTATAAAAAATTATATCGACGAGGCTTCGCAGCAGGTCAAAGAGGCTCTAAATTTAACTATAGAAAAGCTAAAATCATTCGGACACGAGATCGTTTATCGCGATCTTTGCAGCTCCAAATACGACATCGCGACCTACTACATCATCGCAACCGCCGAGGCTAGCGCAAATTTAAGCCGCTACGACGGCGTGCGCTACGGAAACCGCGCGAAGGCTCTAAATTTAAAAGAGCTCTACGCCAACACTCGCGGCGAAGGCTTCGGCGACGAGGTCAAGCGCCGTATGCTTCTAGGCACCTTCGTGCTAAGCAGCGGCTACTACGACGCGTATTACATCAAAGCGCAGAAAGCAAGAGCATTCATCAAAAGCGAATATGAGGAAATTTTAAAAGACGCCGATTTGATCTTTATGCCAATCGCGCCGGGCGTGGCGTATAAATTCGGCGAGCTTAGCGATCCGCTTCGCGCGTATCTTAGCGACATCTACACAATCGGCGTAAATTTAGCGGGACTTCCCGCGATATCCGTGCCGGTAGTGAAAAACAAAGAGGCTCTTAATATCAGCGCGCAGCTCATCGGGCGCGCCTACGACGAACAAACGGTGCTGGACGGCGGCTTGAGTTTAGAAAAAATCGTGAAAGGATAAGTATGAAGATCGTCAAAAAGGCTCTGACCTTCGAGGATGTTTTGTTGGTACCGCAATACTCTGAAATTTTACCCAAAGAGGTCGATATCAGCACGAGTTTTACAAAGAATATCACGCTAAATACCCCTCTCGTGAGTGCTGCGATGGATACGGTCACCGAGTACCGCACCGCGATAATGATGGCGCGCCTCGGCGGCATCGGCGTGATCCATAAAAATATGGACGAGGACTCCCAAGCCAAGATGGTTCGCCGCGTAAAAAAGAGCGAAAGCGGCGTCATTATCGACCCTATCTCGATCAAGGCAGACGCCACGATCAAAGACGCTCTCGATCTGATGAGCGAGTACCATATTAGCGGCATTCCCGTTATCGACGATAACGGCGTGCTGATTGGAATTTTAACCAATCGCGACCTGCGCTTTGAAACAGACACCGCCGCGCTTGTGGGCGAAAAGATGACCAAGGCTCCGCTAATTACCGCTCCGAAGGGCTGCACGCTTGATGATGCGGAGAAAATTTTTAGAAACAATAAGGTAGAAAAGCTTCCGATAATCGACGCAAACGGCCACTTAGAGGGGCTTATTACGATTAAAGACCTTAAAAAGCGCATCGAATATCCAAGCGCTAATAAAGACAAATTCGGACGCCTTCGCGTCGCCGCGGCGATTGGCGTAGGTCATCTGCAAAGAGCCGAAGCTCTCGTCAAAGCGGGCGTAGATGCGCTTGTGATGGACTCTGCGCACGGACACTCCAAAGGCATTATCGACACGCTTAAGGAGCTGAAGCGAAATTTTGACGTGGACGTAGTAGTCGGAAACGTCGCAAACCCCGCCAGCATAAAAGATATCGCAAACGCGGGAGCGGACGCGATTAAAGTAGGCATCGGCCCAGGCTCGATCTGCACTACGCGCATCGTAGCAGGCGTGGGCGTGCCGCAATTCACCGCGATCAACGATTGCGCGATCGAGGCGGCTAAATTTGGAATTCCGATCATCGCAGACGGCGGCATCAAATACTCGGGCGACATCGCTAAAGCCCTAGCTGCGGGCGCAAGCTCGGTGATGATGGGAAGCTTGCTAGCAGGCTGCTACGAAACCCCGGGCGAGCTCATTACGTTTCAGGGCCGCCAATACAAAACCTACCGCGGTATGGGCTCTTTGGCGGCGATGCAGAAGGGAAGCTCGGATCGCTACTTTCAAGACGGCACCGCAAAAGAAAAGCTCGTGCCCGAGGGCGTCGAGGGGCGCGTACCTTACGCGGGCATGCTAAAAGACGTGATCTTTCAGCTATTAGGCGGCTTGCGAAGCTCAATGGGATACTGCGGCAGCAAGGATATCGCAACCTTTCAGCAAAAGGCGGAATTCGTCGAGATCACGAGCGCAGGTCTTAAAGAAAGCCACGTCCACGACGTCATCATCACGCAGGAAGCGCCGAATTACCGAGTAAATCAGTGATCCTTCAAAGCAAAATTCAAAATTTCGACGAGCCGCTTTATCTGGAGAGCGGCCGCGTCTTTTCCAACTTCAAGCTCGCCTATGAAACCTACGGCGAGCTAAACCCAGACAAATCAAACGTCATCGTAATCTGCCACGCCTTAACGGGCTCCGCGCACGCCGCAGGACTTTACGAGGGCGACGTTAAACCCGGCTGGTGGGACGGGCTCATCGGCGATCATAAAGCGGTCGATACGACGAAATTTTTCGTCATCTGCATAAATATCCTGGCTTCGCCTTTCGGCTCCACCTGCCCGCTCGACGTCGATGAAAGCAGCGGCCGCGAGTACCGCTTGCGCTTTCCCGTAGTGGTCGTCTCGGACGTCGTGCGCGCGCAGATGATGCTTTTAAAGCGCCTCGGCATCGCCCGCGCCCGCGCCGTTATCGGCGGCAGTCTGGGCGGCATGCAGGCGCTGTGCTACGCGATAGAATATCCGGAATTTGCGGATGAAATTTTCGTACTCGCAAGCACCTACGCTACGCAGCCTTGGGCGATCGCGTTTAATAAGATCGCGACCGAGGCCATCTTGCGCGATCCGAGCTTTAAAAACGGCAACTACGATAAAGGCTTAATCGCCGAGCGCGGGCTTGACGGCATGGCGGTGGGGCGCATGGCGGGGCATATTAGCTTTCTAAGCCCAAGCTCAATGCAGGATAAATTTGGGCGCAACTACGTTGAAACCGACGGTCTTTACGAGATTAACGGGCGCTTTCAAGTGGATCGCTACCTTGAATACAACGGCGAAAATTTCGCGCGCAGGTTCGACCCACTGTGCTATCTTTACATCGCTAAGATGATGAATATCTTTGATTGCACGCGCCACTACGGCAATCTCAAAAATGCCTGCGCGCAGATCAGATCGCGCCTGCACCTCATCTCTTTCAAGGGCGACGTGCTCTTTCCGCCGGAGCTAATGAAAGAAATTTACGACACGATGAGCGATCTGGGCAAGAAGGATCGCGCGAGCTATGCGCAGATCGACAGCGACTACGGACACGACGCGTTTTTGGTCGAGATAGAAAAATTTGATTACATCATAAAAAGGATTTTGGATGAGTTTTGAAGAAAAAATGGAGAAGATTAACGCGCTTTTAAAGAGCCTAAACGACAAGGATCTAAGCCTAGAAGAGAGCGTGAAGCTGTATAAACAGGGCGTCGCGCTGCTAAAAGAGGCAAAGGAAATTTTAGAAAACGCCAAGCTCGAGGTTGCCGAAATAAACGCGCCCGAGCAGGCTTAGGAGGCGACGATGATAAACGTATGCGTTTTGCAACTACCGACGCTTTCGATGAGCGAAAATCGGATCGATTACTATATGAAGGTCGCCAAAGACAACGGCGCGCGGATCGTGCTGCTGGGCGAATATGAGCTAAATTCCTTCTTTAGCGAGCTTAAAAAGATGCCCCGCTCCATCGCGTGCGAGCAGAGCGAGCATAAGCAGGAGCTGATGGCGCGGCTGGCCGCCAAATACGACCTGCATATCGTAGCGCCGATAATCAGAGCCGCTAGCGGCGCGATTTTGAGGCAGGCGGGCATTTTCGGCGGCGCGGCTCAAAAAAGCGTGAGCGGCGAAAATTCCGCAAGCTTTAAAAGCGAGGTTGATTGCAAAGGCGAGCCAAATTCTAAAAACGAGCAGAGTTCCAAAGGCGGCTTAAATTCCTGCGGCGCGCACGCTTTAAATTTCAAAGCCGCAAATTCCGCAGACGGTTTAAATTTAAGCGCTTCGATCCCAAGTAACTCGAACGCTTCAAATTTAAAAGCCGAAAGCCAAAAAGACGCGAGCAAAGAGGAGATCTTTTGCGCGAGCGAAAATGAGCCCATCTGGGTGAAATCCTGCGCGAAATTTTCGCCTTCGGAGGTGAAATTTTACGATCAAAATATCCTGATGGACTATCCGCACTGGGACGAGGAGGGCTTTTTCGCCAACCGCAAAAGCCGCAAAATCGGTAAAATTTCGCCGATGATCTTTAGCGAGGGCGGCGTGAAATTCGGCGTGTGTTTCGGCTACGAGGCGCATTTTGATGCGTTTTGGCGCTATTTTATGCAGAAAAACGTCGGCTGCGTGCTCGTGCCGTGCGCTTCGACCTTTGAAAGCGGCGGGCGCTGGCGCGAGCTTTTAAAGATGCGCGCGTTTACGAACTCGCTCTACGTCATCCGCGCCAATCGCATCGGCGAGGCGAAATTCGGTGAAAGCGAGTTTAAATTTTACGGCGAGAGCTTCGTCGTAACCCCTAGCGGCGAGATCGCAAACGAGCTGAAAAACGAAGAGGGCGTGCTGATGTGCGAAGTGGACGCGGACGAGATCGCTGCGGCGCGCGGACTGTGGAAATTCCGCAAGAATCTAGTCAGCAGAAGGCTTTTATGAACTACTTCCACAGACAGATCCAGCTTTGGGGCGAGCAGACGCAGCGCGCGCTTGCGGATAAGCGCATCCTGATCATCGGCGCGGGCGGGCTTGGAAGCAGCCTTTCTTACGCTCTGGGCGCAAGCGGCATCGGGCGGATCAGCGTCGTGGATTTCGACACGGTGGCGCTTCACAACATCCACAGGCAAATTTTATTCACTCTCGCAGACGAGGGTAAATTTAAAGCGGACGTTTTTAAAAGTCGCACGGAAAGCCGCTACGACGGCGTAAGCGTGGAGGTACACAAAAGCCGCGCGGAGGAATTTTTTGCTAGCGCGACCGCCTCGGGCGAGAAATTTGATCTGATTTTGGATGCGACCGACAATCTCGCCACGCGTGCGCAGATCGATGCGTTTGCTAAGCAAATAGGCGTGCCGTGGGTGTTTGCGTCGGTGGACAGCTGGCAGTGCCAAGTCTGCTTCGTGCAGAATGCGGATTTTAAATTTTTCCCGAGCCTAAACGCGACGCCTGCGGGCATAACGGCTGCGATCGTGATGTTTGCGGCGAGCTTTGAGGCAAACCTCGCTCTACGCTATCTAGCGGGGCTCAAGGTTGAAAAAGACCTGCTTTACTACGCGAACTTTTTTGGCGGCGAGCTCGAAGTTAGGAAGATAAAATTGTAGTTTTGGCTCGGGCTAGTTTAAATTTAAGCCCGAGCTTGCGGGTTTTTACTGCATAGCACGAAACGGCGTTTAAAATTTTGAACTTAAATTAAAGAGCCAAATTTAAAATTCTAAATTTAATCGCTTTGAGCCGATTTTTTATAAAATTTCAATGATTTCGAATTTATTTTAATACCGCAAGTACGCGACTTCTCATCTAAATTTAAATGAGCTTAGTTTATCTTTTTTATCCCCCTCAATTAATAAATTTTGTAATCCCCAAACCCTAAGCATTTCACATTAGGATTACTTATATCATATATACGCCTTATACGGCACGTCTCACCCCATGTAATATTAGGATCTTTTAATCTCTTTGAATAATATTCTTTTTGCGTCATATTTTCATCTTTTAAAAATGCGTTTCTACCTCGTACGATAATAGGTTCGGTATGTCGAAAGGCATGCAGATATCCTATTAAGGTCTTAGTATCGAAAATATCACTCTGATTAGAAAGTTCCGCTTCTGAAGTTTTTTCCGTATTCGCAGAATACGCATCTAAATTTGCTACGCTCTCCGCGTTATCTTCTCCGCAAAATTTTCTATAAAAATTTAAATTCTGATCCATTTGGATGAGGCGGTATTTTTCTATAGTATATGGCTTTCTTCTTATTGCGTGATCTTTTTGCATCATCTCTTCGGCATTCCGGTAACCGTATTTTTCTACATAGCTACTTTTTATAAAAGTTTCTTTTTCGTGATCTATACCATACGCGGCATTGTACAGCGCATTAGCTCGCGAATTTTCAAATTTCAAAAGCGATTCTTTGCATTCTTTATATTTTTCTCGTCTGAAATATTCACTTGGCTGAACAGATACATCGTATTTAAGTAGTAAATCGAGCATCTCCTCATAATTATTCATATAAATTAATAATGCATACGGCGTAGCTTCAAACATAGCTTCTTCCAATTGAGGTCTCGGCGAATTTTCTATTTTTTTTTCATACCACTCCGTTAAAATTTTTGTAAAGTTATCGTCTCGTTTGATCGTACCGTCTAAACCGATTTTGGTATATGTATAAGGTCTATATCTGCTTTCTAAAACTATTTTTGCCATTTCTAAAAAATTATCGTCTATGATATACCCGAAAGGGTCGTTCGGATTCCTTGGGTCCTCGCTATTATATATGAAAGGGCGATCGTTTTTATATTTTATTATTGCTTTATCACCGTCTATTATCGTATGATCATATTTTCCTTTAACCCACGCTGTTTGTACCGCCTTCACCTCTTCAAATTTAACCCCGTTATCCAGCAATAGTTTTGCCGTCTTGGTGGAGTTATTTTCTATCGCATAGGCTAGCGGACTAAGTTTATATCTGTCCTTATGCCTCATATCCGCCCCTAGCTTTATAAGCTCTTTAGCGGTATTTTCATCGTCGTAAAACGCGCTATAAATAAGCGGGCTAGTGCCTGCATGCATCTGTAAATTTACGCTTAGATTATTGTCTTTTAAAAAATTTAAAACGCCTCTGGTGTCTTTGGCTTTGAGCATTAAGCGAAGCTTTTTCAAAGTAGCGTTTTCTTCCCAATAAGAATTCGTATATTCGCGCTCATCATCAATATCCCAGTAGCGAAACGCAAAGCTATCGACCTCTTCTTGGGTTACGTATTTGCTAAGGCCCGGCACTTTGGAAACATTAGTATCTGAAGTAACGGTAAAATGGGTCTGTTTGCGCTCCGTAAGACCCGATCTTTCGCCTAGCAGATACAGCGTGCATACGACCACCACGCAGATAGCGTAAATAAACCGAAGTTTGAAGTCTTTCAAAATTTCCCTCCCCTTTAACAAAACGTCATTTTGCTATTTTCGAGCGCATTATAGCCCAGATTAAATTAAATCGAAATTTTACATGGCGGGCGGGTAAAATTTTATATAAATTTAGCCCGCAAGCCTTGGAATTCGAGCAAATTTAGAAGATAAATGCATATTTAGAATTTTAATTAGCTTTATTCTAGATCGCTCAAAAGATCCGCCAAACTCACGCTGGATAGGGATTTTTCAAAATCATTCTGAATACGATCAAAGCGCGGCGCGAGTACCGCCTCGATCTTGCCGCCCACGGGGCAGGCGCTAGGCGAGCCTTTGTGCAGGCGAAACATCGCGTCCTCCTCGCTCACCGCCTCGTAAATGTCTAAAAGCGTGATGAGCCGCGCGTCGCGAGCTAGTGTGATGCCGCCCACGCCCGCGGTCGTGAGCACCAAGGCCGCGTTTTTTAGCTGCGAGATCAGCTTGCGCGCGATGGCGGGATTTATCCCCGAGCTTGCGGCGACGAAATCGCCCGTGACCTTCTCCTCGCGAAAATACGCGACGCAAAGCATGATGTGCACCGCGAGTGAAAATTTGATACCTACTTGCATTTCGCTCCTTGATTTAAATTTAAAACCGCACGTTAGTTCCGTGCGGCGTTATTTTAGCTAAATTACGCAAAATTTTAAACTCACGCTCTCTCGCCGACTGCAGTAAAGCGCTTTTGCACGAAAGCGCCGTTTTTTAGCTCGTCAATGATCGCGATCGCAAGATCGGCGTAGCTGATGTAGCTCTCGTTTTGCGAGTTTAAAATCATATTATCGCCGCCAAGGACGTATTTGCCGGTGCGAGCGCCATCTGCGTCGTAGTCTCCCGCAGGCGAGACGTAGGTCCAAAGCACGTCTGATTTGGTTTTTAGCTCAAAAAATGACTCCGCAGCCGCCTTTGCCACGCCCATATACTCAGGCGGGAAGCCCGGTGTATCCATAGCCATAGTGCCTTTGTCGTCCACAAGCAGCGTACCGGCGCCGCCTACGATGATTAGCCTCGTGCTGCTACCGCTTAGCAAATTTGCAAGATGAACTGCCACCTTCTTGTATAGAGGAAAGGTCGCGTCAGTAAAGGCGCCAAATGCGCTGATAACGACGTCAAAGCCCGCTAGATCGGCCCTTGTTAGCTCAAAAATATCTTTATAGACGACCTTTACATCGCTATTTTTATACTCTTTGTTTCGTGCGAAGCCCGTTACGTCGTAGCCCTACCTTAGCGCCTCCGCGACTAGGGCGCCTGATTTACCGTTTGCTCCGATTATTGCTACTTTTTTCATTTTCTATCCTTTAAATTTAGATTTTTATTTGCTTACACAGCCGCCTATCGCTGCTGCAAGCTAATTTAGTTGCCGATGCGGCCGATACACTCTCTCATATGACCACCTATCGCCGCCACAGCTGATGCGCCCGCCACGTAGGGCGTGTTTGCCTCGCTTTGCAGTTTAAAATTGCCCGCATTTTGCTGCGCACGTCTTGCGAAATTTACAGCCAGCTTGGCTTTACGTCCTCGCTTATCACGCCATCATCCATCGTGTACTGCTCCAGGCTGCCGTGCTTGGCTTGGATACAGATATATTTCATCCCCTGCGCGCCCGCCTTGAAGCATCTTTTGCCGTCCGGATCGATGCGGATCGCGTCGCCCTCACCCACCGCCGTCTCCTCGCCGCCCACAAAAAGCATACCGCCGCCTTTTAGCACCAAGTAAAGCTCCTCGTTTTGCTTGTGAGAATGCACGAACGGCACGCTCGCGTTTGCTGGAAGCTCATTGATAGAAAGCTCGCAGCCGCTTAAGCCTAGAGCGTCTTTTAGCTTGACTCTCGGTTCGCTTTTCGTTGAAACGATCTTGTAGTTTGACATCTTTTTCTCCTTAAATTTTTTGTTGTAATGCTATAAATTACAACTGATGAGCGAAGTATAGTCAAATTTTGTTGTAATGTCAAGAGTTACAGCAAAAATTCCGCAAAATTTAGTGCAAATTTTAAAATCAGCTAAAATCCGCGCGATTTTAACCAAAGGAATTTTATGCAAAATAGCGCATTTAAGACGCTAACGCTCATTGCAAAGAAAAATTTTAAAAAGCTGTTCTTGACGTTTAGCCTGGTTTTGGCGGAAAACGGGCTATTTCTCGTCTATCCCGTGCTCGCAGGCATCGCCATAAACGCCATCGTAGCGGGCGACACGCTTTTGGCACTTAGCTACTCGGCCATGGTGTTCGTGGGCTGGGGGCTTGGCTCGATTAGGCGGCGCGTGGATACGCAGGTATTTACTAGGATATATGCAGGACTTGCCGTAAGCGTGATAATGAACGAAAAAAGAGCCGCAAAAGACGAAAGCGCCGTGATCGCAAGAGCAAATTTATCTCGCGAATTCGTGGATTTTTTCGAGCAGCATTTTCCCGTGTTTTTTACCTCGGTCGTCTCGATTTTCGGTTCGGCGATCATGCTTTTATTTATCGAATTTTACGTTGGTTTGACCGTTTTTGCCCTGCTCGCGATTTTTGGAGTTTTGCTACCCAAATACATCGCCAAAAACGACCGCTTGTATCTAAAGCTAAACAACCAGCTAGAGCGCGAAGCCGGACGCATAAGCACAGGCGATGAGCGCACGCTAAATCGCCACTACGGCGTGCTTTCAAAGCTTCGTATCCGCATATCAAACAGAGAGGCGATGAGCTTTTTCATCATCGGCGCGAGCGCGGTGGCGATTTTTAGTTTGGCGATATTTTTGCTATCACACAAGCAGGCAAACGCGGGCCACATCTACTCGGTGCTTACCTATCTTTGGACGTTTGCGATCAGCCTTGATGACGCGCCGAGGCTAGTGGAAGAGTTTAGCAAGTTAAAAGACATAGGCAAGCGCGTAAACGTCGAGTTAGAGGGGGATTTGGCTAGAATTTAAGCGCTTTTTTGGGGTATAATGTATCTAAAATTTGCCGAAAAATGAGGTCAAAATGCACGAAAATCACGCCCATTGCGCGCATTCGCACACGTCAAATAAAACCGTTTTGAGAAATTCCTTCCTTATAATATCCGCTTTTATGTTGGTTGAGGTCGCGGGCGGCTTCGCGACGAACTCGCTCGCCCTGCTCTCAGACGCCGGGCACATGCTATCAGACGCCGCGGCGCTCGGGCTTTCGCTATTTGCGTTTAAATTCGGCGAACGCAAGGGCAATCTGCAAAAGACCTTCGGCTACAGGCGGATCGAAATTTTAGCCGCGACGATAAACGCCGTCACGCTCATCGTCATCGCCGTTTTTATCGTCATCGAGGCGATTCGGCGCCTGCAAAATCCGCCCGAAGTAGCTACCGCGGGTATGCTCGCCATCAGTACGCTAGGACTTGCCGTAAACATCGTTGTGGCCTTTTACATGCTGCGCGGCGGCGACGTGAGAGAAAACGTTAATATGCGCGGCGCCTACCTGCACGTGCTGGGTGACGCCCTGGGCTCGGTAGGCGCGATCGCGGCGGCTTTGGCGATGATGTGCTTTGGCTGGGGCTGGGCGGACGCGGCAGCTAGTGTGCTCGTGGCCGCGCTCATCGTAAAAAGCGGCTGGGGCGTGCTAAAAGAGAGCCTAAACATCCTGATGGAGGGCTCGCCAAAGGGCGTGTGCCTGGACGCGCTCGTCGCACAGATCAGGGGCGTGGACGGCGTGCTTTCGGTGCACGACCTGCACGTCTGGAGCATAACAAGCGGCACAAACGCGCTCACGGCTCACATCGTGGTTAGCGGCGAGCTGAGCGTGCGCGAAGCGGAGCGGATCATGGCCGAAATATCGCACGAAATGGAGCATCTGGGCATCACGCACACGACGCTACAGTGTGAAAGCAGCGATAACGAATGCGGCGGCGAGCTAATCTGCGAAGTAAGGTCAAGCGACACAGGCGGGCATTTGGGACATCATCATTAAATTTTGGATTTGGAATTTTGCTAAACTTATAGTTTTGAAATTTAACTTGATTTGGAATTTAAAATTTGGCTTGAGTTTTAAATTTTAAATTTTGCCCGCGCCGTGGAATTTCGGAATTTTAGAAT
>CAUUKU010000011.1:0-36551 GCA_963545665.1 uncultured Campylobacter sp. | reverse complement strand
CAGATGTGTATAAGAGACAGAATTCTAGCTTAGTGTGATTTAACCTAAAAAAAGTTATAATTGCAATATTAATATCAAAATTTAGGAAAACCTATGGCAAAGCAAACGAAATATATTTTCGTCACCGGCGGAGTGCTGAGCTCGCTGGGTAAGGGCATTGCGGCGGCGTCGATCGCGACGCTTTTAAAGCACGCGGGGCAAAAGGTGCGAATACTAAAGGCGGATCCCTATATCAACGTCGATCCCGGCACCATGAGCCCGCTGGAGCACGGAGAGGTTTTCGTCACCGACGACGGCGCGGAGACCGATCTGGATTTGGGGCACTACGAGCGGTTCTTGGATGAAAATTTAAGCCAAGACAACAACTTCACCACGGGCAAAGTCTACAGCTCCGTCATCGAAAAGGAGCGCAGGGGCGATTATCTGGGCAAAACGATCCAGGTGATCCCTCACATCGTAGGCGAAATCGTACGCCGCATAAAAAAGGCGGGCGAGGGCAACGACGTGCTGATAGTCGAGATCGGCGGCACCGTGGGCGACATCGAGGGGCTACCGTTTTTAGAGGCGATCCGCGCGATGAGGGTGGAGCTTGGTAGGGTAAATACGATGAATATCCACCTCACGCTCGTGCCTTTCATCAAGGTAGCGGGCGAGCTTAAGACTAAGCCCACGCAGCATAGCGTAGGCGAGCTGCGCCGCATCGGTATCAGCCCCGATATGATAATCTGCCGCTCCGAAATGCCGCTAAATCGCGCGCTTAAAGATAAGATCGCGCTAAGCTGCGGAGTGGATAAAAACTGCGTCATTGAAAGCCCCGATAGCGCGAGCATCTATCAGATCCCGCTTGCGTTTTTAAAGCAGGATATTTTAACGCCGATCGCGGAGACTCTAAGCTTAAACAAGCTCGAAGTCGATATGAGCAACTGGGACAGCCTCGTTAAGCGCGTCATCGTGCCTACGAACGAAACCACGATCGCCTTCGTCGGCAAATATATCGATCTGAAAGAAAGCTACAAATCCCTCACCGAGGGGATCATCCACGCGGGCGCGACGCTCGATACGCGGATAAATTTGAAGTGGATCGACAGCGAAAAAATTGAAGCGAGCAATGTGGATGAAATTTTCCGCGACGTAAACGGAATTTTAGTCGCGGGCGGCTTCGGCTCGCGCGGGGTAGAGGGTAAAATTTTAGCCATAAACTACGCGCGGGTGCGCAAGGTGCCGTTTTTGGGCATCTGCTTGGGGATGCAGCTTGCGATGGTGGAGTTTGCGCGCAACGTCTTAAAACTAAAAAACGCCAACTCTGCGGAATTTGACCCGCAGACCGAAGATCCGGTGATCTATCTGATTGACAGCTTTATCGACGCAAGCGGCAAAAAGCAGATCCGCACGCACAAATCCCCTATGGGCGGCACTATGCGGCTGGGCGGCTATGACTGCGACGTCAAAAAAGGCTCGCTTTTGGGTAAAATTTACGGCGAGCAAAAAACCATCCGCGAGCGCCACCGCCACCGCTACGAAGCCAATCCGAAGTACCGCGCCGAGTTTGAAAAGCACGGGCTTATCGTCTGCGGCGAGAGCGACGGGCTTATCGAAGCGGTCGAGCTAAAAAACCATCCGTTTTTTCTGGGCGTGCAGTTTCACCCGGAATTTACCAGCCGTCTAGTGCGCCCAAATCCCGCTATTTTGGGCTTTATCGAAGCATCTATAAAAAATGCTAGGTAAAAATGAGATAAGGGAAATTTTAAAATCAAGATTTGCGGGCGATCGACACAATAAAATTTCTGAAATTCCCTTACCCTGCGATCTGAAAGATACCTATAAGGCGGCTTTGCGCATAAAAACTGCCATCGAAGAAAACCAGCGCATAGCCGTAGTCGGCGATTACGACGTCGACGGTATCGTAAGCACCGTCATAATGAGCGATTTTTTCAATCAAATAGGCGCGGAGTACGTTATTAAGATCCCAAACCGCTTCACCGACGGATACGGGCTAAACAGCGAGATCATAGGCGAGCTTGAGGACGTCGATCTCATCATCACGGTAGATAACGGCACCTCCGCGACGGAAGCTGCCGAAATTTGCGCGCAAAAGGGGATCGATCTCATCATTACAGATCATCACATGCCTCCGCCCGTGCTGCCTAGAGCTTATGCGATAATCAATCCGAAGCAGCCCGATTGCACCTTTCCAAATATCGAAATTTGCGGCGCGCAGGTAGCGTGGTATCTCGTAGGCGCGCTAAAAGAAACCCTCGGCGTGAACTACGATATGGCAAGCTCGATGGATATCCTCATCATCGCCATAATCGCCGATATGATGGAGCTGCGCGATATGAACCGCGCGCTTTTGCGCTTCGGCATCAAGCGGTTAAATAGCTCGAACCGTGCCTGCTTCAAGGCGATTAAGGAACACTATTTCAAAAAACATTTCGAATTTGACGATATCAGCTACACGATCGCGCCGCTTATTAACTGCACGGGGCGGATGGACGATGCGACGATGTCGTATAAATTTCTATGCGCCAAAAATATCAGAGAGGCAAACCACTACCTAGAGACGATAAATTCGATCAACAACTCGCGCAAAGAGGAGGAAAAAAACCTCTACGACGAGATCGTAAAAAGCGTCGATCCGAGCGACAACGTCATCGTCGTCTGGGGTCCGCAGTGGCACGAAGGGATCATCGGCATTGTCGCAAGCCGACTAAGCAAGACCTACAAAAAGCCCGCGATCGTCTTTAGCGTGGGCGACTCGCGCGCCAAAGGGAGCGCGCGCAGCATCGGTAAATTCGACATTTTAGAGCTGATCTCCTCGCAAAGCGAAATTTTAACGACTTTCGGCGGACACAAGGGCGCTGCGGGCGTGGGGATCGATCCTGCGCTACTTCAGGAGTTTAAGCGGCGCGTAAATGAGCGCATTACGCCTAAGGATCTGAGCGATTTTAGCGCGCAAGACGATCTGCTGGGCGAGCTGGACGCATCGCAGATAGACTTCGAGCTGCTTGAAATTTTAGAATTTTACGAGCCCTACGGGCAGAAAAATCCGCGCCCGCTCTTTTGCATCAAAGGCGCGCGCGCCCGCAACATCAGGGAGATCGGCAAGGAGGGCAAGCATATCAAAATGGCGCTTGATAAAAACGGCGGCAGCGTCGAGGCGCTGTTTTTCAACTACGACTTTTTGCCGCGCGCGGGCGAGCGAGTGGACGCGATCTTTACGATTAGCAAAAACAACTTCCGCGGCACGATCACGCCAGAGCTAATCATCAAGGAGCTAGTCCCGAGCGGGAGCTAGCTTCGCTGCGAAGCGGCTTTCGACGGTAGGTACGGGTTAAATTTAGCGAGAAGAGAGCAAATTCGCTTGCTCTTGCGCTTTTGCACGGCAGCGGCAAAAGACCCGCCAGAAGCTTGCTTGCGCGTTGCGATCTTACGTCGCGGCGGCGCATTTGGAAGTTTCAAATTTAAAATTTTGGCTCACAAAGCCCGCTAATACGGCGTAAAATTTTAAAATTTACCTCACGTAACCATGGCGGTCGGCGGATAAGTCGCAGTATTTTCGGATTTTAAAATTTCCCGCGTTGTGCTTAAAACATCGCGGTTACAAAATCTTAAAACAACGTTAGGGCGCTTGGGATAAAAGTCGCGGAATATTTAGAATTTACGATAAATTTACGCTGCGCGGCACGCATTCAGGCGCAATAGCGCGCCGTTGCCTAAATTTTACAATTCAGTCGTTGCGTAAATCGCTGTATAGCATTAAACTTCCGCGCCGCAGTCGAGACGACGCGAACTGCAGCCGCACGGCATCGATAAGTTTGCACGGGTCGTGAAATTTCACGGCGCACGCTTTGCCGAGATAATCCGCAGGCGCGCATATTTGGCGCCTGTATCGCAAATTTTGTAATTCGCATTCGCCTCCAAATTTAAAAAGGTGCGCGAATTAAGGTAAAATTCACGCACCGCTGCTTCATACGATCGCCCAACAAAGACGTTTTGTAAATCGGGCTAAAATTTTAAAATTTGACCCGCCCTTAAGCTTAGAGGTTAAAAAACCACCACTAAAAACCACTTAAACGGCACCGGCGCAAAGATCGCGTGCGGCAAGCCCGCAGGCATGACGATGCTTTGCCCCGCTTTTACGCGGTGCTTCTGCCCGTCGATCGTGAAATCGCCCTCCCCCTCAAGCACGTAAACGAACGCGTCGCCGTCGGATTTGTGCGAGCTGATCTCTTCGCCGCCGTCGAAGGCAAAAAGCGTCATATTCAGCGCAGGATTTTGCGCGAGGGTGCGCGAAATCACCTTATGAGGGGCTACTTCGACTAGCGAAGCAAGCTCTACGGCCTTAGCGGCGTCGATATTTTTGATGTGTTGCATAAGTTCTCCTTGAAATGAAATTTGATCGATTGTAGCTAAAATTTGGCAAGCCCGCTTTGATGATTATCAATCCGGATCCGCGCTGAAAGGATTTTTCAGAAAGATCGGGATGAAATTTATCAGATATAGCGCGACCGCGGCGATGAAAAGCGCCGAGGGGATCATCACGTATAAAATAAAGCTCTCGCCAGCAAAAACGGCCCTTAAACCTCCCGCGAATAGAGCTAAAACGAGTGCTGCGCGGCTTAGGCGCGGGAAGTTTAGCGGCGAAATTCCGCTGTGGCGCTGACCGGCGATCATCCCTACGAAAAGTATCGCTCCATACATATAGCAGATCGCGATGACGTGCAGCGGCGCGGCAGCGTACCCCCCGCGTATCAGCTCCCAGCCCAGCCACAGGTATCCCGCCGCGCACGCAGCCTGCAACGCGTAGTAAAACGCCATATAGTGGCGGCTTAGAATTTCGACATAGTGCAGCTCGCGAAGTTTCGCCAAAAACAAAAACCCGATGCCAAGCGCGATAAATCCGCACGTCGCCTCGCTTAAAAATGGCGTCGCGAGCGCCAAAGCGAAAGCAAGGAAAGCGGCTAAATTTTTGTAGATAAAATTTGGAATAAAAACGGCGTCCTTTAGCCCCGCCTCTCTTAGCGCTTCGTTGCCGATGACGACGCTTATGCGGTAGCTTACGACGGCGATTGCCGCGACGTTGATATGCACGAAGCTAAGCAAAAACTTCTCATCTCCGCTCGCGCCGTAGGCCGCAGAGCAGGCGCAAAACGCCGCTAAGATCGCTAGGATGCTAAAATTATTCGAATTTTTATCCAGCCATAAAAGCCATGCCGCAAAGATGAAAAATATCGCCCAAAACAGCCCCGTAATCGCCGCCGCAAGCCGTAAATTTAAAAAGCTCGCGATAAAAGCTGCGATCAAGCAGACGGCAAAGGCGAGCGAGACGGGCTTTAGCGAGCCATCGAAGTTCGTCCAATCTGGCAGCGCGGTAAGTAAAAACGCCGCGTAGATGCACGAAGGCGCCAAAAATAGAAAGTAAAACTTATGAGCGCTCACATAATCGATCTCAAGCGCGTCCGGTGCTAAAAAGCTAAGCGCGCCCAGCGCCGCAAAAAAGCAGGCGCAAAGAACGAAGGCGCGCATCGGATGGGAGAAAAAATTCCTCGCGCGCTCGTCTTTAAATTTGGGCGCGTAAAAGCCTAGCTCTTGCCGCTGCGCCGGGCACGGCTCGGAATTTTTGAGCTCCTGCGGCAAAACTGGCTCTGCTTGATTTTGCATGGAATTAGCCTTAAAATTCCGATCGGAATTTTTAGCGCTTTGCGAAAAGCTCGGTTTAGAATTTAGCTCGGCGCGGCTTTGCGCGGAGGCGGGTTTGGAATTTCGACCTTGATCGGAATTCTTAGCGCTCTGCAAGAAGCTTAGCGGGAAATTTTGCTTGGAATTTTTAACGCTCTGCCAGAAGCCCTGCGCGGAATTTTGATTTTTGAAATTTTGCGCGAGCTCGGCTCCTAAGCTCCATGTAAAATTTTTAAAATTTCGTGTAAAATCGGGGGCGAAACGTTTGAAATTTTGTGCAGCTTCGCAGCCTCTGTGCCGTAGGCCAGGTCCGCACGGTATGCCGGCCTCGCTCTCAAAGCAAGAGCTACGCGGCGCGGGAATTTTATTTTCAAAGCCCGGTCTGCGCAGCACACGGGTTTCGCGCCCAAAACTCGTCCGATTGCGCGATTTAGCGCTCTTGTCGGCACCTTCGCCGGCGCGGATTTGCTTTTTTAAATTTACAAATTGCGAGGCGGCGAGGTTAAATTTCTTCAAATTTACGGGGCTAAAATTCTTAAAATCGCGCGCGACATGTAAATTCAAAAAATTCCGCACCGCACAAAAGGTGCCTAGAGCGGGATTTTGCTCGCTACCTAGCCCACTTGTATCGCAAAACAGCGAGCGGTAGGCGCTCAAAACAGCTTTTCGAGCGCTGTGCTGCGCGCTCAATCTGCATGCATCAAAACCGCAACACGGAAAGGTGTCTCGGTTCGCGCCAAATTTGCAGTACAAATGGACGCCCTGCTTCGTGCCAACGCACCGTAAGCAAACGCCTGCATTGAAGTTGCGCTGCGAGCGTCCGCTCATACTAGATTGCAAACGACCGTTCGCACTAGAGCTGCGTCGCAAGCCGGCACTCGCGCTGGAGTCGCGGCGTGAGCGGCTATCTTGGTTTGTGCCAACGTGCCGTAAGCAATCACCCATGCTAGGGCTGCGCCGTAAGTAAGTACTCGCGCTAGAGCCGCGGTATGTATCGCTGCTAAATTTCGACGAATTTTGCGCTGCAAAATCGCAGTGCGCTGCGCCGCTCAAGAGCACGCTCACGATATAATCGCAGTTCACGCGGCTGTGCAGTTCGTATTTCGGTACGGCAAAACCACGGCGCCCGGTGTCCTGTAAGAGCTCGCGCACGCCCGCGCCGACATCGCGGCATCTAATACTTCGCAAGAGCCCGTGTCTGCGTATACCTAGATCGTCGCATCTAGCGCCCAGCAGCCTGTATCTGCACGCATCTGGATCGCGATGCGCGCCAAAGCCTCGCTTGCTCGCGTCTGGGCCGCAACGTAAGTTTAAATTTCGTGCGGAGCCTCCCTGTTTGCGCGCATTAAAGATAAAATTCCTACTCATAATAGCTCACTCCCCCAAACTGCTCGCTTACCACGCGCTCTTCGTACCGCTCGTCGCGTGCGTTTAGCGGCTCATCTAGGCTCACGACGCGCCTAAGCCCCATCCCTTTGGGCTCAAGCTCGATGATCTCATGGCTTAGACGTGCGGCTTCGAAGCGGTCGTGGGTCACCAAAAGGCAGGCAAGCCCTTCATATTCGATCTTTGAGACTAAAATTTCGATCAGCACGCCGCGCAGATCGCGATCCAGACCTACAAACGGCTCATCAAGCAGTGCCAGATCGCAGCCGCTAAGGATAGTGCGCAAAAATGCCGTGCGCTTTTGCATTCCGCCGCTTAGCTCGCGCGGGAATTTATTCAGATCGCTCGGGCTAAGCCCGATCTTTGCGGCGAGGGCGTAAATTTCGTTCACGCCCGCGGGGCTAAAAATTTCGATATTTTTAAGCGCCGTGAGGTTCGGTAGCAGGCGGTTTTCTTGAAACAAAAAGCTGATTTTCTTAAAGCCGTTTTCGATCTGCCCGCTTTTTTTATCCTCCAGCCCGCAGACCAGCCGCAAAAGCGAAGTCTTGCCGCAGCCGCTGGGGCCAAAAAGCGTCTTTACTTCACCTGCGCGCAGCTGCAGCGAAAAATCTGAAATTATAACGTCGCGCAGAATTTCGTAGCGCAGATTTGAAATTTTTAGCATCATCTGCTCCACGGCATCAGTAAAATTTCAAGCGGCTTGGTCACGAGATAATCGAAAAGCGCCGTAAAGGCTATGACCAGGCACACATACGCCATGACCTCGACCGTATCAATATTGACGCGCGCTTCGGCGATCTTTGCGCCGACGCCGTCGTTCGCGCCTAAAAGCTCCGCCATCACAAGCACCTTCGCGCCGTTGCTGACCGCGACGTAGATCGCAGGAAGCAGCCGCTCGATTAGGTGCGGCGCGTAGAGGTAGCGCAGTTTTTTTAAAATTGAGCTTTTGTAGCTGTCGAAAAGCTCGGTGTATTCGGCGCTTACGCTAGCCATCGCCTGCGCCGCGGACGCGAAAGTCATCGGCGCGACGACGATAACGACGGTAAAAAGCACGCTTGTATCGCCGAAATGAAACCAAAATATCGCAAGCACGATCCAAACGATTGGCGGCGTCGAGAGAAGCACGGTAATTAGCGGGTTTAAAAAGGCTCGCAGGCTTTTAAAATACCCGGCCGCAAGCCCGCTGCAAATCCCCGCAAAAAGCGCGAGGAAGGTGCCCACAAGCGCGCGCTTAAGCGATAAGGCTAGATCGTTTGCAGCGAAATTTTTTAAAATTTCGCACGCCTTAGAAAAAACAGCCGCGGGTTCGGGCAAGATGAGCGGCCCGTAAGCCTCGCTTGCTACCTGCCAGACGGCTATGAAAAAGCACACCGCCCCTAGGCTCGCAAAGCCGCCCCACAGATAGTCTATGACGTAAAACGCGGGGTTTTGAGCTTTGCGAATTTTATCGATTTTTAGCATAGAAAAAACTCGTCCTTAGGCATCGCGCCGCCGAGGAGCTTAGGGTTAAATTCCATCAAAATTTCATAAAATTTCAAAAGCTCGCCCTTGATCTCGCTAGGCTTTTTGACGCATAAATTCGACGTATCGATGCTCATAAATATCGCAGGCGGCGGCGCGGGAAAGAAATTCGTCCCGATCGCCGCGGCGCTTTGTTTGTTAGCTTTGATCCACGCAAGCGCGTCTGTCAAATCGGCGTTTAAAATTTCAAAATCCGCCTTTTTCGCGGCGTAAAAATCGGTATCAGCGATGATGCCTGCTTGCGGGATTATGGGCTTTACCGAAAACGCCTGCGCCCACATATCGCTTAAATTTGCTCCTCGTTGCACGGCGATGCCTGACACTTTACCCTTTAAGATCATGGCGCTTGCTAGCGGCTCGACCGTGATCGCGACGTCGTAGTCCTTAGCCAAAAACAGCTGCGCGCTCTCTGCGGGGCTGGCGGTATAGTCGATATTCAGCCCGCTAATGCCCTGCTTTTTCGCTATGGCTCGAACGATGATGTCTAGCATATCGTTTTTAAAAGGCATTACGATCTTTTTGCCCTTCAGCTGAGCAAATTCCGTTATCTTCTCGCCCTTGCTCATCACGAAATTTAGCCCCTCGGTGAGGATATTTACCATGCCGATCTTGCGCCCCTGATTTGCGAGGTTCACCCCTACGTTGCTAGGGCTCATCATGACCTTGTACTCGCCGTTTGCCACGCCCGCGCGCAACTGATCGGGATCGCGCCAAAGCTCAAGCTTCGCGTCGTATTTTTTGCCGATCTGCCCCTGCATGCACGCAACGCCGATGATGAGGCTAGGCATCGCGGGCGCGCCGTAGACGGTGAAGGCCTCCTTCGCAAAAAGAGGGCTAGCAAGCCCGCTAGCCGCCAACGCGGACGTTAGTTTTAAGAAACTTCTTCTTTGCATCTGTTGCTCCTAGTAAATCTTTTCAGATAGTGAAATTTTGATAATCAATGCACAATTATATCAAAAATAGGAGCGATTTTGTTTGATTTAGCTCAACCCTAAAATCTTCGTCTAACGCTTTTAAATTTCAACGGCACGTGGCTAAGCGGTGCGAATTTATGTTAAAATGGCGCAAATTCCAATTCGAGGACGCAAAATGAGAAGCGACATCATCAAAAAGGGCTACGCGCGTACGCCGCACCGCTCGCTACTACGAGCGACGGGGCTAAAGGACGAGGACTTTGAAAAGCCCTTCATCGGCGTGGCAAACAGCTTCATCGAGATCATCCCGGGGCACTTTTTTCTCAACAAATATTCTGAAATTTTAAAAGACGAGATCCGCAAAAACGGCTGCGTGCCGTTTGAGTTTAACTGCATCGGCGTGGACGACGGCATCGCGATGGGGCACGGCGGGATGCTTTATAGCTTGCCTAGTCGCGAGCTGATCGCAAACTCGATCGAAACGGTGATGAACGCGCACGCTCTAGACGCTCTGGTTTGCATGCCAAACTGCGATAAAATCGTGCCCGGCATGGTGATGGGCGCGCTTCGCGTGAACGTGCCGACGGTATTCGTTAGCGGCGGCCCGATGGCTGCCGGGCGCGGACTAAAGGGTGAGCCGATCGATCTAAACACCGCGTTTGAGGCGGTCGGCGAGTACGAGACGAAGAAGATAAGCGCCGAGGAGCTAAAAGAGATCGAGTGCGCCGCCTGTCCGGGCGGAGGTAGCTGCAGCGGGATGTTTACGGCAAACTCGATGAATACGCTGTGCGAAGGCATGGGTATCGCGCTAAAAGGCAACGGCACGGTACTCGCGCTCACGCCGCGCAGAGAGGAGCTTCTGCGCGCGGCGGGGCGTAGAATTTGCGAGATCGCGCTAGATGAACGCTACAAAATCCGAAACATTATCAATCCGCGCACTATCCGCAACGCGATGGTGATGGATATGGCGATGGGCGGCAGCTCAAATACGATCCTCCATATGCTGGCTATCAGCCGCGAGGCGGGCGCGCCGTTAGATATAAAGGAGCTGAATGAAATTTCACGCCGCGTTCCGCACATCGCCAAGGTTAGCCCTAGCCTCCCCGGCGTACATATGCAGGACATCGAGCGTGCAGGAGGGCTCGGCGCGATAATCCACGAAATAGCGAAATTTGACGAAAGCCTGCTAAGCTTAGATGAGCTAACGATAAGCGGCGAGAGCCTGCGAGAGCGCGTCGCAAATGATGAAATAAAAGATCCTGACGTAATCCGCGCCGTGCGCAACGCCTACTCCATGCGCGGCGGGCTGGCGATTTTGTTTGGAAATTTAGCCGAGCAGGGCTGCGTCATCAAAGCAGCAGGCATCATCGGCGAGCGCAAATTTAGCGGCAAGGCGGTCTGCTTCAACAGCCAAGACGAAGCGATAGAGGGCATTAGCGGCGGACGCGTGCAAAAAGGCGACGCGGTCGTCATCCGCTACGAAGGGCCGAAGGGCGGTCCCGGCATGCAAGAGATGCTAAGCCCCACGAGCCTGATCGTCGGGCGTGGGCTCGGCGCGGATGTAGCGCTGATCACGGACGGCAGATTTAGCGGAGCGACGAGAGGACTAAGCATCGGGCACGTAAGCCCCGAAGCTGCCGAGGGCGGCATGATCGGACTGCTACGAGACGGCGACATCATCGACATCGACGTGGATGATTTCAGTATCAACGTCCGCTTAAGCGAGGCCGAGATCGCAGCACGTCGCGCCGAGTGGAAATACGGCGGCAAAAAGATACAAAGCAGATGGCTACGGCAGTATCAAAAGCTGGTAACGAATGCTAGCAACGGAGCGGTACTGGAGGCGTAGGACTGCTCGTAAAGCAGAATTTACGGCACAAATTCAGACCCAAATTCGCTTAGCCTATGGAATTTTATCGGACGAAATTTACAACTCGCAAAATTCTAATCATAGAGGTCGTATCTCACGGCGGACGTGCAGTATGTATCAACACGGGCGCCGACGCGATCTTTAATTGAAATTTACCGCTCATGCAAACAACTCGAGCGAGGTTATTGGCCCCGTACGTCGGCTTTTTCGAGTATGAGCTTTACGCCGCCAATATTTGCGAGAGCGGAATTTCGCTTAGCATAATTATAAAATTTGCAAGATTGCGCGGCTAGCGGGATTTAAAATTTTATAGAATTCCGTCTGTGTGCGGAATAAAACCCACGGGCTTTAACGACAAAACCTCGCGGCGAAAGTGGAATTCTAAATAGTGAAATTTCGTAGATATGCAGATAGAATTTCGCTGCAGAATTTCAAAAGCCGTCCTCACCATTTTTTATACTCGCCAAGCTTTGCGACGCTATCGAATTTTGTATTTTATCCCTCAAAATTTATGACGCAAGCGAATTAAAAATAAAAGGCGGCTTACTAATTTTACAAATCCCTCGGATCGGCGATCTTGCCTGCGACGGCGCTAGCTGCGGCGACGGCGGAGTTTGCCAGATACACCTCGCTGCTGCGATCTCCCATGCGGCCGACGAAATTTCGATTAGTCGTGCTTATACAGCGCTCGCCCACGCCCAAAATCCCCATATATCCGCCCAGGCACGCGCCGCAGGTCGGGTTGCTCACGACTGCGCCTGCCTCGACGAAAATATCCCACAGCCCCTCTTTTTGCGCGGCCAAAGCGATCTTTTGCGTCGCAGGCGTGATGATGAGGCGGGTTTTGCGCGCAACCTTGCGACCTTTTAAAATTTGCGCCGCGATCCGCAGATCGGAGAGCCTACCGTTGGTACAGCTGCCGATAAAGACCTGATCGACGGCGATATCATCGCGCACCGCCTCGCGCACGCTCTTGCCGTTGCTAGGCAGAAACGGATATGCGATCACCGGATCGAGCCTGCTAACGTTGATCTGCAAAATTTGCTCATAGTTCGCGCCCTCGTCGGAGTAGTGAAATTTCGGCTCGGCGCGCAAATTTTTATCCGCCAAAAATTCCTTCGTGATCTTATCGACCGCGACGATACCGCTTTTGCCGCCCGCTTCGATCGCCATATTGCAAAGCGAAAATCTGCTATCCATATCCAGGTACTCCAGCGCGTCGCCACAGAACTCCAAAGCCTTATAGCGCGCGCCATCCACGCCGATGAGGCGGATCACCTCTAAAATCAGATCCTTGCCGTAGATGTGCGGCGCGGGCTTGCCGTGAAAGATTACTTTGATCGTAGGCGGCACTTTAAACCAATTCTTGCCCGTTATCATCGCAAAAGCAAGATCCGTGCTGCCCATACCCGTCGCAAATGCCCCCAGCGCGCCGTGGGTACAGGTGTGGCTGTCCGCGCCGATGATGACGTCGCCGGGCACTACGAGCCCTTTTTCAGGCATCAGCGCGTGCTCGATACCCATATCCTTTTCGTCGAAATAATTTTTCAAATCGTGCTTATAAGCAAACTCGCGTGAAATTTTAGCTTGGTTTGCGCTTAAAATGTCCTTCGTAGGGATGTAATGATCCATCACGATCGCAAAGCCGTCCGGGTTGGCAAGCTTTTTCGCGCCGCTAAGCTCGAACTGCTTGATCGAAATGGGCGTCGTGATGTCGTTGCCGATGACCATATCGATGGCGCTTTCGATGATCTGTCCCGCAAAAACCGCCTCGCCCGCGTGCTCGCTAAAAATTTTCTCCGTGATCGTCTGCCTCATAAAATCTCCTTCGTATCGGTTAAATTTGCGCGATTTTAGCCAAAAAATCATAAATTTCTATAATTTCATGTATAATTAAACCGCAAGGAGCGAGACGATGGAAATTTTAGATATTTTTGTGAACCGCAGAAGCGTAAGAAAATACGCGCCTAAGCCGCTTGAGGACGAGGCGCTGGATAAAATTTTAAAAGCGGGTCTGCTTGCGCCCTCAGGTCGCGCGCTCTGTCCGTGGGAGTTCATCCTCGTGCGCGACAAACGGATGCTTGAGCGGCTAAGCGCGTGCCGCGAAAGCGGAGCGGATATGCTAAAACAGGCCTCAGCCGCGATCGTCGTGATCGCAGATACGCAGAAGCAGGATGTCTGGATCGAGGACTGCTCGGTAGCGCTAGGCTACATGCACCTTGCCGCAAGCGCGCTAAATCTCGGCAGCTGCTGGGTGCAGGTAAGATTGCGCGCCGCCGCGGACGGACGCAGTTCGGAAGAATTTTTGCGCGAGGCGCTGGGCTTTCCGCCAAATTTCAAAGCAGAAGCGATACTGGCCCTCGGCGTACCGCAACAGCGCCCGAGCCCGCACGATCTGCAGAAGCTAAATTTAAGCAAAATCCACAAAGAGAAATTTTAACGCGTATGAAGTATCAAAGCTTAATTCAAATTTGCGAGTATCTGCAAGGCAAAAAATTTATCTCGCACATAAAGCGCGCGGGCGATAATCTTTTTAAAATTTGCTTCGACGGCGACGAGACGCTGTTTTTCGACATGGACAAAACGAGCTCCAATATCCACAAAAACGCCGCATTTACCGAGAGCAAAACCTACAAGGCGCCCTTCGACGTGGTGCTTGCCAAGCGCTTTGTGAAAAGTAAAATTTTAAAGATCGCCGTGCCGCAAAATAATAGAATTTTATCCCTTCGCGTCGAGCTTAGCGCGGGTTATAAAAGGCTCGTCTCGGAGATCTATTTTGAATTTACCGGGCGCTTTACGAACGTCATCATCACGGACGAGGCGGGGGTTATTTTGGAGGCGCTGCGCCACTTCGATAACGATTTTAGAAGCATTCGCGTCGGCAAGAAGCTAATCCCGCTGCCCCCGCGCGAGATAAAAGAGCAAAAAGTAGCGCGCATAGAGGATTTTAGCGCCTTTTTTGAAGCGGAATTCAAAAGCTTAAGCGAGCGCAAGATCACCTCGCTAAAAAACGTAAAGCTCGCGCGCATCGAGAAAAAAACGGAGGTTTTGAGCCAAAACTTAAAGGAGCTTCCAAGCGCAGCCGAGCTTTTGAGGCAGAGCGAACTTTTTAGCCTGCGCGCCGATCTGCTGAAGGAAAATTTATACAAAATCAAAGACTACGAAAGGCATATTTCGCTCGTTTCGCGCGCCGGCGAGCGGGTGGAGTTTGATATACAAGATCCGCCTAAAATCGCACTTTCGCAGCTGTATGCCGAAGCAAAAAGGCTGCGAAACAAAAGCGCAAATTTGCATCTGGAGGAGCAAAATCTAAAAAGCAAGCTGGAATTTTACGAAAGCCTGCGCGAGCTGATCCAAAACGCGCAGAGCGAGCAGGAGCTTGAAATTTTGCTTCCGCGCAAACGTATCGTGCAGGAGCGGCGCAAGGACGGCGAACAGGACGTGCAGAACTTCTATCTGGGCGATTTTAAAATCAGCGTCGGCAAAAACGAGCGCGGCAACGTCCGCTTGCTTAAAAACAGCGGCAAGGAGGACTTTTGGTTTCATCTCAAAGACATTCCGAGCGCGCACGTAATCGTAAAAACGAACAAGCAGAACCTAAGCGAGGAAGCGGTGCAGATGGCCGCTAAAATCTGCGTAAATTTCAGCGTCAAAGAGAGCGGGAAATATCTCGTCGATTACACCAAGCGCCGAAACGTAAAGATCAACGAAGGCGCCTTCGTAAACTACGTAAATTTCAAAACGATCAGCGTTTTAAAGCCGCAATAAGCGAGCTTGATGTATAATTCGCAAAATAAATTTTAAGGAAATTTTATGAAGCAAAGAATAATCACGGCAGGAATTTTACTCGCCGTATTTTTAGCTCTAATTCTCATAAACGCCAGGTGGCTAAATTTCGCCGTATTTGCGCTGATACTCGTGCTTGCGTTTTACGAAAGCCTGAAGCTTTGGATGTTGGAGGATGAGGGCAAGAAGTGGCTGGCGCTCGCGCTTGCGTTTTTCGCGCTGCTGCCGTTTACGCAGACCGATGAGCCCTTCGTCTCGGCGTTAAAAGTTAGCATATTAGCGATCGTATGCGTCGTCTCGGTCGTGGCTTTTACCAAAGGCCCCAGCCTAAAGATCGCGCTTGCTTTCATCTACCCCGTAACGCCGGTCTTTTTGATGTGGGCGGTTTATGATGATTTGGGGGTATTTCACTTCGTCTGGCTGATCTTCATCGTCATCGCTAGCGACAGCGGCGCGTATTTTATCGGCAGAGCCTTCGGTAAAACTCCGCTAAGCGCTAGCTCGCCGAATAAAACCGTAGAGGGCGTGCTAGGCGGTCTTGCGCTCGCACTTATCGTAAGCTTCCTTTATGCGCGCATCTTTACCAATCTGCCGTCGCTTGAAATTTTAAGCAAAACCATCGTGATCGTCATCTTTAGCGTGCTGGGCGATCTGTTTGAAAGCTACCTAAAGCGCGCGGCGGGCCTTAAGGATAGCGGCGCGCTCTTTCCGGGACACGGCGGGATCTTAGACCGCATCGACGGCTATATGTTCGGCGCGATCGCGATGGCGATAGTCTATTCATGGTAGTTTTAGGCTCTACGGGCTCTATCGGCACAAATACTCTAGACGTAGCCGCGCGTAGCGGCAGTATGATCGAAGCGCTTAGCTGCGGGCGTAATATCAAGCTTTTAAACGAACAGATCGCAAAATTTCATCCTCGTCTCGTCTGCATCGCGGATGCAGAGCAGAAAAGCGAGGTAGATCACGAGCGCGTATTTTGCGGCGCGGATGGAATTTTACAGATGCTGCAGGAGTGCAAAAGCACGACCGTGGTAAACGCTCTCGTAGGCTTTGCGGGCATGATGCCCAGCCTAAAAACCCAAGAGCTCGGAAAGAGGCTCTGTCTAGCCAATAAAGAAAGCCTGGTCGTCGGCGGGAAATTTCTGCAAACGGATAAAATTTACCCGATCGACAGCGAGCATTTCGGATTGAAATTTTTGCTCAGCAATGCCAAAATCCCCGTTTCGCGCCTAATCATCACGGCTAGCGGCGGTGCGTTTTACGATGTGCCGCTAACGCAGCTGGGCTCGCTCACGCCGCAAAACGCCCTCAAGCACCCCAACTGGAAGATGGGCGCAAAGATCACGATCGACAGCGCCACGATGGCGAATAAGCTCTTTGAGGTGATCGAGGCGTTTTGGCTCTACGGCACGCGCGAGATCAATGCGCTTATCGAGCGCACCTCGCAGATCCACGCGCTAGTCGAATTTGCAGACGGCTCTACGACGGCGCATATTAGCAGAGCCGATATGCGCCTAGCTATCGCGCACGCGATGTTTAGCGGCGACGTACGGGAGCAGATCACCGCGCCCGTGGATCTGTGCGCCCTGCGACCGATAGAGCTTAAGCCGATCGACGAGATGAAATTTCAAATCTTTACCCTCAAAGACGCGCTGTTAGCAAACCCCGATCTCGGCGTCGTCATCAACGCCGCAAACGAAGCGGGCGTAAATGCGTTTTTGCAGCAGCGGTGCCGCTTCACCGACATTGCGCGCGTCGTGCTGAAGTGCGCGGAGAAATTTAACTCGCCTAGCGTAACGGATGCGGACGCGCTTACGGCGGTGGATGCGAGCGTGCGAGCGTATGCAAACGAACTGCTGAAATAAGTTTTTTAATCACGGGATTTATGCTACAAGTTGAGCTTGGCGGCAAATTTCACTGCGCGCGGCACGTGCCGTATCGGGCGCAGATTTACGCTGTGCCGCGAGGTTGCGCCATTAAAATTTAATAAATAGAGGTTGGGCGTGGATATTAAAACCGTAATGGATTTAGAAAAGCAGCGCAAACGGCTTAAGAAAAGTCGCAAGCTTTGGAAAATTTTAAGTTACCTCGTAGCGTTTGGGGTGTTTGGTCCGATGCTTGCACTCGCATTGATAATCATCTTTCTTAATTTTCCAAAGCTCGATCTCGGCGTAGAGAGTTTATTTCTTTTAGTCGCGTCTATTTTAGCAATAATCAGTACGAGGGATGAATTTTACGAGTGGATTTTTGAGCGTAAAACCGAGCGGTTTTTGATGCGCTATAAAGAGCTTTATCTCAAGCCCTATATCGAAAGCCTGGGCTTTTCGTATAAAATGGGCGCACTTTTTCAGGAAAAAGAGGTGAGGCAGAGCGAGATATTTGACGGATTTGATAGATTTCGCGCGGACGATCTGGTTTACGCAAGCGCGGACGGAGTGGATTTTATGTTTTGCGACATAAGGCTGGAAAAGGATATCGGTACGGGAATTCCATTTATTTTTAAAAATAATTACTCCACATTTTTCGAAGGACCCTTTTTCGTGGCAAATTTTAATAAAAAAATCCGCTCCGACATTTTTGTCTTCTCGAATACGACACTGCCGCCGTCTGAGTTGCGGTACAAGCTACTGGGTGGTCGCGAAATCCCAATAGATAACGCGGACTTCAATCAAAATTTTACGATTTATGCAAACGACGCAATGACGGTTATGTATGTTCTGACGCCCGCGCTGATGGAGAAAATTTTATTTTTAAAAATGCTTACAAAATCGAAGATCGCGCTTAGTTTCAGAAAAAGCAAAATTTATATAAAAATCCCCCGCGGATACGATAGCTTCGAGCCCGATCTAAGTAAGCCGATACGAGGCGACAAGCTCGCGAGCAAGATACAAATCGATCTGGACGCGATGCTACAAATCGTAAAAATTCTAAAGCTGAATGAAAAAATTTGGACGTCTTAACGGGCGCAAGTCGGAGCGAGGCAATGCGAGTAGATGGAACGAGACGAGGCGGAGCGAGGCAGGCGAGCAAAACGAGGCGGGACGGGGCGAACAAACGGAACGTGCGATTCGCGCAAGGAGCTGCAAAATTTAGCGACATCCAAGCGGAACGCACCAAAATCGCGCCATATCTGGCGTAAATTTACGCTGCGCCGCGAGTTCGCGCCATTAAATTTTACGCGGATTTTGGAAAGATCATGAAATTTCACGCGGGGTTTCGGCATGGGGATTTCAGTAAAATCGTGAAATTTCGCGTAGAATTTCGACGGGGATTTTACGTCGCGGCGAAATCTTGTATAGAATTTCAGCAAGGGTAAGATGATAGAATTTCGACAGAATTTTACGAAAAGTTAAAATTTGCTTGCTATTGAAAGATTTTTTTGATATACTGCCGTTTCTTTGTTTGGCCCCGTAACTCAGTTGGTAGAGTGTCACCTTGACATGGTGGAAGTCGTTGGTTCGAGTCCAATCGGGACCACCACTTGCTTTAAACGCCCTATTCGGGCTTCAAATTTCAAATCCGCTGTTTTATTTAATAAATTTCTTCTATATTAAGCTATCTTTTAACAAATTTAGGATATAAGCAAAAAATTGCTATCGGACAATCTAAACACTACTTGATGCGGTTGTCGTCAAGCATGCAGCTACCGCCACTCAAAGCAGCTGCCGCCGAGCGATCGGCACACGGACAGTATTAGCGTATATCAAATCACATGCATAAAGAAGGTTCTTAGGATGAAATTTTTAAACTCAAACGTCGTCTTGAAAATTTTTGACGACGAAAAACGTCTAGGCGTCTTTACTCAATCAAGCAAGCGCCTTGCTGCCCTTGTCGGAATTAAAAAGCGCCTCGCGGCCCTTTTGCTTCTTGGACTGCTGGCTCCCTGTTTTTCATATTGCGAGATAATCCCCGATAGTTCTGCCCCCGCAAATCATAGAGCCTCGGTATCTCAAACCCCGAACGCTCCCGCCACTCAAATAGATATAGCCTCTCCTAACGACAAAGGGGTTTCTATCAACGAATATTCTAAATTTAACACTCCCAAAGAGGGCACGGTATTTAACAACTCTCAAAGCGGCACTATAAGTAAAACCGCAGGCTACATACCGCCAAATCCGAGACTCAATCGCGGCGAAGCCAAGCTTATAATCAATCAGGTAAATTCGTCTCTTCCTTCGAATTTGCAGGGCAATATAGAAATAGCCGGTAAAAAAGCCGATCTTATCATCGCTAATCCAAACGGTATCAACGTAAACGGCGCCACCATAATAAATTCCAAATCCTCCACCCTAAGCACGGCGAAGATAAACTACGAAGAAGGCAGGATCAGGACTTTCGACGTAGATAAAAATGGCCGCATCAATATATCGGACAAGGGCCTAAACGCCGACGGAGACTATCTAAACGTAATATCCAATAGTCTAAAGCTAGAGGGTAAAATTTATGCAAATGAGATCAATGTCGTCGTAGGTGATAATGAAGTAAAGCTAAAAGATAGCAAAGAGGGCTTAAAAGGAGATAATCTGCAAATCGTCTCTAAAAATTTAAGCTCTAGCCCTAGCGTAGCCATAGACTCATCCGCTCTAGGCGGGATGTATGCCGGCAAGATAAACATCATCTCTACCAAAGACGGAGCCGGGGTCAATAATAAAGGGGCTATCTTAGCAAACGAATCTTTGAGGCTAAATTCCAAAGGAGAGCTGATCAACGAAGCTCGCATCGGCTCTAACGGCGAGGTTCAAATTTATTCTAAAGCCGTGCACAACCGCAAGGGCGCTAAAATTTCGGCCCCGTCTCTTAACGTCCAAACTATAGCGCTAAACAACGGCGGAGAGATAGAGGCGGGCACCCTAAAGATAAAAACGAATAGGCTGGATAATATAAAAGGCAACATAAGCTCAAGCTCCGCCCTAAAGATAGAGGCTAAAAGCCTAATCAACAAAGATAGAGCCGTAATAGGAACGGCCAATAGCGAAATATCAAAAGAGCTAGGCTTAGACAAAAAAGGAAACTTAAACGCGGCGGGTAAAATTTCGCCTAAAAAAAGCGAGCTTAGCGTAATAAGCGCGGATCACATATCAAATATCTCGGGGGCGATACTTTCAAACGAAAGCTATTTGGATATAAAAGACAGCCTCTTAAACGACAACAGCATAATATCTCTAAGGTCGCTGGACGCGGAGATAGCGGATTTTTCTAATACTGCGGGCTCTAGCTTTGAGGTGCGGCAAGGTCTGCGCCTGCGGGGCAAAAATCTAAGAAACGAAGGCTCTATAATCTCTCTGGGCGATATAAGCTTAAGCTACGATCTTATAAATAACTCCAAAGGCTCGATCGTAAGCGGCGAAGGCTTGAGCTTGAATGCAAAGAGCCTTGATAACGAAGAGGGTTTAATAAATTCTAAAAAGAATTTATCGCTAAGTCTAGGTGGCTTAATACATATGGGCAAGCTAAACTCGGGCGGCGATTTATATCTGGGCCTGAAGGATGATTTGATCTATAAAGGCGGCATCTATGCAAGCGGCAATGTTTATCTAGACCTAAAGGGGGACTTTACCGCTTCGCAAAAGCTTATCTCCAATAAAGATCTGATCGTAAGCGCAAATAATATTAAAAACGAAAGCATCCTTGCCGCCCTACAGAACCTGTCTTTAAAAGCAAATGGAGAGCTTTTAAATTTAGGCTCCCTGATAGCTAAGCAGAAGCTCGCTTTAAGCTCAAATTCTATCGTCAATAAAAGCGCTCTTATCTATGCCGCGCAGAGCCTGGCTCTAGAAGCTAAAAGCGTAATCAATAAAGACGGAGCGAACATACTTAGCTCCGGGGATATTTTTATTAACTCTTCCGCGCTTCGCAACGAAAATCTCTCAAACGTGATCTCTAAAGCAAACTTGCATATATTTAACAAAGAGGATAAGGAAGCCAAAGCAAGCACGATAGATAATCTATCCTCCTTGATATACGCGGGAGCAAAGCTAAATATCAATGCCAAAAAACTCAACAACCGCTCTGCCAACGAGCTTGTAAAGGGGGTTCAAAGCACAGGCCATAATATAGATTTTACTTGCAATGGAGACGGTTGGGGCTGCAGCGGCGCAACTATCCCCCTAAAGGCCAACGCACAGCAGATAAAGGATGAAATTTTAAAAGAGCGACCGGACATTAGCGAAGCGGAGCTAAAAGAGGAGCTTTTAAATAGACTTAGTCTGAGGGATATGAACCTATACGTATTAAATTTATATAAAAACACCCTGCTTCCCGGAGAGGATACTAAGCTGTATGATGCCATAACGTTAAGCCTAGAAAACAATCTCTTTAGCATAAGCAGAAGCAAACCTCACAAGAAAGAAAGGCTAAGGCAGATAAACTATAGCATCAACAAAGAGTATATAACGGAAGACAGCCTAAGTAAATTTGCAAGCTCGAATATCATCTCAAAAGATGACGCAAACCTTAACGTAGATGAGCTTAATAACGATAAGAGCGTAATCTATGCCTATAACGATCTGCTCTTAAACGTAAAGAGCCTAAACAACCGCTCTTTGAGCCTAAATCATAGCATAACGAGCCGGGCGGAGTATAGATGGAAGCACAAAAGGCATAGCGATAAAGGCGGCTATAGCGACCAAAAAAATATCTACTACTCCCAGCCGGCTATTGCCTCCATAATAGGAGCCAAAAAAGATATAAAAGGCTACGGCGGCGATATTAAAAATTTAAACCCCGCTCATGAGCTCGGCTCCTCTACCGCCCCTACCCTAATCGATGAGGCCTACTCCAAGATAGATTACTCCGCCATAGCGCAGAAGCTTAAAAACGACAACGCCGTAAGCTTGGATAAAAACAAATTTGCGAGCGCGCAAGACGGCGCGGTAGATATGCAAGAGATCCTAAGACCCGGCTATATAAATAATCTCTTCTCCCCTATAAGCGATAAATTTTATAATACCTTCTACGTTTATAGCGAGCTGATACCTGATTTTTCATATATGCACAATAAGCTAAGCTTGGCTTACGACAAAAAAGGAGCGGCCTTAAGCTCTTTAAAAAAAGAGAGTAAAGACGCGCTTTTGGCGAATACTTCTCCTTCGGTCATATACGCAGGGGGCAGCATAAGCCTAAATGCAAACGGCGAGCTTAAAAACGAGGGCTTGATTTATGCGGGCTCTTCTATAAATTTGAGCGCGGAAAATATATCGAATTCCAACTCCGCTTCCATTATCGCAAGGGGCGTTCTTAACATAGCCGCGAACAAAGATATAATAAACGCTTCCTCTTTGATGCAAGGCTCTAGCGTTAGCCTGCAAGCAGGCAGAGATATAATACATAAGACCCTAAGCAAAGAGCTAGTAATAAACAAACCCTACGGCACTCAAAGCAGCACCTACCTAAGCACTACCGCCGCTATAAGATCGACGGACGGAGATACGATACTACGAGCGGGACGCGACATAAGCATAAGCGGAGCGGATATTAGCTCCGCCAAAAGCTTAATCCTAAATGCCGCAAAGGACGTAAACATAAATAGCGCGGAGGAGAAGCTAAGCTATAACTTTAAAAGCAAAGGGGGGTATTATAAAGAGGATATCGTTAAGAATACAAGCTCCAAACTTAACGCCAAAGATAATATCTTAATAAAAGCGGACGGTATAGCCATAAGCGGAGCGGATATTAATGCTCATAACGGAGATGCTTTGCTGCAAGCTAAGAACTCCATAAATCTAAGTGGGGATATCGATAGCGCTTATTACGAGAGCGAATTTAAAGAGAAGGGCTTTGCGTCTAAAAAAAGCACCACTACTAAAGCTTTAAATCAAAGCGTAGTACCTACCAGCATAAGGGCTAAAAATATAATGCTTAGCTCGCAAGAAGCTGATATCAATATAGCAGGCTCTGCATTAAAAGCTAAAGATGCGATAGATATGCAGGCGGGAAACAATATAAATATATCGCCGGCAAGCTATAACTTCTTAAGCTATAAAAATAGCTCCAAATCCTCTTTAGGCGGATTGAAAGCTAGTATGGATATGCACTCGCTCTATAAACGAAATTTACAAAGCTCATCCCTGTCTAGCGAAACGGGAGATATAAACTTAAGAGCAAAGAACGATCTAAACTTAATATCTGCGGATATCTCAAGCGGACGTAATCTAAACTTAGGCGCGGGAAATTCTATAAATATCCTAGCGGCCAAGGAGTATAAAGAGGAGTTAAGCGTCCATAAAAGAACGAGATTCAACCCTATATCGGTTCTAAACTATCCCGTAGCGATAGCGGCTTCCGTGGGAGCAATGGATAATATCGCATTAGAGGCCGGGATAGAAAAAATAGGCGGGGGAAGCTTTACCGAGGTATATAGGTCGGATTATAGCGGCAAGCAGGTAAAAGAAGGTATATCGAAACTATCCGATATCAAAGCTGCGGGCGATATAAGCTTAAACTCTCCTACAGCTTTTATAACTTCAAATATGAAAGCGGGCAGAGATATAAATATAGCCGCCAAAAACCTAACGATATCCGCAGCCGCTAACGAATATAGCGAGCACAATGTAGCAAAAAGCGCCTCCGTATCTATTACTAAAGCGAAAGACTCTCTAAATCAGATGAAGCCTAAGTCCTTGGACGAGTTTAAAAAAGATACGAGCCTTAAGGCTAAAATAGCGTCCGCCTCATACGATAAATCCAATGCGAACTCATACGGCACTAAAACCGTCTCTTCTAATATGGAAGCAAAAAATATAACTCTTAGAGGGGATAATAGCCTAAGCGTTATAGGTTCAAATTTAAAGGCCGAAGAGGATCTTAACTTAATATCTAAAGATGGGAATATAAATATAATAAATTCCACCGATACCGCAAGCTCCTCATCTAACTCTAAGCATCTGGAAGGCTCCCTATCTCTTACCGTTCAAAACGAATACGCCCAGATCGCGCCTGCGGCTATCGCTTTAGCGGAGGCGGTAAAGCAGCTGAATAAAACAAAGAAGCAGTACAAGGAGTATAAGCAGCAGAAAAATGCTCTGCAGGATAAGCTTGTCGAGTTAAAGAACCGCTATAAGGCCAAAGAGGTAGGCATAGACTACTCCGATATCGAAGACCTACAAAACATAATAGAGGACGTAAAGGATGAGGAGAAATACTATCTATCAAATATCGCTCTAGCTACCGCCAACGTAGCCTCTAAAACCGCCGCCCTCATCTCTCAAGGATCTGCCGCATCCTCTAGCTGGGTTACCTGGGGCTTTAGCGTCGGCGCCTCCGCAGAGCTTAGCGGAACCGCTTCCAAAGATAGCTCTAAATCAACCGGCTCCGTAGCCTCTAATCTTAGCGGCAAGAATATTAAAATTTTAACTGATAGCAATAAAGATACCGCTATAAATATCAAAGGCTCAAATTTATATGCTAGCAATGATATACACCTAAACACTCATAATCTATTTATGGATGCTTCCCAAGATAGCTATGAAGCTAAGCAAAGCTCTAAAACCGTAAGCGGAAGAGTATCTGCTACTATGTATGGAGGCGGAGGAGGAAGCGCAGGGCTTGATTACTCTAAAAGCAATATGAAAGAGGAAAGCCTTAGCCACAATAATGCTAAAGTTTATGCAGGACATAATATATACGCCTTAGCTAGTAACGACGCTTTAATAAAAGGAGCTAACCTTAGAGCGGATAACGCTTTAGCTTTAAAGGTGGGACATGATCTAAGCCTTCATAGCTTAAGAGATAGCTATAATTACGATAGTAAATCAAGCTCTATAGCAGCAGGTATAGGCATAAGCGGCAGTAAAACAAACTCCGGCTCAAACAACCCTTTTGCCATAAGCAATAATATGGTAAGCTATTCAAATTCCAAGCTTTCAAGCATAAACGCTAACTACTCTAGATCCAAATCGAGCACTACGGTAAAACAGACCGTGCTATCTAGTATAACCGCTAAAGAGCTAGACATAGAAGTAGGATCTAATACCGATCTAAAAGGATCGCTAATAGCCGCAGGCTACTATGATGAGAATGGAAATTTCATAGATAACGGCAAGCTTAGATTAAAAACAGATACCCTAACTTTTTCAAATTTAAGTAACACCAGATACGACAAATCAAATTCTTTAAGCATAGGAACCAATTATGCTTTTAAAGATCCGCAACAGGGAGAGGGAAGTAAGGATAGCCAAAACGCTCAATCTAAAGAGAGCTCTACCGACCCTAAATCTAAAATTTCATCGATTAACTACGCTAATAATAGAAACCTATCCTACTCTATGAGTAAGAGCTTAGCTACTATAGGCAGAGGAGAGCTTATAGTAGGAGATAAAGATATAAGCTCTTTAAGTAAAGACGAGCTTGCTTCTTTACAATCCGATCCTAACAATAAGGCTCTATATAACTCAGACGATCTTACGAGATTAAACAGAGACAGCTCTAAGCTAAGCAAAGAACTATACTCTACCAAGCTAAACTCCAATGTTGATGCAAGCGTGGATATGAGACTGTTTAGCGAAGGGGGAAGGAATGAGATAAAAAGAGATTATGAAGACGCCTCTACCATATACGATGCCATATATCAAATAGCGACTACCGATAGAGTTAGCTTTACGGACTTTTTTAGCGAAAACGGTAAAGGCTTTATGACGGTAAACGCAGTAAGGCAGGAGATAGCAAATAATCCAGAGCTAAGACGGATGCTACAAAGCAATGAGCTTTCTGATCAAGAGAAACAAGCCATAACGCAAAGCATTACAAGGCAGGTAATGCTAAATTTAGGCTACATCCCTAATCAAACAAAGACCATCTACACCGATGAGACCGGTAGAGACGGTAAGCAGATAATGGGCTTTTACTCCTTGCAGACCGGGCGCAGCTATATCAATATAAAAAACAATGAAAGCACAAAGGATCTAGTCGCTACTTCTGCTACCGAAAGCCAAAGGGCTATGGATCATCAAAGAGGCATAGACTTCCTCCAAAACGAAGACGATCATTCGACCTATTCACAGAATTTCGGAAACGCAGTCGCTAGATACTACGGATATGCTCTTAGCTCATACGGCGCAGGCTACGGCTCTGCTAAGATAAATAATCCAAGTAGCATTAATCAAAACTACTACGCAAGCAACAATAAAGAATTCTCTAGACTAGATAAGCAGAAGGGGGCGAATAGGCAGTTACTTGATGAAGAGGTGCATAAAATATATGAACTATCTAAAATTTACTCTGAAAAAAAGAATATACCTCTAGAGAAGGGAACCGCTATAGTATCTAAAGCATTCTACGGTTTAGTAGACAAAGATGCAAACGATATGTATGAGACTAATTTGGACACGGAGGAAGCTTTTGAATATCTAGAGGCTCAAGACTTTTTAAAATCCAAAATAGATTATTCAAGCACTATTACTACTTATGACGGTGAATTAAGCGGTTTGGGTTGGGCGCTCAAAGAGCAATATAACGATAGGTATTCAAATTTGAAAGGGTATTCTAGAAATAAGAAATTCTATGAAAAATACCTCAAAATAGATAATCAAGCAGATACTTCTTCGGTCTCGGGTTCGGCCGGTGGTATTAAAAATTTCGCTGATGGTTTTAAAAAGCCGTATAAAGATTTGGCTAATGAAGCCACGAATAATACTTTAGAATTTTTAAAAGCTACCGCGATAGGAATTTTACTTACTCCGAAAACAGGATTTGATTTCGGAGAGAATTTGCATAAAACGCATGAAAAAGCAAATATAGATGATCTTTTGGGAGATAGACAAAGTAGAGATCAAAAACATGGAGAAATAGCAGGAAATATTGCGCCGATTGCAGCCGGCGGAACAATCGGAGGTATTCTAAAAAAGGGCAAAAATGCTCATAAGGTAGGAGAAGCCGGCAGGGCCGCCGAAGGCGCAGGGACTACAAAACTTCCAACGGCTGTCGGTGAGACGACTTTGACGCAAGAAACGAAGGGTATGGTTAAAAATACTAATAATAGTATTGCAACATTTCATCCTTTGGATTTTATTACAACTCATGAATTAACTATGACCAAAGGAAAATTTAAAGATTTCAAGAACGATATCCTAAAAAACGGCATAAAAGAAAGCATAAAATATGTTGAATATAATGGCAAAAAATATATAGTTAATGGCCATCATAGGCTTCAAGCAGCGATAGAATTGGGCATAAAAAATATCCCTGCAGAAAAGGTAAGTTTGCCATACGCAGGATATAAAACTTTTAGAGATCTTTTGGAGTAGGGTGTTATGGGTAGTTGGCAAAAAAGATTTTTTATATTGCCTGAGGAGTCCTTGTATACACAAAAGGCAAAAAAGATTTTAATATATAGAAAAGGTCAGATAAATTTAATAGAAGATGACCTATTATGGCTGGATTACCCGACGAATAGAGATAAGTTTTTTGAATTTTCAAAGATTTTAAAAATATCAAAATCTTGGTCTGAATCAATAGATTTGTATGGGGATTTGGATTCGCATTGCCTGGAGGTTATGTTTGATGAAAACAACATAGTCTTGTCCGTAAATTTGAGATTGGATTTTTCGGCAGAGTATAAAGTAATTTTAGACTTTATCGAATCTTTCTGTAAGAAAAATAATTTTATAATTCTAACCGATAAATTAGAAGTATTTAATATAGAGGGGCAAAATGAATAATTGCGGATTATTCAAGCCGATAATGAAAGTTCAAGATAAAAGGGTTGGTATTAAATTTTTAGAAATTAGAAAAGAGATAGAAAAGATTAGAATACATGGCCCTAGCTCAAGCAAACATATTCCTGAAAATTCTAATGCAAGGCAAGGTTGGGTGCTAAGAATTCAAAATGAAAAAGGAGATTATTTCGATAGTGCCGGCAATGTTGTGCCTAACAAATATAGCAACGAAGGGCATGTACCTATAAAAGGTAATAAAAATTTAGGAGAATGAGATGGCAAGAGGAAGAAAAGCGCTTTTGCAATCACTTTTTGCTTTAGCATCAATTGAATTTCAAACCAAGTATATTGATGGCGCAGATGCCAGTGCGGATGTATATACATCGCCTGAAGAATTGCTAGAGGATCTAAGTAGTGCCTGCATAGAAGCGCAATCATTTAAGGAAGAATTTACGCAAGATGAATTAGGACGATGTGAAGCGATGAGAGATAAGATAAAAAGTCTTCCCAATGAAGATATATATAAAACACCTCTTTGGGAAAAACTACGTAAAGAAGCGAAAGATTTTTTAAATTTCATGGGTTATAATGTAAGCGATATCGACGATAGTATTTTCAAGCAATTTTAGTTGACTATATCAATGCGAAATAAAAGGAAACCCAAATGCAAATTAACGGAAAAGAGATATTTGAGAAAGGCGGTCTTATGTTTCATTTAAGCCTAATGGCTTCTTTTGAATACCAGGATAAATATATCGCTCATCCTACGGCTAAATATTATGAAAGTCCATCTGAAATGGCAGATATCTTATATACCGAATGCAAAAATGCTTTATTGGAGCGGTTTGAATTTTGTTTCTTACCATACGAGAGAGATGCACTAAGAGAACTTATGGAGCTCATAGATAGATACTTTAAAGATCAAAGCTTACTAGAAGGCATAGGTGAGTATTTGGTATATCACAATAAATCTTGGATAGAGGTCAGAGAATTAGCTTTAAAAACTTTACATATTTTCGGATATAAACCATATAACTTTGACTATGATTGAGTATGAAGTTTATATCCCAATAAAAGGAAATCTAAATGCAAATTGATGGAAGTGAGATATTTAAGAAAAGTGACTATGGCCATTCCGTCGATATTTTAAGCGTCATAAATTTCGAACAGTAAAGAAGCCCTGCTTCAATTGCAATATCAAAGCCTAACAAATTTAGAATTTTAAAATTTATAAAATTAAAGGAGGAGCAATGAATAATCTAAAACTCATACAAAACTGGTACGCTTCCAAATGCGACGGAGAATGGGAGCATGAATATGGCCTTACGCTAGAAACGGTCGATAATCCCGGTTGGTTGATTAAAATCGATGGCGAGAGCGGGAAAAAGCCGATCAAAATAAATATCGATAGAGATGACGAGGATTGGTTTTTCATCAATGCCACGGAAAACGAACTCAAAGGAAGTTGCGGAGCCGAGAATTTAGAGGAATTATTGGAATACGTGGTAAAATGGCTAATGGATTAAAATTTGGCGGGAGCATTATGAAAGAGCTATATAAAATTTATCTGAAAGATAGTAAAAAGAGCTTCATAGCCACCGAAAATACCACTCATTACGATGGCAATAAAATTCTGCCTCAGCCGTTTGCTTTAAGCATCGTCCAATACGACGGCGACAGCGGATTTTATCTGTTCTATCTCGACGAATCGGGGAAAGAGCAAACCGATACCTATCATGAAAGCATAGAGGGCGCGTTTAAACAGGCTGAATTCGAATTCGGCGTAAAGAAAGAGGATTGGAAAAATTTAAATTAAACAAGGCAGATAAAGAAACTTAAATGATCGAAGTCGAGATAAAAAACGAATCTTGCAAAAAGACCGAAGTAACGCTTGCAAATATCGAAATTGTTAAGGACACCGTAAAGGAATTCGCCTATAAAAGCTTTAAGGGCAGTTATCTGTTTTTTGATATTTACGGCGAGATAGATAGGGATTTTCGCGTGCTTGGAGTAATCAGCGAAGGAGATGAAAACAATATCGGAAAAATAGATCTTAAAAAATATGAAAAAAGCTCCGTAGGCGCCACCGACATATCGCAAGATATGGAGGGCGTGGAATTCTGCACCCATTTCAAGCTGGATCAAAGTGAAATTTTAAAGCAAATATTATATTATATAGCCTATGAAAGATTTGAAGGCGGCTATTATGCAAAGGGTAAATTTATAGGCAAAAACAGAGGCGATCTTATTTTTATCGGTATCTGCGGCGATGTAAAAAATTGCGCCGAAATAAAGAGCGTCAATTTAGGTGAAATAATAAAAAGTATGCCTAAACTCTCGGAATCAAATAATTTTTATATTAGCGAGTTTATATGAGACCGTTAATGGATCAATAAGATAAATTTTATCGGCAACCGATTAAATTTAGAAAGGAGTATCGGCGATATATGGGACAGTATGTTATAAAAACATTAGATTACTGCACAGAAAAGGGACTGCAGCTACAATGGGAAAAGGGCTTCGCAATCTCCGTCAATGCTCTCGAAAACGAAGTTACTATAAGGGCAAATAAAAGCGGGCTTATATCTCTTGCCAGGCATTTGCTTACTTTAGCGCAAGATTCCGTGCCGAAACATTCGCATATACATCTGGATGAATATAATTCGCTTGAGGAGGGCTCGGCGGAACTTATATTGGAGAAAATATGAACATAAATAGCATCAATGTAGATGGAAAAAGTTATTATCCTCCGCAATCAAAGGGATTGGGATCATATTTAATGGCGCTCGATGAATAACGGTATAGTGCGCAAAAGGAGAATAAATCAGTGCTACCGAATAAAATTTATATAAAAGACGATCCTCTAACTATCGATGAGGAACTTATGGAACATGAGTATCATAAATTAGATATTAAAATTCTAGAAGACAAAAAGCTTGTGGTTTTGGGTTTTACTACGAATTTGGCTATGTATTATTTCGCAAAAAACATTTTAACATCATCGTATAATGAAAGGGTCTCATACCTAGAGCTTTTCCCTTATGAATATTGGGCGGGAGGAGCGCGATTTGCAAAAAATAGCGCTCAATTATGTATAGATATAAAGGAATTTATCAAAATGACCGAAGCGGAGTGTTATATAGTGGACGATATGGGTAAGTATAAATTTGAGCTGGATTTTAAAACATTCTACCAAAGCGTTACATTTTATTTCCCTAGTACGGAGGATTACATAAATTTCGCCAAATATCTGCTAAGCATGAGTATCTACAATAGAAAAAATAGGGTAAAATTTTATAGCGAAGATTATACATTGGTTTTACAATACTCCAGGTGTGTTATATGAGAAATTTAGAGCGATCAAAAATAAAATTTATCCCCCGTAAAGCCCAAATTTAAGGATTGGGCGGTATGGAGCAACGCTATGAATAAAGCAAAGCATAACGAAAAGGAGCAGCAAAATGCCAGATAGAATTGCCGCTTTTTTGACAGGCATAATGTGCTTCTTATATCTTATAAATTTTACGGTACATAAAAATGTAAAGATAGGCGAGAAATATATTAAATTTGATGATGCGGATATTTTATGGGTATTGCCCGCAATCGCATTTATAGTAATAGGTATTTCTGGCTTTTATTTCGCCTTCCACTCTGAAAAGAGCATAAAAAGATACCTAGAGTATATGTGGTGTAAGGACTGCTTTAAATTTTACATGTACGAAGACGTCAAAGATACGGATCAAATTTGCCCGGACTGCGGCAAAAGGCTTACGGAGTATAATGACGGCGACTACTGGCGAAGAAACGCCTCCGATCAAAGCGTTAAAACTCCAAAGCGTAAAAAGCGTAAATTTAAAAAGCGATGAAATTTGATTTGTTGTAGAGGAATATATAAAAATGCTAAATAGAATTTTTGCATTAATCGGCTTTTTTGCTTTTTTCGCATGGGGACTGGCAGCCGTTCTATCGGGGGAAGTTGATATAAAACCCGGCTTTATGGCATCGGTAAAATTTGATAGCGCATATCTGCGTATCATCATAGGAATTTTATGCTTTGCGGCGTGCGCTTTCTTTTTATATCTCGCCTTTCGCTCCGAAAAAAGCATAAAATATTATCCTAAATTTATGCGTTGCAAAGGGTGTTTTAAATTTTATAATTTCTCGGACGTTGAAGATAGGAGTGTTTGCCCTAAGTGCGGAGGCGAGCTGCAAGATTATGCCGAGATAGAAAAATCGGATCAAATAGAAAAGAATAAAAAGCTTGAGAAATATTTTAAATTTGAAAAAGAGTGGCTAAGCTCCGAAAAAAGCGACAAAATCAACCGCTGATTATTTAGCTCTAAATACCTGCCGAGGAGACTTTGCGCACCTACTTTTGCTATTTAGCACACGCTATATTTTAGCGCAAAGCCCAAGCGCCAGAATATTCAATCTAAATTAAGCAAGGTGTGCATATAATTAGCCGTTAAATAGGCAAGGATCGCGCCCGAGCGGTTTAAAATTTCAAAAGCTTGAAAGCGGCCCGGCAAGCCCGAGTATCTGGCATAAAGATCGTCCGAATTTTACCGTCTAGCGCAATCGCACGCGACTTTGGCGATAATTTAGTCCGCTTCTCATTCGTCAAATACGGCATGCGTTAAACGGACTTCGATAAAAACATGCCGTTTGAGCGAAAGTGCGCGGATCGCAAATTTATTCGGCGATCGGGCGTAGTCGCGAATGCCCGAGCTCGAACTTACAAAGGAGTTTAATTTGAAGCGTTTAGCTGTCTTCATTAAATTTATCGCCGCTTTGACGCTAGCTACGGGCTCTCATTTAGGCGCTCAGAGTTTTGATGAGGGCTCTTTTACGAAATCCGAAGAGCAGAGGATAAAATCCATCGAAAAGGGTTTTTCAGAGCCTTTCATCTCCATACGAGGCGAAGAAAGCGCCGCTCCGACCTCCGAGCCCAAAAAGAGCGAAATTTGCTTCAAAATATATGAAATCAAGCTCGTTAGCGCCGAGACTGTGCATCCTTCAAAGACCGCCTACGCTACCCAAGCCGCCGATCCGGCCAAGACCGCTCTTTCTAGCGGGAATTTCGCCCCGTCGCCTTTCGATAAAATTTTAAAATCCACGCTCAAGGAGCTTAAATTTAAAAGCGGCGATTGTTTGAGCGGCGATGAAATTTTAACCATGGCGAGGGCGTTTAACAATAAAATCATCTCCGCAGGCTTCATCACGACCTCCGTTTCTATCCCTGCGCAAAACATCTCCGCGGGCACCCTACTTTTGGCGCTACAGCCCGGGCGTATCGGCGAGATCTCGCTTGAACCTGGCTCTAAAGCTAAAAATCAAAGGAGCGTCTTCGGCGCCTTCGGAGGCGATATGAGGGGCGAAATTTTAAATTTAAGACGCATCGAGCAGGCCTTAGAAAATTTAGACTCCGCATCAAAAAGCGCGGCGACGCTAAGTTTGAGCCCGTCCGCAAAGGAGGGCTATTCAGACATCAACATAACTAAGCAGCCAAGCTTCCCCCTACTGCTTAGGCTAAGCGCCGATAATCTAGGCTCCAAAACCACGGGCAAATACCAAGGCGCGACTATGCTTTACGGATTAAATTTATTGGGCCTAAACGAGAGCGTGTTCGCATCCTACGGTAGAAATTTTTTAAAAGGCGAAAATGAGCGCCTGGGAGATGATAGCAAAAGCGGCAAATCGGCCAACTACTACGTGGGCTTTAGCGTGCCTTTTGGATATTTCAACCTCTCCTTTTGGCAAAACAGATACTCCTACGATCAGATAGTCCCCGCTTCCTACGGGCTTTACACTTATAGCGGCAACAGCGTCAGGCGAAGCTTGGAGCTTAGCTATGTGTATTTTAGAAACCAAAGCTCTAAGAATTCCGTCTTTTTTAGATTTTGGCAGAAGCAATACAAAAACTACATCCAAGACTATGAAATAAACAATCAAAGAAAGCGCGAAGGCGGATACGAACTAGGCGCGAAATCCAAGTTCTTTCTTAATAACGCATCATTAAATTTGAACTTTTCGTATCTAAAATCAAGCGGAGCGTTCAACGCGCTGCCTCTGCCAGAAGATGACTACGACGAGATGAGCTCAAGGTACTCCTTGATCAATGCGGGCTTAAATTTCAAAACCAGATCGTCGCGCCTGCCGCTAAGTTATGATTTGGAAATTTACGCAAGAAGATCGAGCAAGCATCTAAGCCCCATCGATAGACTGAATGTAGGCGGGTATTATAGCGTCAGGGGCTTTGACGGACAGATGAGCCTGCTTGGAGATAGCGGCTTTTACGTAAGAAATACCGTCGAGTACGAATACCTTAAAAACAGCAGCGTCTATGTCGCTTTCGATATAGCAAAACTCAGCTCCAAGGCAAAGCAGAGCTTGGGCGGCGACACATTAAGCGGCGGGGGCGCGGGATTAAAGGGAACGGCGTTCAAAACTCTGTCGTATGATCTATTTGCGGGCTTTGCCGCCCACAAGCCGTCAAATTTCAAAACGAAATCCCCTGCTTTAAATTTCATCCTGAGCTACGATTTTTAAATCGCGCGCAAGTTTTAAATTTACTAAAACCTCTTATAATCGCAAAAATTTCAAATCAAAAGGATTAAAAATGGATTATGACATCATCGTAATCGGCTTTGGCAAAGCGGGCAAAACCCTTGCCGTAAAATCCGCCGCGCTCGGTAAAAAGGTCGCTCTCATCGAGCGCTCGCCGCAGATGTACGGCGGCACCTGCATCAACGTAGGCTGCATCCCGACCAAGCGGCTAATTACCGCGAGCAAGGAGGCGGGCTTCGTAAATTTCGGCGTTATGGACGAGTACTATACGCTTAGCATAAACAAAAAGGATGAGCTGATCTCGGCGCTGAGGGCGAAAAATTTAGCCATGCTAAAGAGTAACCCGAATATCGACATAATCGACGGCGAGGGCTCATTTACGAGCGCCAATTCCGTGCGCGTGCTAAGCCCCGACGGACAAACGCGTGAAATTTCAGCAGAAACGATCATCGTAAATACGGGCTCGAGGGAGGTCGAGCCTAGCTTTGAGGTAAGTTCTCAGATCGCTTATAGCAGCGAAGAAATTTTAAATTTAAAGATCCTGCCGAAGCATCTAGTAATCATCGGCGGCGGATTTATCGGGCTTGAGTTTGCCTCGATGTTTGCGGGGTTTGGCTCTAAAGTCAGCGTGCTGATGCGATCGAAATTTATGAAAAACGAGGATGAGGACGTGGCTGCTAGCGTCAAATCCGCTCTACAAGCCCAAGGCGTGGAGATTATCGAGGGCTGCAAATTTTTGAGTTTAAAGGGCGGCGAGCTGAAATTTAACCTCGCGGGCGAGAGCAAGGCGGTCGCGGCGGATGCGTTTTTATACGCCCTCAGTCGTCGCGCGAATACGAATGATTTAAATTTAGCCGCTGCGAGGGTGCAGACGGACGCGCACGGCAATATCATCACGAACGAGCATTTGCAAAGCTCGACTGCTGGCATCTACGCGGCAGGCGACGTGCGCGGCGGCGAGATGTTTACCTACACGAGCTTAGACGATTTTAGGATCATTTTTAGCGTGCTTTTCGGAGATGGCGCGCGCACTACGAAAAACCGCGCACTGCATGCAAGCGTGCTGTTTACCCGCACGCCGCTAGCTCGCATCGGCCTTAGCGAGAGGCAGGTAAGAGAGAGTGGGCGCGAGATCAAGGTGCTGAAGCTTTCGATGGCGGCGGTGCCGGGCGCCAAGGTCGTAGCGCACGACGAGGGAATGATGAAAGCGGTCGTGGACGCAGCTAGCGGCGAAATTTTAGGCGCGGCGCTTCACTGCGTAAACGCGCACGAGATCGTTAATGAGCTGGCGATCGCCATGGCACTGGGCGCGAAGGCGGACTTTTTCAAAAACCAAATTTTTACGCATCCTAGCATTAGCGAAGCGCTGAACGATCTTTTCGGACAGTTTTAAATTTGAAATTTAACGACACTCGGGCTTAGGGATATCCGAGTGCCTAGGCGTAAATTTATCATGAATTTAATGTGCAGGGCGGGTTAAATTTGAAGCGGGTTAATAATTTGAGCTCTTGCCGCCCGCTTCTTTTTTGGATACCAAAGTCGGCTATAAAAAGAAATGATTGAAATAGTTAATTGATAAAATATTCGCGTTTAGGAATAGCGAGATCGCAATCTATTCGGCACTCGGTAAGAGTATGCGGATAAAATTTCTTCTCGCAGTTTATACAGGCGAAAACGATTTCGTCCGTCGCTTCATTTAACATAACTCTATAATCGCTAGGCGACCATTGCGGGCATTCACACGCCAAGTCCAAATCCACGCTAACTACCAAGCTATCAAATACAATCGAGTTTAATTCCTCGTAGACCAGTCTTAAGCTCTTTTGGTCTTTCAGCGCTTTAATTTTATTTATCAAGCGATATTTGTCCGATTTGATGATCTTTACACCAAAGAGATCCTTCGCTTTTCCGTCGCCGTAAATCGATAGCTCGGTAGGATAATCTTTAAAATTTAACTTTAACAGCTCGTCCAAACCGCAGCCGTCGTATTCTTTCATAAGAAATAAAATTTTATTTTCCATAAACCATGTCGCTATGCAATAACATACTTGCTCGGGATTAAAAGGATATAGATTTAAAATTCTATTTTCTAACGATAAACACAAATTTCTAATTTTGGGCTGCATTATTTCTGTCTCTTATACACATCTGACGCTGCCGACGACTAGTCGAGTG
>CAUUKU010000010.1:0-36587 GCA_963545665.1 uncultured Campylobacter sp. | reverse complement strand
GGGCGCTAAATTTAAGATTAATGAAATTTTAGTTAAAATACGCCATTTTTTACGTTAGGAAATTTTATGTTTGGTATCAGTCTGCCTGAAATTACGATCATTTTAATCATCGCGATAATCGTCCTGGGGCCCGAAAAGCTTCCAAAAGTGCTGGTCGAGCTCGCGAAATACTTCAAAGTCATCAAAAAAACGATCAACGACGCAAAATCGAGCTTCGATCAGGAGCTTCGCATCGCCGAGCTCAAAGAGGACGCCAAAAAATACAAAGAGAGCATCACGCAAGCAAGCGAGGGGGTGCGCAAAAAGCTCACGTTTGAGGAGCTAGACGAGATCAAAGGCGGCATGAACTCCGTCAAAGAGACGCTAAATGCGGGGCTAAAAAATATAGAAGGCTCCGTAAAAGACACGCTAAATTCCGCGGAAGTCTCGGCGCAAAAACAGAGCGAGACGGCAAATTTAAAAGCAAATTCAAGCGGCGAAAATTCCGCGCAAAGCTTGGGCGGCACCGCAAATTCTGCACAAGGCTCGGGCGGCGCAACAAATTCCGGTGCCGGAGACAATGGCGCAAATTCTAGCGCCGAAAGCGAAAGTGAAAATTCCATGTCGAGCGCAGGCGGCAGTGCAGGAAATTCCGCGCAAAATACGAATGCGAGCGGCGAAGCGAAAAACGGCGCGAAAAATTTTAACGCAAATTTAAACGGCGATGCGCAAAATTCTATGCAAAATTCCGCGCAAAATAGCGATACGCAAAAATCATAATGAGAGAGAAATTTAATGTTTGAAGAGCTAAAACCCCATCTAGCCGAGCTTCGCAAGCGTCTGGTTATCTCCGTGCTTTCCGTCATCGTCCTTTTCGTCGCGTGCTTCGGCTTTTGGGAGCAGATCCTAGGTCTCATGACGCGCCCGCTAGTGCGCGTGCTTCCTAAGGGCAGCGAGATCATCTTTACTCAGCTCGGCGAGACATTTTTTACCGCGATGAAGGTGTCGTTTTTCGCCTCGCTGCTTCTAGCGATGCCGATAATTTTCTGGCAGGCGTGGCTTTTCATAGCGCCCGGGCTTTACGACAACGAGAAAAAATACGTTATTCCCTTCGTTAGCGGAGCCAGCGTTATGTTCTTTTTGGGCGCGGCGTTTTGCTATTTTTTCGTAATCCCCGTCGCGTTTAATTTCTTGATAAATTTCGGCGCGGAGCAATTTACCGCGATGCCTAAGATCGGCGAATACGTCGGATTTTTTACCAAGCTCATAGTCGCATTCGGCATTAGCTTCGAGCTTCCGGTGGTGACCTTTTTCCTCGCTAAGATCGGGCTTGTGACAAACAAAAGCCTGAGCGATTTTTTCCGCTATGCAATCGTCATTATTTTCATCTTTGCGGCGGTCATGACGCCGCCCGACGTACTTAGCCAGTTTATGCTCGCAGCCCCGCTGATAGTGCTTTATCTGCTTTCGATCTTCATCGCCAAAATGATAAATCCGTATAAGCCCGAGGATGACGAAGGCGAAAATTCCACGGACGTAGCGCAGGCGTGAGATGGCGAATCTAAATTTAGTCGGTAGCTACGATTACGAGCTTCCTAGCGAGCTCATCGCAAGCGCTCCCGTCATGCCCAAACAAAGCGCGCGACTGCTGATATACGACCGTGCCAAAGAGCAGATCACTCACGCGCACTTCGGCGATCTAGCGGACGTCCTGCCGCCCTGCGATATTATTTTCAACGACACGCGGGTGATTAAAGCGCGCCTCTTCGGTCATAAAAACAGCGGCGGCAAGATCGAGCTTCTGCTAAACTCGCCGCTTGAGGGCAATAAATTTAGCGCCTATATTCGCGGCAGCGTCAAAGTAGGCAGCGAGCTTAGTTTTGAAGCTAGCCTTAATGCACGCGTTTGCGAGCTGATGGAGGGCGGGCTTCGCATCGTGCAGTTTGAGCGCGGCGGCAAAGCTTTAAACACCCACGATATTTTTGAAATTTGCGAACAGATCGGCCACGTGCCGCTGCCACCGTATATCAAGCGCGCCGATACCAAGGAGGATGCGAGCTGGTATCAAAGCATCTTCGCGCGCGAGCAAGGCGCCGTCGCCGCACCTACCGCGAGTTTGCATTTTAACGATGCGATGCTAAACGACCTGCGCAAAAACCACGAAATTTATTTTATCACGCTGCATGTGGGCGCGGGCACCTTCAAGCCCGTAGAATGCGAGGATCTGCGCGATCACAAGATGCACGGCGAGCTCTACTCCATCCCGCCGCAGACCGCGCAAATTCTAAAAAGCGAACGAAAAATTTTAGGAGTGGGTACGACGGTGACGAGAACGATCGAAAATTTTGCACGCAATGGGCAAAGCAGCGGGATCTGCGAGCTGTTTTTGCACCCAGGCAACCCGCCGATAAGACAGAATTTTTTGCTTACAAACTTTCACCTGCCCAAATCCACGCTGATAATGCTCGTAGCGAGCTTCATCGGCCTTGAGCGCACGCTTGAGCTCTACCGCATCGCAGTGGAACAAAGATACCGCTTCTACTCCTACGGCGACGGGATGCTGCTGCTATGAAAATCGTGGTTTTAGGCGCGCTGGCGCTGTTGGCAGCGATCGCGTGGTTTGCGGCGAAAAAGCTCTTTTCTAAAAAGCCCGCCGCAAGCGGTAAAATTTTCTCCGCCGCGCCTAAAGCCCAAAAAAGCAGCCCCGTCGTGCCTAGACGCGAGGATGTCGCGCAGATCGATATTTTAAAAATTTTAAAATTCCAAAGCGAAATTTTATTTGAGGAGTGCACGAAATACGATAGTACGCTCTATCTTAGCTTCCCGCCGCAGCTACCGCGTATCTACGGCGGCGAGGTGCTAAATCTCACTAGCGCGGTTTTTGACGCGTGCGAGTTTTTTCTACAAAATATCGCCGAGCCGATCTGCGTGAGCGTGGAATTTAGCACCAAAGAGCTTAGAAAAAATATGAGCTCCGTCAAGCTCGACGTGCGAGTAGGTATCGATAAGCAGCTCAGAGATCCGCAGACCTACGCGATCAAAAGCGCCTTAGAGAGCGTGAGCGACACCGAAGACGAGTATCTAAACTCCGCGCAAGCGCACCTCGCCCTGCTAGGCACGCATCCGGTGCTGGGCAGCGACGGGCGCGGGACGTTTATTAAAATGGATGCCGTACTGGGCTACTTCGCGCAGGCGCAGGATTTTAGCGCCAAAAAATACGACTACAACGTCATCATCACGCACAAAAACCGCGCGATCTTCGAGGAACTGCGCGATTTTTTGAGCGGGCTTGGTTGCGACGTGATGCCAAACTCCAACTGGGAGAGCGCAAAGAGACATCTTGGCGACTTCATCTACGTAGCAGACGTCGTCATCCTCGACGCCGAGATCCTGCGCGCCAATATAAGCGAAATAAACTACCTCAACGCGCTGGAAAAAGACGGAGTATTTTTCATATTTTTGCTCAAAAACAAACACTCGCTCAAGGTTCTGGAGGGGCTAAGCTTTAAATTTTTCAAGATCGAGATGCCATATTTCTACGACGAGTTTTACGCCACGCTCGATATCATCGAAAAGATCAAAAACGATGAGAATTTCTTGGGGCTGTAGCTATGCGTAGACGCACGAGAGGCGCAAGCGGGGCAAACAAATTAAGCGCGCATCAAAATTAACTGAAGTGCTAGCGGCAAAATGATGATAAATTTTACTTTGCGACTTCGCTATCATACGGTAAATTTTAAATCCTTCGACCGAGCGGAGCTTGAAATTTTATCTCGCAAACACTGCGCGGAATTTAATTCAATGAAGCAAGAATGAAAAATTTACGTAGCGTAGAGGCGGCGAAATTTCGTAACGCTACGCTTTTTAACCGCAGGCGCGAGCTTTGAATACAAATTTATCGTTCGTCGTATGCTATGCAGATCTATCAAACGTTAGAATTTTAAAATTTTACGCCGCACATGGATCGATGAGATGTTCTTGCGCACCGGCGCGCCTTCAGTGGAAAGCGCGATGTTTAGATAACATTTCGCTCGCTTTGTCCGTGATGTTTTACTTTCAGAGCAAACTGTAAATAATGTAAATCCTATCGCGCTTGCAGCTAAAATTAGTTAAATTTTGCTCACAGATCGTACGCAAGCGGGCTTATTTCGTCCATTCGCCTTAAAATTTCCAAATCGCATTTTAAAATTTACGCCCCAAGCGGACTTAAGAGATTTCAGAAAGCGGCGCAATCTGTTTTGAAGCACGCCCGATAAGACGTATATAAAGCGAGTGAATTTTAAAGAATTTAGTGCAGGGTTTGGCTTGCGATTTAAATTTTATCTTCTGCCCTCTTTTTTAGTCCTGACCGCCGCATAAGCTCGTCAATCGAGGTTGCGGACGAGCCCGAATATTCCTGCGCCGCTCGCATAGTCTTTTGCCGAAATTACCGCCAGGCGCCACGTCGTATCCGTTTGATATCAAAATTGCGCCGAATATAAAATTTTATCGCACAGCACAATACTGCGTTCCGTTTGCCGCGCCTGCGCTTTGCGCTCCGATTTATAATGTGCCGCAAGCTATGCTGCATGCAAAAAATAAACTATCGTCAAAAGGCGCCATCGACATTAAAAACCGATCGAGATAAAGCCGGCCGAGAGCCAAAGCGGCAGCGCTAAAAAAGTTGCTATGAGAGTGCTATTTACGAGTTAAAATTTTAAAAATTGAAGTTTAAAATAGAGTAATTTTAGCGGCTCTACGCCGCTAAAATTTAAAGATTTTCGAATGGGTTTGTGACCACATCTTTGCGATCGACGATGTAAGGTATAAGGGCTGCTTGGCGCGCGCGCTTGATAGCCTTTTCTACCATCTCTTGGTATTTTTTGCTGGTGCCAGTTAAGCGGCGCGGCATAATCTTAAAGCGCTCGCTTAGGCAATGCTTTAGCAGCGCCGTGTCCTTATAATCGATAAATTCGATCTTTGCTTCCGTAAATTTGCAATACTTTCTAGTATATTTTCTCTTATCTGCCATGATTTTTCCTTAATTAAAATGGGATCGTGTCATTGCCGTCATCGTATTTATCGGCATCGACGTCGACTTCCGGAATCGTGCTTTCGTAACTCTGCTCTTTTTGTTTAGGCGCATTGTAATCGTTCTTTGCGCCTCTAGAATTTGAGTTTTGTCTATTAGCATAGCTATTTCCGCCGCCGTAATTACCGCCGCTATAGTTAGAATTTCCTCCGCCGTAGCCGCCGGAGCTTCCGCCATAATTGCCGCCCTCGTAATTGCCGCCTTGATTATAACCGCCGCTTCCACCTTGATTGCTTCCTAGCATCTCCATCGTATCTACGCTAATGGAGTGCTTGCTTCGGTTCTGCCCGTTTTGATCTTGCCACTGATCTAGCTTTAAGCGGCCTTCGATCAAAATTTTACTGCCTTTTCGCAAGTATTGGTTTGCGATTTCGGCCGTGCGACCGAAAAAATCTATGTCTATAAAGCACGTCTCTTCGCGTTTCTCGCCGTTTGAGCTATTGTATCTGCGCGTGACGGCGATGCCGGTTTTACCTACGGCGGTGCCCGTTTGCAGATATCTAAGCTCGATATCTCGGGTCAAATTACCTACCAAAACTACTTTATTGAACATATTTTATCCTTTATTCGCCCTCTTTGGCTGCTTCTTCGGGTTCTTTCGGTTCTACCGGTGCTTTTGGCTCGCGCTCTTTTTTCGCAGGGCTTAGTTTGATACCTTTGCTTAGCTTGTCCCAAGCGGAAATTTCACGCTTAGTCTCATATTTGACGGTCAAAAATCTAATGATATCTTCGTTGATGCGCAGATTTCTAACAAGTTCGGAGATTAAGTTCGGCTCGGCTTTAAAATAGATTACGAAATAAACTCCGCGCTCATATTTGTCGATCTTATAGGCAAGCTTTCTAGCGCCCATTTCGATTACGGAAGCGATCTCTCCGCCGTTTTTGGTTATGATTTCTTTGACGAAATCGACTTTTGTTTTAACTTCATCGTCGGTAAGCGTGGGCTTAACGATGAATAAAACCTCGTAGTTTCTCATAAATTCTCCTTATGGATTTTAGCTCGCAAACGGGGTCTGCGGGCAAGGATTTTGCAAAAAATGCGAAGGGATATTACTAAAATTTCACTTAATATTTGCTTTTTGTCCGAGCGAACTTAGCAGCATGCGCTGTAGCTTTAAAAACGAAGCGAGTAAAAGCTCGTCCTTCGCTACGTTCTTTTCGCTTTTTAGTTCAAATTCCAAATCGTTTAAGTGAGCGAAAATTTGATAAAACGTCCGCGTAGAAAAACCGGTGGCGTAGCGCTGCATCTGTGCGGCCACGGAAGGGGGCGGCTGGTAGCCTAAAACCGCCTTAAAATCAAATCTGCCGTTTATTTTCACGTAGGCATGTAGGCGAAAAATTCTATAAATCAGGCGATAGAAATAATTTATCAGCTCCATCTCGTTGTATCCGCCGCCCAGAGCCATTTTATAAAAATCTACGCGAAAGTCGCTTAGACCGAAAATTTTATCGAAAAGCTCGTCGTAGCTTACCTCGCTAAGGCCATAAACCATCAAATTTACGTTTTGCAGGTTAAGCTCAAGCCCCAGACTTGCAAATTTCTCTATCTCGCTCGCGCTTAGGCTCAGGCTTTCGTTGTGGATGGCGTAGATCCTGCTAAGCGCGGCGGTGTTTGCAAAAAGCCCGCACATCTCGCATTTTTGCGCAAGCAACGCTATGGCTTCATTCACGCCCGAGGGTTTGAAAAACCTCACTTCGTTTCGTTCAAATTCCTTGATAAAATCCGCGCTTACAGAAATTTCGCTATCGTTTAGCTCATAAATTAGACGATTGTTTGCGTCCGCCTTGCACAGCGCGATGAGCCTTCGCAGCTCCTCTTTTTTGATGAGCGAGGCGGTTTTGATATGAAGCGTATTGCTGCCGCCGAAAAGCGAGGGCTCCAAAAAGCTTCGCGCCTGCTCAAAATCATACTCCAAAAAATACAAACTCAAAAAATTTTCCGAGGCGTAAATTTGCTTCAGGCGCTGCGCGTAAAGCTCGTTTGAAAAATCATCTCCGCCGCGCAAAAGCACGAAATTCGGCACCCTGCCGCTTGCGATAAGCCCGTCAAATTCTTTTCTATACATCAGATCTTCTTTACCACCCTGCCTAAGATTGCTCCGCTAGCAATGTTTGCGTCTGTAAGCTCCACCAGCACGGGAGTTAAAATGTCGCCGGCAAAATTTGAAACTAAAATTTTAGCTCCCTTTAGCTTGTCGTCGAGCTTTGCGGTGACGGAATTTCCGTTTTCGTCGATGTAGCAGCGGAATTTTTTGCCCAAGCTTTCCGCGGCCCAGCGCGCAAATTTTCGGTCCATAAAATCAAACGCGACCTTATCCGCTTCGCGCTCTAGCTCGTTTAGCCGCGCGCACGTCGCGTCTATATTTAAAAGCAGGTAATTATAAAATTTCTCATCTCCCCTCATCTGCGCCTTTAGCAGACGGTGCAAAATGAGATCGGAATAGCGCCTGATCGGGCTTGTGAAGTGCGTGTAATTATCAAATCCGAGCCCAAAGTGGCCGCGCGATTCGGATGCGTACTCGGCGCGCTTTTGAGCCTTGATGATGAGCTTATCGACCTCCTCGCGGATCCCCATGGCATCGGCTTGCGCTTGGATTTCGCCGATCATTTTGGCAAGGTTGTTCTGATACGGCGCGTCGATGCCGAACAGCGCCAGATCGTCAAGCAGAGCGTAAATTTTTTTAAGCTCCGCCGAGCCGTGATTTCTAAAAACGCCCCGCTCGATGCGCGCCGCAGCGGCTTTGTTAGCCAGCAGCATACAATCCTCGATCAGCTTGTGCGACGGAGTGTCGGTCTCAAAGCGGGTGGAGCTTATAAAACCGCGCTCATCAAGCGTGATGCGAAGCTCCTTGGTGCGAAAATCAAATCCGCGCTTCAGCCTTGCACGGCGCAGTCGCTCGCAAATTTCATTAAGCGGCAAGAGCCAGCTTAAAATTTCAGGCTCAGCTGCTTTCTCAGTGCGTAAAATTTCATCGACCTCGTCGTAATTGTAGCGGCGCTTTGATCTTATGATCGCTTCGAAAAGCTCCTCTTTTTGCGGGTTTAAATTTTCATCCAAAGAGATTTTAAAAACAAAGGCTAGCCTCGGCAGATCAGGCATCAACGAGCAGATATTTTCGCTAAGCTCGCGCGGTAGCATCGGCACGGATCGGTGCGGGAAGTAGATCGAAAAGCCGCGAAATTTCGCCTCCTTATCGATCGGCGAGTATTCGCTCACATATTCGCTCACGTCGGCGATCGCGACGTAAAGCGTGCGCTCTTTTACGTCAAAATAGATCGCGTCGTCGAAGTCCTTGGCGTCGATAGGATCGATGGTGCAAAAGGGCAGATGCTGCAAATCCACGCGCTGCGGATACAAAGAGCCGTCCACTTCGCTGCCGAAGCTTGCGGCTTGCTGCTTGCACGCTTCGTTAAATTCGTCGTTTTTATCGTAGATCGCTAAAGAAATTTTCTCATCGACGAAGGGATCGGCTAAGTTTCCGATCACCTCGGTGATCTCGTTCGTTAAATTATCGATCTTTAAAAGGGTGTCTGACGGCAGTTGCTTTAGCGATTTTTGCGTGGCTTTGAGCGGATTTGCGAGGCCGGTTTTGACGTTCACGCCTAAAATTTCGCGCCCGAAGCTTTTGGTATAAACCACGCTCGTTAAAAACGCGGGTTTAACGCACATCAGTACCTTTGCGTGCAGGCGGGACTTTCTTGAGCTTAAAATTTTAGCTAGGATCAGATCGCCCAGATGCACGCCGCTTAAATATCTGTTTTCGATGATGAGATCTGCTTTGAAGCGATCGTCGAAGCTTTGCAGATAGCCCGTGCCGTCGCGCGCGATGTCGAGCCTGCCGAAAACATAGCCGTCGTTTAGATAGAGCTTGTCTTTGTGCGCGCTGATAGCGCCGATATTTAGGAGATTGCGCACGAGCTCCTTTTGCTCGCCGCTGAGATCCTTTTCAAATACGCCCGAGTTGAAGGCGCGCAGAAACTCTTTCATATCGAAATTTCGCCTTTAGCCTCTAAAAACGCTTCTTGCTCGAAGCCGAACTCGACTAGTAAATTTAAAGCGTTGTCGATGCTAAGCTCGTCGAAGTGGTGGTAGATATTGACCGCGGTTTTGGCGATCTTTAGCATCGCGTAGCGGGATTTGTTCTCAAAAGGCGCGTCGTCCGGGGCGTTTGAATACAGCGCGTCCTGCGCGATCTGCTCTAGCCCGAAATGCGCAAATAGCGCGTGCGAGACGCTCTCGCGGTTCGTGCCGCTAAATTCCATCTCCACGTCGGTAAAATCCTGCGGAAAGATCGAGCCCTTGATGGCGTGGTAAAATTCCTCCGCCTTGCCCGCCGCGCACACCTGCTCGTCTATAAAAACCCGCCCGAACTCCACTAAAATCACGCTTGAAAGGATACTTTGCTCGATCTGCGGGTAGGATTTGATCCACGAAAACATAAGCAGATTCCGCAGCAGCGAGACCTGCGTGAGCTTTTCGCGGTCGATGCGATACGCCTGCAGGCTCGGCTTTAGCATCTCGTCAAATACGGCGAATAGAAAAAACGCCCGCATCTGTTCGCGCCCGTAAAGCTCAAACGCTCGCTGCAAATTTAGCGCTTTTAATGCCGTGTCGCCCCGTGGCTGTTTCGGCGGCTGCTCTCGCCCCTGCTCCTGCGCCTTTCCCCATTCTTGCTCCTGCTTCTGCTCTCGTTCTTGCTCTCGCTCCTGCTGCCGCGTTTGTTCGGCTTGCGCGGAAATGCTTGAGCCTAGCGCGCAATCGGCTCTCGCAGCGACGTGCTGATTTTGTGGCGGCGTATCGCTTGCTGCTTGCGAGGGGTTAAATTTAAAATTCTCGTCGCCGTAATTCATGCTACTTGCGTCATTTGAATGATTAAATTTAGGACTGTCGCCCTGCCCTGCTAAATCTGCGCCTTTTTGCTCGCTCGCGGCGTCTTGCAAGCCGCATTCCATAGGCTCCGCGCCTTGAAGATCACACCGCTCATCCGCAGCACCGAAATTTTGCCTCGCGAGCTCTTCGGCGCCAAATTTAGACAAACCGCAAAAGGCTAAATCTAAAATTTTATCCGTGAGGGAAACGTTTTTTGAAATTTGCAAAGCGAGCCTGACGTCCGAAACGTCCGCGTCAAACGATGCTAAAATTTTTAAAATTTCATCGCTAAAGCCCGCAAGAGCGCCTATTTTTTGGGTTATAAATTTATTCATTTTAAAAAGCCGTTCAATATAAATTTCGCACAATCATATCAAATTTTAGCCCAAATTGTAAAGCGAAGCTGCGCTTGCGACGAAATTTTATCGCACCTCGAAGGGTATTTGCAAAGCGCCTTCGGGTTTGTATTTTAAAAAGCTCTAAATTCTAAGCCCGCGCGATCGCATAAATGCAACCGGCGAAGCCCAAGCGCGCACAGCGACCGCCTAAATACGACCGATGATAGCCTGAATGCGGCGGTCCAAACGCAGAGGTCCAAATATGAGCGCTCGAAATTAAAATTTATCATAGGCGGTTTAACACCATTTTATAAAATTTTAATCCCCTTTCGTATAGAATGCATCGAAATTCCGTTTATAAAGAGCTTGCTTTGGATAAATTTGAAGTCGGCACTACACTAAGAAAAGAAGCGACTAGAGACTACGATAAATATCCGATAATTCTTAAAAACTACGAATATCTATATCAAAAGCTATTAATGGTTTTCTCTCTTTTTATAGGCGGCGTATTTGCCATAATCGTAAATTTCGATTGGAAAACCAGCGGCGCAGCGGATTATAGCGTCAAGGACGGTATATGCATGATTTTGTTTCTATCATTTTTATCACTATTTATTATATTGCCGGAGCTTATAGATTATAGAAAAGAGAGACAGACGATACGGCTTAAAAACAACCAAATAGAATTTTACGAAAAAGATAAAATCGCGTATGTCGAGCAATGTGAAAATTTGCGACATAATATGGATTGGTCCTTTTTTATAGGAAATTTTAAAGGAAAAAGAGGATTGCTATATATGTTTATGGCGGCAGTGTTGCTATGCTTGGTTTTCATGACGATTGATCTTGTAGTTGCTCGTTGGTTTTTGAGCTTTGCTTTGTTTCAGTTTGTGGGCAATATATTAGTAAAATTTATCTTTTGTCTTGTTTTGGGAAAGAGCGGCGATAGGAGATTTTCGCTTTTTCCTGCATTAAGAGTTGGTGAACCGCATTATGGACATATCGGCTTATTTGCTTGCTCCAGATATTATTTAATACCGATATTTAGAAATTCTATATATTTTGAATTGAAAGAGTATTTCTTGGCTAGACATAATATAAATATCAACGATGTAGATAAAATTTATTTCTGATTAAAAGACTAAATATGGTGCGACCGACGAGATTTGAACTCGTACACCTTGCGGCACTACCCCCTCAAGATAGCGTGTCTACCAATTCCACCACGGTCGCATAAATTTTAAAAGCCCGATCGCTCGGGCTTGGGGTTATTTTGCAGCTGCCTTAAGCGCTTCTGTGAGAAACGGATTTGAAAACAGCAAAATAAAAGCGATAACTAGCGCATAGATAACCTGAGCTTCGATCATCGCGAGCGAAATATACATCGTAGTCGATAGTTTGCTAGCGATGCTTGGGTTTCTGGCGATACCGGTGATCGTCGCATTAGCGGCATTTCCCATACCGACCGCGCCGCCTAGCGCCGCGAAACCGAGCACGATACCGACTGCGATCGCAGAGTAAGAAACGATTTGAGTATAAGAAGCCAACTGCTCGCCTGCAAAAGCCGCACCGCAAAGCGCGAATAACAATACAAGAACTTTTTTCATAAAAGTCTCCGTGGATAAATTTTAAAACGAGTTTCGGATCAATACCCCTACTCCACCGTTTCAAGAGCAAAATATTATTAAAATTTTGCTTTTGATTTGTTTAATCTAGCGGAATTTGCGTTAAATTTAACAGATCCCACCAGACACGCCGACATCTTAGCGCTTAGCGTCCAGATATGTATTTAGCGCCGCTACGTAGGCCTTTGCGGACGCCAGCATCGTATCTACGTCAAGCCCTCTGCCGATGATGGCGCCCCCATCTTTAAATTCCACCTTGACGGTTACTTTCGCCAGCGCGTCTTTGCCCTGCGAGACCGCTTTTACTTGATACTCTTTCAAGCTACCGCTGATGCCGCTGATACGATCTATTGCCTTAAATATCGCATCCACACCGCCGTTTCCAAGCGCGCTATCGCTTAAAATTTCATCCTTATACCTTAGCGTAAGCGCGGTGCTAGCGTGTCCTTTATTACAGCTATTGGAGCTTAAAACCAGCACTTCGTAGGTCTTTTCGGCTCCCACAAACTCGTCGTTTACGAGCTCTCTAATATCCTCGTCGAAAACATCCTTTTTGCTATCTGCGAGCGCTTTAAATTTATTAAACGCGATCTCAATCTGCTCGTTACTAAGCTCATAACCCAAAGATACCAGCTTGTCCTTAAAAGCGTGACGGCCGCTGTGCTTGCCCAGCACTAGCGAGTTTTTATCAAGCCCGATATCCTCGGCGTGCATAATCTCGTAGGTTTCTTTGTGTTTTAGCACGCCGTCTTGGTGGATGCCGCTTTCATGCGCGAAGGCGTTTTTGCCGACGATCGCTTTATTAGGCTGCGGCTCGATGCCGGTAATGCTCGCGACTAGGCGGCTGGATGGATAAATTTCTTTCAAATTTATATCGGTATAAAGCGGCGCAAATTTATCTGTGCGCGTCTTGATCGCCATTACGATCTCCTCCAGCGCGGCGTTGCCCGCGCGCTCGCCGATGCCGTTTATCGTGCACTCGACCTGTCTGGCTCCCGCTAAGATAGCGGCCAAGGAATTTACGGTAGCCATTCCTAAATCGTTGTGGTTATGCACCGAAACTACGGCGCGCTCGCCGATAAGCTTAACGAGTTCGCCTATTCGGGCGGTAATCTCGTCCGGATAGAGATAACCGACCGTATCGGGAATATTTATGGTGGAGGCTCCGGCGTTTATCGCGGCGTCGCAGATCTCTTTTAAAAAGCCGATATCGCTTCTGCCCGCATCCTCACAGCTAAACTCCACGTCCTCGCATAGACTTTTAGCGTATTGCACGGCCTCTGCGGCGCGTTTTATGATCTCTTGCGGCTGCATTTTGAGTTTAAATTCCATATGAATGGGGCTTGTAGCGATAAAGGTGTGGATGCGGCCGAGCTTCGCGCCCTTTATCGCCTCGCCCGCAGCCTTGATATCTTTTTCGAGCGCGCGCGCAAGCGAACAGACGCGAGCTTTGCTAACGGCGCCCGCGATCTTTTCTATCGCGTCAAAATCGCCTGGGCTCGCCGCCGCAAAACCGGCCTCGATAACATCTACGCCCAGCTTTTCAAGCTGCAACGCAAGATGGATCTTTTCGTCCGTATTCATCGACGCTCCTGGGCTTTGCTCGCCGTCACGAAGCGTCGTATCGAAGATTATGATTTTATTTTTGTCCATTGCCCGTCCTTTTTGATAATTTGCGCGGATCAAATTTTATCGCACGACGGCGCGGTAAAATTCCTGTCCAGATAAAATTTAACGCACCCGATAAGCGCTAGTTATTTTTATCGCCGCCTGCGTCCTTTGCGTCCGTTTTCGAGCCCGTTGCACAGCCCGCCTTGGCGTCCGCTTCCGATTTGGCGCGCGGTTTGAAAAATTTAGAATTAGCTAAATTTATCGCGGTGCGAGCAAGACCGTAAATCACGTAAGCGCTAGTAAGAAACGCTGCAAATTCGAGCGGATATAGGTATAAAATCGAAAAGATCACGATCAAAACGACCAGCGCCTTTTTGAAATTTGCCTTTTTGAAATCGATCTTTTTAAAGCTAGGAAATCTAATATTACTAACCATCAAAAGCGACAGCGAGAGCACTCCGAAAATATAAAGTACGCCGCATGCCTTAGGCAGATCGTACTGCAGGTAGATCCCGATCCAAAACGCCGTCATTATCGCAGCCGTCGGTATCGGCAGTCCGATAAATACGCTAGGCTCGTAAGTGCCGGTGGTGACGTTAAAGCGCGCTAGCCTGATCGCGCCGAAAACCACGTAAAGCGCGGCTACGAGAGAGCCTACCTTGCCGAAGCTCTGTCCGATCGTGCAGTAAAAAAGTATCGCGGGCGCGACGCCGAAGGCTACGATGTCGGCCAGGCTGTCGAATTCCACGCCGAATTTCGACGTGGCGTGCGTAAGGCGTGCTACGCGACCGTCGAGCCCGTCGAATATCAGCGATAATATAATATAAAAAATCGCCGCGCTAAAGTTGCCGTTGATCGTAGAAATTATGCTGATGATCGCCAAAAATACGCTTGAAGCGGTAAATAAATTAGGCAATATGTAAATTAATTTTCCTCTTTCCTCATCCATCTCTCACTCTTTAAATTAAAATTTTAAAATTCCTCGTAAAGTCGCGCTCTCGCCGCGCACGGCAGAGAAATTTTATAAAATCCGGGCCGCGCGCACGGCGCTGCACGCCAAACATAAACACTATTGAAGCGCGATTAAACGCCCAAACTAAGCGTCAAATTTCACGCCTTCGCGTCCGCATTTTTTGCGTTTTTGATATCCTCGTCGTTGCTAGGATTATTCACCAGCCTAGATGGCAAGCCGTTTTTCTGCTCAAATTTTTCGATGATCTCGCGCACTTTTTCGCCCTCGATCGTCTCTTTTTCGTAAAGCGCCTCTACGATCTCCTCAATCGCGCCGCCGTATAAGCTCAGCGTCTCTTTTACCGCCTTGTAGTGCCTATCTAGCGTATCGCGGACGTAATTATCGATCTTTACGGCGGTCTCTTCGCTGTAGTCCTTAATGCTCTGCCCGCCGTTTAAAAACAAACTCTGCTGCTTCTCAAGCACGCTAAGCCCCACGACGTCGCTCATGCCGACGCGCGAGACCATAAATTTAATGATGTCCGTCGCGCGCTCTAGATCATTCCCCGCGCCGTCGGTGATCTCGCGTAGAAACACCTCCTCGCTCGCCCTGCCCGCAAGCAGCACGTCCACCTCCGCCAAAAGCTCGTGGCGTTGCCTCAAAAATCTATTTTCCTTAGGCGAATTGAGCGTGTATCCCGCTATGCCTAGGCCGCGCGGCACGATGGTTACTTTCGTCACGGGCATCGCGCCCTTGGTAAGCTCGGCGATGAGCGCATGACCGCTTTCGTGATAGGCGACGATCTTCTTTTCGATCGGATTTACGCGACGCGACTTCTTCTCTAGGCCGATGGCGACGCGCTCGATCGCTTCGAGTAGGTCTTTTTGCTCTACTTCGGTTTTCGCTTCGCGCCCCGCCAAAAGCGCCGCTTCGTTGATGATGTTTGCCAAATCGGCCCCCGCAAAACCCACCGTCAGGCGTGCGATCTCCTCGACGTCGATGTTGCGCGCAAATTTTACGTCGCGCATATGCACCTTTAAAATCGCCATTCTGCCGTCAAAATCGGGTCTGTCTACCAAAACCTGCCTATCGAACCTGCCCGGGCGCAAAAGCGCGGCGTCTAAAATTTCGGGCCTATTCGTCGCAGCGAGCACGATCACGGGGCTGGCGTCGGAGCTAAATCCGTCCATCTCGGCAAGCAGCTGATTTAGCGTCTGCTCGCGCTCGTCGTTGCCTCCGCCGATACCGCCCGCGTTTCTGCTTTTGCCGATCGCATCGATCTCGTCGATAAATACGATCGCGGGCGCCTCTTTTTTGGCGTTGTCGAACAGATCGCGCACTCTGCTTGCGCCTACGCCTACAAACATCTCGATGAAGCTCGAGCCCGACACCGAGAAAAACGGCACGTCCGCCTCGCCCGCAACCGCCTTAGCCAGCAGCGTCTTACCCGTGCCGGGGGGCCCTACCAAAAGCACTCCTTTTGGAATTTTAGCCCCGAGGCTGATGTATCGCTCCGGATTTTTCAAAAAGTCCACGATCTCTTTTACCTCGTCTTTAGCCTCTTCCACGCCAGCTACGTCGCTAAATTTTACATTCGGCTTTTCGGAATTTACGAGCTTTTTACTGCTTCCGATGCCTAAAATTCCGCTGTTTGCGTTTTTTTGGACGCGGTTTATAAAAAACATCCAAATTCCGATGACGATCGCAAACGGCAGTATCCAGCTAAAAAGCAGATCGGTTAAAAAATTACTCTCGCTAAAGGCGCCGTAGGGTATTTTTTTGCTCTCTAAAATTCTAACCAAATCGGGGTCTTCGACGCGTTTTGCGACGTATGTAACACCGCCTGATTGCGCCTTAATGACGGTGTTTCCGATCGAAACCATCGAAATTTTAGAATTTTCGATCTGGGATTTGAGCTCGGAGTAGCTCACGTTTCTCGTCTCGCCGCCTCCGCTTAGCATGTCTGAGCCCGAAAATCCGCCGCTTGGGGATATCGCTTTAAAAATTACTATCATCACGAGGGCAAATATAATAAACGCGCCGATCGGATTTTTATTAAAAAAATTGTTTCCGCCGCCGTTTTGAGGGGGTTGATTGTTTTGGTTGTTGTTCATATCTTCCTTTCATAAACGAAGCTGAGCCATTCGTTTTTTTGCTTCATACAGATGAAGCTTAGATCCGAAAAGGCTTGCTCTATCCTATCTTTATATTTTTCTAAAATTCCCGACAGCACGAGCTTGCCGCCAGGTTTTAGCGCTTTTTTCAGATCCGCGCTTAGGATCAAAATCACGTCGGCGATTATATTTGCGACGATTAGATCAAACTGCGGCTGCGCGGCTGCGCTTGAACTTTGCTCGCTTAAACTAGACGCTCGCTCGCCCAAGCCTGAAACGCTGCCGAGCCAAATTTGATCAATCTGTACGCCGTTTTTCTCGGCGTTTTGCTGCGTAGCGGCCACCGCCTGCTCGTCGGTATCGCAGGCGCTTACCTTTGCGCCCAGTTTTTTCATCGCGATACTTAAAATTCCGCTGCCGCAGCCCACGTCAAGCGCGCTCATGCCCGCGCAAGTAAGCTCGCTAAGCAGCGCCAGGCACATATTGGTGCTTTCGTGATGGCCTGAACCGAACGCCAGCGCAGGATCGATCAGCAGATCGATTAGCGCGCTATCTTGCGATCTTTCGCACCAGCTCGGACGGACGTAAAATTTGCCGACTGCCACGGGTGCGACGCCTTTTTTGTATTCGTCGAGCCAATCTTTGTTTTGCTTTTTTGAAATTTCGATCTGCAGATCGGCGTCTAAATTAAGAGATCGCGCGAGCGCCTTTTTAAACTCTTCAAACGCAAATTTTAAATTTTGCAGATCCTCTTCGTCGCGGATTATGAAACGCTCGCCGCGTTCTTCGACGCAGGTAACGCCGAGCTCAAACGCAAAGTTTTTAAAAAGCTCGCTCGCATTCGCGCTTTTTACGATCATCTCATAAAAAAAATCTTTCATCGCCTCACATCGCCTTTAAATTTTAAAATTTGCATATTACTAAAATTTAGTTCAAACTTTGCTTACGCTTGGGCGTTTTCATAGAGCTTCAAACGCCTTTTTAAGATCGAGCGTGCCTTCGTAATACGCCTTGCCGACGATGACGCCCGCGATAGAGCCTGCGTTTTTTAGCGCGATTATGTCGCTCATATCCTTTACGCCGCCGCTTGCGATAGTATCGATGCCGCTAGCTTTCGCGATAGAGCGGCTAAATTCTACGTTCACGCCGCTTAACATCCCGTCGCGCGATATGTCGGTGCAGATGATCGCGCAAACGCCCGCGTCCGCGTAGTCTCGCGCCAGATCGGTCGCTTTTACGCGGCTTAGCTCCGCCCAGCCCTCGGTCGCTACTAGCCCCCCTTTTGCGTCTATGCCCACGACGATGCGGTAAAGCTTCGCCATCCCCCTTACGAAATCCGGGTTTTTTAGCGCCGCCGAGCCCAGGATAAATCTATCGACGCCCAAGCTCAAATACCCCTTTATGCGCGCTTCGTCGCGGATGCCGCCGCCCACTTCTACGCGCAGGCGCGTGCTTTTTACGATCCGCTCGATCGCTTTGAAATTTACCGCCTCGCCCGCAAACGCGCCGTCGAGATCAACTAAATGCAGCCACTTAGCCCCGAGATCTTCAAATTTTTTGGCTAGCTCGCAGGGGTCTTTGGAATAAATTTTTGCGCTTTGCATCTCGCCCTTGCTAAGGCGCACGGCGCATCCTTGTTTCAGATCGATCGCAGGGAAAATTTCCATCACAGCTCCGTAAAATTTTTAATGATTTTTATGCCCGCATCGTGGCTTTTTTCGGGATGCGGCTGAAAGGCAAATACGTTTTCGCGCCAGATCGCGCTTGCAAACTCATAGCCGTAAAACGTGGTCGCAAGCGTGATCTCGCGCGCGCAAAGGACGTGGTAGGAGTGCACGAAATACAGATACTCAAACTCGCCCAAGCCCGCGTTTATCGGCGAGCGTTTGATAAAGTGCGCGCTGTTCCAGCCGACGTGCGGGATCTTTAGGCTTTCGGCGCAAGTAAAATTTTGCCCGCAGCGCGCGCTCGGCTTCGCCCCGTCTGAATTAAATTTCGCTCCGCCCGATCTAAATTTAAAATCTTCGGACCTGGATTCCGCTCCCTGAATATTAAATTTCGTTTTGTCAAATTTCACGACGCGACCGGGCAAAATTCCAAGCCCGCTGCGCGCGCCGAATTCCTCGCTCTGCTCGAACAGAAGCTGCATCCCAAGGCAGATGCCTAAAAAATATCTGCCGCTTGCGACGAATTCTTTGATTGCAGCGTCCATACCGCTTGCGCGAAGCCTATCCATCGCCTCGCCGAATGCGCCCACGCCCGGAAGCAGGGCTTTATCGCAGCTCAAAAGCTCCTCGGGGTTGCGCGCGAGGCAAAATTTAGCGCCGCAAAAGCTAAGCGCGTTCATCACGCTTTGGATATTGCCCGCGCCGTAATCCACGATACCGATCAAGCCGTGCCCTTCATATCGTTCAATCGGTGCGAAAACTCCGGCACGATGCGCTTTAGCTTATCCGCGACCTGCGCGTCCTCGCACCCCGAAAGCTCCTCGATCTGCGAGCTTAGCTCTTGCAGGTCGTATTTTGCGGAGTGGGTTACGAAGATAGATTGATACTTCGTGCTCTTGTCGTTTTCGTCGATCAAAAGCTCCTCGTAAAGCTTCTCGCCGGGACGCAGACCGACAAATTTAACGCCCAGCTCCTCCTTGCCGGCAAGCTGCAACATTCGCTTGGCAAGATCGGCGATCTTTACTGGCTCGCCCATATCCAGCACGAAAAGCTCGCCGCCCTGCGCGATGGAGGCCGCCTGAAGCACGAGCTGACACGCCTCGCTAACGAGCATAAAATATCTCGTAATCTCGGGGTGCGTAACGGTAAGCGGCTCGTTTGCTTCGATCTGGCGTTTAAATTTAGGAATGACGCTGCCGCTTGAGCCGAGCACGTTTCCGAAGCGGACGGCGACGATCTGCGTGTCGCTTGCCGCATCGTTGGAATTTAACGCGTAAAGCTCGCAGATACGCTTCGTCGTGCCCATGATGTTCGTCGGTCGCACCGCCTTATCGGTCGAGATCAAAACGACCTTTTTCGCGCCATGTTTTTTGGACAGATCGATTACGTTTTTAGTGCCGATGATATTGTTTTTGACCGCTAAATGCGGATTAAACTCGCATAGCGGCACGTGTTTATACGCCGCTGCGTGCACGACCACCTCTGGATGAAATTCCGCAAAAACCTCCTCCAGCTCGCGATGATAGACGATATTTATCATCTTTAGCTCGTTGCGCATATCTGCGCCGGTCGCTTCGTTGATCGAGTAGAGGTTAAACTCGCTGTGTTCGACCATAATGAGCCGCTTTGCGCCGAATTTCAAGCACTGCTTGCAAATTTCGCTTCCTATCGTGCCGCCCGCGCCCGTTACCAGCACGATCTTGTCTTTGATAAAATTTTCGATCGCCTTGGTGTCGAGGTCTTTGGGTTTGCGCGCGAGCAGATCCTCGATCGATACGTCGCGGATTTTTTTGCTCTCATCCTCCAAAAGCGAAAAGAGCTTGATATCTTTTAGCCCGTACGCAAACAGCTCGTCGTAGAGTTCCTTTAGCTCGTCCGGATACAGCGCCAGCGCGATGATCGCGGTTTTGGCGCCGCTATCTTTGATCATCTGCGGAATTTCGCCCTTGGCTCTGACGACGTAGTTTTCGCAATACGTCCCTACTAGCTCTGCTCGCCCGTCTACGACGCCCACGGGATAGTAGTTGATATATTTTTGCCGCATCCCTTTTAGGACGTGAAAGGTCTTGCTCGTAGCGCCCACGACGATGCAGGGCTCGTTATTCGTGATATTTTTCTTCTCGCTTAGAAACATCCGCTTTGAAATTCTAACTCCGCTGATCAAAATAAACGAGATCGCCGCATCGATGATAATGACCGAGCGCGGGAACGGGTTAAAAATTTTACTCGCTAAGAAGAATACTATCAAAAAGGTAAGCGCCGCCATGGCGTGCGCGTAGAAGAGCTTCCTCGCTTCGTACAGTCCGAAAAATCTCCACGGAACCAAATAGATCCGCAAAAACCAAAAGTAGCAAATTTTAATCGCCGTCAGGCTCGAGGCGCTAAGCAGCGCGCCTTTATAGAATTCATTCGGTATATCTCCGCTAAATCGCAGCAAAAACGCGATGTAAACGGAGAGTATCGAGATAAGAATATCCCCCAGTAAAAAAAACGCAAAGCGGCTAAATTTAGTGGGTTTTAACAGCATCAGATGTTTTCTTTTACGATTTTTACGACGCGCTCGATCGTCTCATCGCTCATGTCTGTGCCGCTAGGCAGGCAAATTCCGCGCTCAAACATATCCTCGCTCGTGCCGTCAACTACGCTGAGCGCGCCTGCGAAGATGCTTTGTAGATGCATCGGCTTCCAAAGCGGGCGAGATTCGATGTCGGCTTTATTTAGGGCGTCGATAACCTTTAGATGAGCGCCTTTTTGCTTAAATAATAGCGTGCTAAGCCATCTGTTGCCCTCGCTACCATCGACTTCCAGCATAAACTCCACGTCGGCGCCCCTAAACAGATCCTCGTAAATTTTAAAAATTTCGCGTTTTCTCTTTACGCGCTGCGGCAAAACCTCCATCTGGCCTACGCCGATAGCGCCTAAGACATTGCTTAAGCGGTAGTTGTAGCCGTAATCCTTGTGCTCGTAGTGAAGTAGCGGCTCGCGCGCCTGGGTGCTGTAAAATCTAGCCTTGGCGATTAGCTCCTCGTCGTTTGAGATCAGCATTCCGCCGCCGGAGGTAGTGATGATTTTATTGCCGTTGAAGCTTAGCGCGCCGCATTTTCCGATGCCGCCTAATGCTTTACCTTTATAAAATCCGCCCAGCGCCTCTGCGGCGTCCTCGATGAGATCGATATTTTCATTAGCGCAAATTTCGCATATCTCATCCATCTTCGCAGCCTGTCCGTAAAGGTGCGTGACGATTAGCGCCTTCGGCTTTTTCGGCGATTTTTTGATCGCTTCTTTAAGCAGCTTCGGGCTTAAATTCCAGCTCTCGTCGCTGTCTATCAGCACCGGCACGCAGTGCTCGTAAAATATCGGATTTAGCGACGCCATGAAGGTAAACGTGGACCCTAGCACCACGTCGCCGTCCTTTACGCCGCTGCAGCGAAGCGCCAGATGAAGCGCCGCCGTGCCTGCGTTTAGCGCTAGCGCGCCGCGCGTTTTGGTATAGGCCTTGATGCTGTTTTCAAATCTATCGACATATTCGCCCAAAGGCGCGATATAGTTGCTTTCAAATACCTTTTTTATATACTCAAGCTCATCGCCGCCCATATTCGGCGGGCTTAAAAATACTCTTGCCATCTCTATCCTTCCTTGATCTTTAAATTTAACCTCGCGCGGAGCAAGGCTAAATTTAGCTTTCGGCATTAAATTTAAATGCTCGGATTTTATCACTTTTAATGCTATAAATTTTAAATTTAGCTATTTTTTTTAATCACGCGAGCAGGCACGCCTACGGCTACGCTGTCGCTAGCTATGTCGCGCACTACCGCGGCGCCCGCGCCAATGATGCAGCGCTGCCCGATCTTTAGCCTCTGAATGACGCTAGCACCGATGCCGATGTGCGAAAACGCCCCCACCTTCACGCCGCCCGCAAGCGCCGCGTTTGGGCTAATGTGCGCAAACTCGCCGATCTCGCACTCATGCTCGATTACGACGCCTGAATTGATTATCGCGCCGCGACCGATTTTAGCTCGCGCATTTATCACGGTGCCGGGCATTACGACCGCGCCCTCGCCGATAGCGGCGCTTGGGCTAACGATGGCGCTTTGATGAATTAGCGTCGCTATCTCAAAACCGGCGCGCGCCACCTTCTCTTGGATCTTTGCGCGAGTTTTATTATCGCCGATAGCAATTATTACGGGGTGCTTGGGTAGATCCTCGCTAAATTTCAGCCCCGCCGCGTCGTCTAAAAAAACGACCTCGCTAAATTTAGCTTCCCGCGCGGCTAGCGCGACGTCGGCGACCACTAGCCCGTGTCCGCTCGCGCCGTAGACGTAAATTTTAGTTGTGCCCATTAAATTTCTCCGTCGTCGCCATGCCCTCTTTATTCACGCCCTCTTTTGCAAGCACTTTTTTGATCGTCAAAAGCGCGATCTTAAGATCGAGCGCAAAGCTTAAATTTTGCGCGTAATACGTATCGAACTCAAATTTTTTCTCCCAGCTGATCGCATTGCGTCCGTTTACCTGCGCAAGCCCCGTGATACCCGGGCGCACGCTGTGCCTAAGACGCTGCGGCGGCGAATAAAGCGGCAGGTACTCGATCAGCAGCGGGCGCGGCCCGATGAAGCTCATATCGCCCTTTAGCACGTTAAAAAGCTGCGGCAGCTCATCCAGGCTTAGCGCGCGGATTTTTTTGCCGTATTCATTGAGTCGCGCTTCGTCTGGCAGAAGCTCGCCGTCCGCGCCGCGCTCGTCGCTCATCGTTTTAAATTTGTAAATTTTAAAAATTTGCTCATCAAGCCCAGGGCGAGATTGCGTAAAAATCGCGCTTTTGCTAATGTGCTTGCGGATCAAAAACCACGTAAGCGCCATCGCAGGCGAAACCAAAATGATCAAAACCAAAGCCGCCGTAAAGTCGAGCGCGCGCTTTAAAAAACACCTATACATCGATAAATTTCCTATAAACCTCTAAATATTTTTCCGTGACGATCTTTTCGTCGTAATTTGCAAGCACCGTCTCGCGTCCGTTTTGCCCGAGCCTCTCGCAAAGCGGCTCATCATCTAGCAAAATTTCGATCTTTCGCGCAAGATCATTCGCGTCGCGAGTGCGGCAAATTAAGCCGTTGACGCCATCTTGCACGGCCTCGACGCAGCCGCTGCAATCACTTACCACGCAGGCTCGCGCCATGCTCATCGCCTCTAAAACCGTCCGCGGAAAGCCCTCCTTGTAGCTAGGCAGCACGAACATATACGCGCTTTTATACAGCTGCCGAATCTGCTCGCTCCAAGGTATCCAGCGCACGAACGGGCTTTTTAAAAAGGCTTCATCCGCGCTGCTTTTATTGCCCGCGTATCCGCTGCCTACGAAGACGAAACTTGCGTCCGTGCGATCTTTTAAAAGCTCTGCCGCTTCGTAAAATTCCTTAATCCCCTTATGCCAAAGCGCGCGCCCCATCATCAAAACGACCTTTCGCTCGCCCAGATCCGCCCCTTCGCATACGTCCGGATCGAAGTAGCTCGCATCTACGCCCACGCTTTTGATGCGGTAAATTTTATCCTCGCAGCCCAAGCCTTTGGCCAAAAAATAATCGGGATCTGCGTCATTTACGAAGATACAGCCGTCGCTAAGCGCCAAGGAGCGCCTGTAAAGCCGCTCGATCACGGCTCTAATTAGAAGCGATTTTAGGTCGCCGTCCACGTAGAAGCTGCCGAGCCCCTCGACTAAATTTAGCACGGTTTTGATGCCCGCTTTTTTCGCCGCGAAGGTGCCGAAGACGTTTGATTTGTGCGCGGAGGTCTGAAGCATATCTAGGTTCAGATCGCGCAAAACGGCGGCCAGATCCTCGCTGTTTTTAAGCACCCTAAAAGGGTTGATCGAGGCCTTGTCGAGCTCGTAGGTCGCGGCGTGAAATTCGCTCGCAAGCTTTTGCGTGTAATCGCCCGCGGGCGCGATGGCGTAAATTTCATGCCCGCGCTCTTTAAGAGCCCGCATTATCGGCGCGCGAAAGAAATACAGGCTCATGCTTTCGTGCGAAAGAAACCCTATGCGCGCCACGACTCACGCTCCGTTTTAAAATTTTGCGACTTAAAATTTATATGATTTTGTGCGCGGCACGCGAAATTCTCGCCGTCCTGATTAAAATTCCGCGCAAAATTTTGCACTCTAGAATTTCGCGCTAAATTTCGTATTTTGAAATTTAGCGCTTTGAAATTCGGCGCCGCAAAAAGCCCCTGCTTTTTTTTAAAATTTACCGCCGAAAAAAGCGCTCGCGGCGCTTGAAAAAATTTCATTCGCTCTCCTTGAAATTTAGCCTAAATTTAATCCCAAATCCACGCGCGGCGGTAAAATTTAGCTCGCATGCCGCTATGAAATTTAGCTCGCGCGTAGCGGCAAAATTTAACGCTTTAATTTATACACTTTCACCGCAGGATTTAAGATCACCGGCTCAAACAGATCGCTTTTGTAGCGCTCGAACACGAAAAGCTGCACGTAGCTAGAGTTTAGCATGGCTCGATCCATCAGCAAAAATCGCCCGTAATCGCGCATGAAAACTACGTAAAATTGCGCGCTGCTGTCCATATTAAGCTCCTTGACCGCTAGCTTGCCGCTCGCATCGTAGCTCGTTTCATAAAAGGTATTGATCGCGAATTTTCTGCCGCTATATTCTAAATTTAAAAGGCTCGGAGAGATCGAAAAGCCGTTGTCCATATGCACGCCGCTTTGATCCTGAACGAACCTATCGCTCGTTATGAAAAATAGCTCGCCTAGCTGCTTGCCGTCGGTGATGTCGATGTTTGAAAACTGCGTAACGACGGGGAAGATATTCATCATGCGATCGGGCAGGATGTAGTAGATGTCGCGCGTAGGCTTCGGCGGCTTAAAATCGGCCAGTCCCAAGCTTAAGATAAAATCATTTACATCGGTCGCGTTGTAGTCTTTTAAAATTTGCTTTAGCTTGTTTGGAATTTTTTCGCTATATCCGCGCTCGGTGTATTCGACATCCAGGCGCGCCATATTTGCAGAGCTCATCTGATCTCTAACGAGCGCGAAGCTAACGGGGAAATTATCGTTGCCGAGGTGTTTGCCGCCGTCGATGAGGGTTTTTACGTCGCTGTAATAGCGTATGCCGTATCCGTAGTCCCACCACGAAAGCGCGTAATCCTCGCGCTGCGCTTTATCTTTGAGCTCGTCAAACACCCGCACCTCGCTTTGATAAAAGACCGTATCGACCTTGTACGAGACGATGTGCTGCCACGCGGGATAGATCGCAAGCGCCGTCAAAATCAGCAGTATCGCGCGTCCCGCGATCTTTGGCAGATCCAAGCGCTTTACGCAAAAATACAAAATATATCCGAAACTTAACCCCATCACGCCCACGGCGTAGATCGTAAATCTAAGACCCGCTTTGTTCGCCGCAAAGCCCAAAAGTAAAAGCGGAATGGAGAGCAAAAATTCCTTATGCCTAAAGCAAAGCACCGCGTATCCGATCGCTGCGATCACGAAAACCGCGACGTGCGAGCTGATGCGCTCCATAAACACTTTAGTCGGCACGATACCCGATTCTTGGATCGTTTGATTGACGTTGAAAAAATGAAATGCCGTATCGGCGTTGTCTGCAAAGGAGCGGAAGATATAAAATTTCGCCTGAAAGATGATCGGGCTAAGGCCTCCGTTTGCGATAAAAAACGCCACGGCAAAGCCGCCCAAAAGGGCTAGGGATTTAAAATTTAATAGCTTTCCTTTAAATGCAAAGAGCCAAAATAGCGTAAGTGAGATTAAAATTTTAGCTACCAAAGGCGTGGAGCAAAGCGCGATCAAAAAGATAATCATCGCTTCGTAATTTACTCTACTTTTTCGCTTAAAAATCAGCGTATAGGCGAAAAACATGGCGAGCATCATGGAATTTAGCGAGAAGCTTGACGGATACCACCACATATAAAATATCGTAAACGCGCCCAGCCAAAACAGCGTGCTGCGCGAGCCGCGCGTGCAAATGCGGATGAGCGCCCACAAAATACACATCGCAAGCACGATATTTAGCATATCGGTGTCGTAATACCCCGCCATCGTGCGGTTGTAGTAGCTATTCGCCACGCTCGCGACGAGCGCGCCGATGAAGCCCGCGCGCATGCAGCGAAACTCGCTTGCGATCAACAATATCGGCACTACGATGAGCGAGCTGCAAACTACCGATAGATAAACGAAGATGCTCTCCAGCGAAAACGGTAAAATTTTAGCCAAAAACGCGGTCAAAATCGAAAGCGACGCGCTAAAATAGCTAAGATCGTTGGGCTGATGAAAGCCCGCGAGACGGTCGCGCGCGCCCTCTGCAAAGGCGTAGCCGTCGTTGGTGTTTATCATCAGCTCGCCGTCCCAAAAAAAGTAGTTCGGAAATCCGCTCGCCCAATACACCCACCACATACGAAACGCCACGCTAAAGGCAAACGCGAGCAAAATCATCAACAAAATATGCTTGGAAAACTCATAATTTTTTATAAAGCCGAAAATTTTTCGCTTCGCCCTGCCCGCGCCGTTTGCGCTAGAAGTACTACTCGAAGCTGCGTTATTACGAGCGCTCTGCGCGCCGCTCTTGCCGCTTGCATTGTTAAATTTATTTTTGTCGCTAGCGTTGTTAAATTTGTTTTTGCCGCCGCGCCCACCTGTGCCGTTAAATTTAGCCGTGCCGTCGCGAGCAGCGCGAACCGGGCTAGATCCATCCATACTTTTAAATTTATCTTCGCCGCGGCAAGCGCTGTACGCCAAGTTATATCCGTCCGAGCCGGCGCCGCGTCCGTCCTTAAACTTATCCGCACTATCAAATTCTGCCGCGCCCTTAGGCTCTGCCGCGTCGCCAAGCTCGGCTATGCTCTCAAATCCAGTTGTACTGCCAAACTCGACCGCGCCTCCGCAAATTTTACCTGCGGCATTAAATTTGCCCGTACCGCAAATTTTGCCCGAGGTATTAAATTCTACTGCACCGTATTTATTTTCGCTGTCAGCTACATTTACACCGTTAAATTTATCCGCGCTTGCGTACCCGTCCGCGCCTTTAAATTTGCCCCGGCCACGAATTTCGCTCGCACCGTCAAAGTCGTCAAATCTGCCCGCATCCGCGATATTTTTATTAAATTGCTCCGCTTCCTGCTCTAGCGCCTTAATGTCAAAAGCCCTCATTCTCTCCGCCACGCCTATTTTCCTTCGTCAATTTGTTCTATTTTTGCGATCAGCTCGCTTGCTATCCGTTTTTTGTCGAAAAACGAGGCTCTAATTTTAGCCTTTTTCTCATAAAATTTTACATAATTTTCATCATCCAGCGCTTTTTGCATCGCCGCTTGGGTGCTTTCTAGATCGTTCACGCCCACTAGCACGCCCCATTCGCTCTGCCCCATAAGCTCGCGCGCGCCGCTTTGATGATCGCTTGAAATCACGAGCTTGCCGCACGCAAGAGCCTCGATGAGCGCGTTTGAAAACCCCTCAAAAAGGCTTACGAAGACAAACGCGTAGCATCTAGCCATATATTTATACGGGTTTGCGTCAAAACCCAAAAGCTTCACGCGGCCGCCTAAGCCCAGCTCCTCTATCAGGGCCTCAAGCTCGGCTCGCAGCACGCCGTCGCCCAAGATCAGTAGGTCTTTGTCATTATTTTTTAAATTCGCATACGCGCGGATCAAAAGCGCGTGGTTTTTGCCCGCATCGAGCCTGCCGACGCTTAGGAAAAAGGGCCGCTCCTGCGCGATAGGTTCGCTAGCTTTGCGGCCTATCTCATCAAGATTGATCGCGTTATACAGCACGCTCATCTTGCGCTCATCAATCCCGAAATTATCCGCCAGATCGCGCAGATTTCCAAGCGAGTTCGGAAAGATAAAATCGGCCTTCGGATAGAGCTTGCGCAGCAAAAATTTTGAAATTTTGGATTTGAAGCTCGCATCTTTATACAGCACCGACGGCGTCGAGCATTCGTTAAAAATCATCGCTCCGCCCAATCCGTAAACTCGCGCCAGCGCCGCCACGTAACAAGGGCGGTTCATCCAAACGAAGTGGATATCAATGCCCAGCCTCTCGCATAGCTTTTTGTACCTAAGCGCCAAAAACGGCAGCTTTGCAAGCTTCAGCAGTCCGTTTTCAAAAGGGGCTGATTTTTCGATGAAATGGATCTGCACGCCGTTTGGAATTTCATAAAAAATCCTCTCGTTCATCAGCACCAGATGCACCTCGTAGCGCGCCGTAAGCTCGCCTAAGAGGTTGCTTACGACGCGCTCGGCGCCGCCGCCGCCCATCGAATATATAAAAACGCTTAATTTCTTCATCCCTTTACCTTTTAAATATCGCTGCCGCGCCCCAAATTTAAGCTTTAGTTCCACTTTTTATGCGAGCGCCCCGCGCACGTCGTTTAAATTTAGCGCATTTTGCGCCGCGCTCAAGCGGCTAAATTTCATCGCGCGATGCGGCTTGTAAATTTAAACGCACCGCTCCGCTCGGGCGCAAGAGCCTATCTTAGCACACCGAAGTTTAAATTTAATCCTTGCGCGCCGCTGCGACGTAATAAACAGCGCTACTATTTGCGTGCAAACCGATCGATCAAGCCCTGCCAGAGCTCGACGATACGCTCCTGCGAAAAATCGTCTAAATTTTCATTTGCATTTTGCACCAGCCGCTTTTGTAGCGCCTCATCTCGCATTAAATTTTCAAGCTTGCTCGCAAGTTCATTCGCATCGCCGCATTTAAACAAAACGCCGCTAAAGCCGTCCTTTATGAGCTCCTTTGCGCCCGCAGTGTCGCTACTAAGCCGTGCGCAGCCGTAAAACGCAGACTCGATCAGCACATTCGGAAGCCCCTCGCTAAGCGAGCTGAGCACAAAAATTTTGGCTTCTTTATACAGCTCGCTCACGTCCTGCTTGTGCCCTAAAAATCGCACTTCAAGCCCGAGCTGTGCTGCCAGCTCGCGCAAGCTTTTGCACAATGAGCCGTCGCCCGCAATTAAAATTTCCCACTTCGCAAGTAGGCTTTTATCGATCCCGCTTAGCGCGTCGAAGTAAATTTCATACCCCTTGACGGGCTCGAGCCTGCCGACGCTTAAGATCACGTTTCCCTTGGCGCTTTTAGCGCCATCAACCTCGTCGAAAAAGGGGTTGTGCACGATAAAGCAGTTTTTGACAAATCGCGAATAGTACTCAAAGTCCGAGCGCGTAAGTACCGTAAGCGCGTCTGCTTTTTTATAGCACAGATCGCGCACGCGGCTAAAAATCCCGCTTGGCAGATAATCGTGCGCGTTGTGCTCGGTCGCGATGAGCGGGATGCCTAGCCCGAAGCTTGCGATCACGCACGCTACGTTCGTCCAATCCATAAAGCTGATGATGACGCTTGGGCGTTCGCGCTTGAAACACTCGCGCAAAATTCTGTATTTATCGAACCTGCCGCCGTTTTTATAAACATCCAGATGCAAAAATTTTATCTTTTCGCTAAATTTATACCTGCCCTCGTCGTTTTCCAAAATCGCGATCGTAACGTCGTTTGCGCGCGCAAAATGGTTTGCCAAGACCTGCAGTACGCGCTCGGCGCCGCCGTTTCTAAGAGCCGCGATGACGAATAAAATTTTCATCTAAGCCCCTTGTAAATTTTATATAAAACCCGCAGCAGAGCGGGGTTTGCGTAAAACAAAACCATTAAAATTTTTTGCGCCCTATTTGCGTGGCGCATGAAAAATCTGAAATTTAAATTTTCACGCACGAAGCCGTGCAGCTGCGAAATGACGGCGGCTGCTTCGCCTCTGCCCAACGCCTCGTCGCTATTTGGCGCCTTCTTGCTTGAAATTTCGCCCGCGCCCTCTTTCGCGCTCGAATTTATGGCGCCGCTAGCAGGCGCGCTCACCTGCGATCTTATCACCATAAACGCCGTATTTAGCGCGGATTCGCAGCGCGTGAAGTTCGTCTCTTCCCTTAGCTGCGGATATGCAGAGACGATGGAGTCCGTAAATTTGCGCACGGCAGGGATCGCAGCCAGGTGGCGGCGCGAGAATGAATTAACGGTCGAGCCCGCGCGGATGCGGTAAAAATAGAGCGCCTCGCTCGTGCACGCGGTAGCTCCATGATTAAACATGTCGAAAAAAATCGCCACGTCCTCGTAGATCTGCCCCTGCGGAAAGCGTAGGCTTTTAAAAATTTCGCTCGCAAACAGCGCGCGGCAGGGACCGGTGCTAAAATATGGATTTTGCAAGCAGCTCTGTCTAAACAGCTCGCACGGCTCTATAATTCGCTCGCGGCTCGCGCCTTTTTGGGCTTTGCTTTGCGCGGCGACCTGCGAAGTGCAAACTTGCGCGGCGTTTTGCAAGCTGCCGGTTTGTACGCTATTTTGCGAAGCGCAGTCTTGCGAGTTGCACGTTTGTGCGCCGCTTTGCAAAGCTCCGTTTTGCGCTGCGGAGGTTATGGAGCTATCGGAGCTATCGGCGCCGCGCGCATTAAATTTAATTTTATCCTCCGCGGAGCCGCTAAATTTAGCCTCATCTGACGCTGCGTCTTGTCCCTGGGATAAAATTTCGCTCTCCGCTTCTTTAAATTTAGCCGCATACGCCTCGCTCTTTGCGATCTGCACCGAGCTTTCAAACGCTTTGTATCCGCACATCGCAATCTTAACGCCGAATGTTTTGATCAAATTTAAAAGCGTCCGCACGAGATCCACATCCGCCACGTCGTCGCTATCGACGAAGGTCAAAAACTCGCCGCGTGCAAGCTCAAGCGCAGCGTTTCGCGCGCTAGCCTGCCCGCCGTTTGACTTATGGATGACGCGCACGCGGGCGTCCGAGCGCGCATACTCATCGCAGATCTCCCCGCTAGCGTCACTCGAGCCGTCATCGATCAGTAAAATTTCCAAATTCGAGTAGCTCTGATGCGCGACGGAGTTTAGGCACTCGCGCAAAAAATCCTGCACATTATAAACGGGGATTATCACCGAAACTAGCGGGTTTTGCCTCATTTTTGCTCCAAACTCGAATTTATAAAATCAGTCCATTTTTTACCGATCGTCTCTATGCTAAAGTCCGCCGTGCGCTTGTTTGCATTTTGCACGAGAGTGTCTCGCAGCTTCTCGTCGCTCATTAAAATTTCGAGTTTTTTAGCGATCTGCGCGCTGTCGCCCACCGGGCATAAAAACCCGTCCACGCCGTCGTTTATAAGCTCGCGCGGCCCTGCGATGCAGTCTGTGGATATGCGCGCAATGCCGAAAAATAGGCTCTCCATCAAGATATTGCAAAAGCCCTCGGCTCTGCTGGTGACGACTACGATTTTGGCGCGCTCGTAAAGGCTCTCGATATCGCGCACAAAGCCGATGAATTGCACGTTTACGCGCAGTTTCGCAGCCAAGCTCTCAAGGCTTTTTTGCTCCGGTCCGTCGCCTGCGATCACCACCTTCCACTCTTTTAAAAGATTAAAATCCATAAGCGCAAGCGCCTTAATCAGGGTATCAAAACCCTTGTAGGCGTTGAGCCTGCCCGCTGCGAGGATGATATTTTCCTTCGCGGGGCGCTCATCTTTGGCGTGAGAGATCTCAAACATCGGATTTGGCATGATCGCGCGATTTTGCACGTAGGTGTAGTGGTCGAAATCTAACTTGCTAAGCACGCTAAGCCCATCGGCGAACGGATAAAAAATCCGCTTCAGCGCCCGCCACATCGGGCTTTTTAAAAAGCGATGATTGGTGTGCTCGGTAATGATAATCCTGTTTTCAAGCCCCAAATTTGCGATGAGCGTCAGCACGTTGGTGTTGTCCAAAAAGGAGATCACGACGTCAAACTCGCGCCGCTTTAAAATTTTACGAAGCGCGAAAATTTTATTAAATCGCTTCGTAAAATTTCCCAAAATTCCCCGCTCGCCGACGCCCAGATCTAAATTTAAAACCCGCACCTTAGGCGAAATTTTATAAAACGGCTCTTCCGCGTCAAATTTTATCACGCAAACATCGTGCTGCTCGCAGAAATAATTAGCCAGCACGCTTAGCACGCGCTCGGCGCCGCCTTTGCCCAAAGATGAAATCACTAAAGCTATCTTCATTTACGCCCTTAAATTGCTGATCAAAAACTCGCGCGAAGTCTCACGCCTGCGCGATAAAATTTCATTTACGCGCGCCCAATCGACTTGCTTGCTTAGGGCCACGTCGCTCGCGCTTTTTATGACGCGATCTTGCAGTTCGAAGCTCTCAAAAAGCGAGTAGAAGCGCGAACTGCCGCGGTTTTCGTTGATAAACGCGAAAAACGGCTTATTAAACAAGATCGAAAACGCGCATCCGTGAAAGGAGTCGGTGATCACCAGCTGCGCGCTCGCAATGAGGCTTAGCCATTCCTCGATGCTGACGCGATTTGCCTTGTCGTTCACCTCGCGCACACTCAGCCCTTCGCGCTCGCTCACGCTTTTTAAAATTTCGCTCTTACGCTCGTTTTGATCCAAAATGTAGGCAAAAATTTGCCCTTTTTGCGCGGCGTTCGTTGCACAAACGGCATTCTCGCAGGCATCCTGCGCCGAAAAAGCCGTATCCGCAATATCCGCTGCGGTGCCGTTTAAATTTTGCGCGGCGCCAGGTTTTACGCTACTTGCCGCACCCGCAGGCGAGATAAATTTTTCAAAAACCTCTCTGCCCGCTAAAAGCGTAGGATCGAGCACGAAAGCGGCGCCCGAAATTCCAAACACGCTTTCGCAAAGCGCCGTGGCGTTGCGCTCGCGCACGCTAATCGCTTTAAATTTAGCCAAATTCGCCTTATGAAGCTCTAAATCGCGCGCGCCTTTGAAGCTCTCGCCGCCGAAGCTCGCTGCATAGGCGATTTTGATGCAGCTCTGCGGCGCAAAGCCCAGCGAAAAGTCGTTTTCAAACGCGTCAAAATACGGCGGATTGAAGACCTGATCGCTTCCAAGCACGCAAGCGCCGAATTTCTCCTGCTCAAATAGCCGCTTTAGCGCCGCGGGCGAGTAAATTTCGCGGGTCGTTTTGATATTTTGCGCGACAAATCGCTGCGTGTCGGCGTAGTAGCGCAGCGTGCTAAATTCTGCGTTTTTGTATTTTTTAAAATAGATCAGCTTCGCGAGCAAAAATTTCAAATAATCGCGCGAAAAAAGGCCTCTTTGCCTGATCTTTAAATTTAGTACGGGCGCTTCGAAGCCGTAGCTCTCAAGCGCGCGCTGCAGCGCATAAGCCTGTAAAATTCCGCCGTAGTTGTTCACCAAAGGTAGCGTAAAAATCGCAACTTTCATCCATTTTTCCTTTTAAACTTGCCCGCTAGCTTGCCTAGCAGAAATTTCGCCGTAGCGCAATACGCCAAAATCCGCGCGACGCGGCGTATCTTTCTAGCCCGCACGGCGATAAAATCGTCGCACTCAAAGCTCCTTGCGCTCTCGTTTTGGATCTCAAATTTTAGCTTGTAAATGTATTTTTTAAGCGGATTTTTCGTGCCGTAAAAAATTTCATTTTTCGTATCCACCACGCTTTGCTGCGAGCTTTGCACGAGTGCTGGCGAGATGCTCTCGCAAAACTCGCCGCCCTTTTTGAACAGCTCATCGATCCTCTCGTCACGCGTAATTACGAGCGAACTGCCGCGAAAATCCCCTATCTGCGGGCTTAGCCACGCATCCATCAGTACCGCATCCGCGCATTTTGCGAAAACATCGACGCAGCGGTTACAGGCAAGCGGCGTGAATGCGCGCGAAGACCAGTAAAACTCGGCGCTGCTGCCGCGATCATCCACCGCCTCGCGTCCGAGCGCGTCTTTGAATTTAAAACCGAAACTCATCGCGCTTGCGCCCGCGATCTTGTGCCTAAAATCGGCGCTTGTTAGGCTCACCTCCTCGCCGAAGGCGTTGTTTGCGAGCTTGCGGGCAAAATTTGCGCTCTTGCTCTGCCCGCAGACGAGCCCGATGATAAATTTCACGCGGCTCTTGATCCGCCTGTTTTTTTCGCAGATGAGCCGCAGCGCCTTCGCAAAGCACGGCAGCGCGCTGATCGCGTAAGCGCCGTCGTGCGCGGCGATAAATTTTAGCGCCTCATCAAGGCTTAGCGGATAATAGGCGCTTTTTTTCGTGCGCTCAAGCTCGCCGGCGCTTTTAATCACGGCAAATTTAAATAGCGCCGCATCTGGGCTCTGCTCTAAATTTTGCGAGGCGTGCGAGTTCCGCTCTAAATTTTGAGACGCGTCCTCTTTAAAATTTTGCGCCGCGGACGCGCTTTGCGGCTCGGTCGCATCCTGCACCATAGTCGTGCTTTGTGAAGCACAAAGGCTCGCGCTATCCACGCTTTTCGCGCATATCGCATAATCGATCAGCCCATTTTCAAAAAGCGCGTTAAAGATAAAATTTCCAGCACCCCCCGAGGCAGAGCTAAGGCGCTGCGCTTCGTCCTTTTTATAAAACTCGTACGTATTTAAAAATTTTGCAAAATCGCCGCTTTGATTGGGCAGATCGGCGTAGATTTTGCGATTTAGCGCGTCCTCAAAGCCGTCCTTTTGATAAAACGGACAGACCTTGAGGCAGAGATCGCACCGCTCGTCGCAGCCCGGGATCTGCCGCACTTCGTAACTGCTGCTAGGCGCTATGTGCATCTGCAGCACGCTTTGCGGACAGATCGCCGTGCAGACGCCGCAGCCGATACAGCGATTTTTGGACGCGACTTCGCTTACGACGTTAAAGCTCATAATCTGCTCCTAATCTTGGCTAGCGCAGCGCCGAAGATCGCGCGCTCGTAGTCGTTCATCACGAGCTTTACGGCGATAAACGTAAAAATCGCTATGTAAAGCGAGCCGCAGACGAGCAGATACGCAGCGCCGCTTAGGTTCAGCGCGTAATTTATCGGCAAAATGATCGCTACGGCCAAAAGCGACGGAGCCAGCATTCGAGCGATGTTTAGCCAAAATTTCGCCATATCGAGCCCGATTTTAAAATGATAGTAAAAGTTCATTAAAGCGATGTTTAGCAAAACCAGCGATAGCGCCGTGCCTGCCGCGCTTCCGACGCCGCCGTAGAGCTTGGCTAACGGAATGGAGACGGCGATGTTTAAAAACGTCATAAATAGCGCCGCGATCGCGCGAAAGCGGAATTTGTTTTTCGCCTGCAGGATCGAAAGCCCTAAATTTTGAATGAGTGGCACGCAGACGGGGATAACCAAAATAAGCGCGATCGTGTATGAAATTTCATACTGCGCGCCCGCCCATAAAATGATGAACTCGCGCCCGAAAATTATCAGCATCGAGCAGATCAGAAAGATGACGTAAAACTGCAGCCTGCCGATCTTTATAAACTCCGCCGTAAGCTCGGCGTCGCTGCTTTGGGCGCTTACCATCTTTGAAATTTTAGGCAGCATCACGCCGCTAATGGTGACCGAAAGCGTGATAAAGGTGGAGTTTATCATCGCCGCGACGCTGTACTGCGAGACTGCCGTCGTGCCCGCGACTACGCCTAGGATGAAGTTATCCGCGCTCCAGTTTACTTGATCGACGATCATCCCTAAAAAGATGAAAAACGAGTATGAAAACACCTGCTTTAGCACGCCTGCATCGAAATTTCGCACGCTGATACGCGGCGCGATCTTGCGCCTGCAGTAGATGAAATCCGCCGCGACGCAGAATAAATTTACTGCCGTGGCGCAGGCTACGATCGCGACCGATTTATGCCCCAAAAGAAGCACCGGCACCGCAATCGCGGGCAGCAAAAGCGTGCGCAAGATGGCGATGAGCTTGATGAATACGAAATTTTCGTGCGCCGTGAGGATCGACGAGTAGATGCTAAATGGAAAGCTCACGGCTAAATTTAGGCTCAAAAGCGCAAACATTATGCGGATCTTGCGGATCTCCTCGCCGCTTAATTTCGCGCCGAAGATCGCGTCCGCGTAGGCGATCACGAGCCCGCCGATAAGCAAGACGAGCGCGCTCATCGCCAGATAAACGCTAAATATCGTGCCGTGCAGGCGCAGCGCCTTTTCGCTCTCGCCGCTTGCTGCGTATTTGGCGCTAAAAACCGTGATCGCGTTGCCAAAACCCAGATCCAAAATCGCCAAATAGCCGATGACGCTGGCGCTTAGCGAATACAGCCCAAACTCGCTCTCTCCCAGCATCCGCAGGAAAAACGGCGTGTAGGTAAGCACCAAAATCGTGGAGATTAGGATGTTTGCGTAGGATAGAATGACGCCTAATTTGCGCTGCGAGGACTCGTCCGCGTTTAAAATTTTAAACAAGCGCGCGCCTTTGTGCGAGCGGGCCGTTTTTAAATTTAAGAGCCGCTCGGCTAAAGATCGTAAATTTCGTAAATTTAAAGATTGCTCGTTTAGCGAGCGTCAATTGGAAAGCCGCGAATTTAAATATTGCCGATTTAAATTCTACCGATTTAAATTTAGCTCGCGCTCGCGCC
>CAUUKU010000009.1:0-37167 GCA_963545665.1 uncultured Campylobacter sp. | reverse complement strand
CCATCACCGCGCGCTCGCACGCGTAGCACAGGATCGCATCACAGCTCTCCGCGCCGATCCCCTTGCGCGCTAGCAGCCACTCGCGACTAACGCCCGCTTTGAAGCTCTCAAAATCCCCAAAATCCGCAATTATCGCTTTGCAAAGCAAGCTTAGGCGCCTAGCTTTTTGATTGTAAAGCCCGCTCGGTTTGATAAGCTGTGCGAGCTGCCGCTCCTCAAGCGACGCCATCCCTTCTAGGCTCAAAAGCCCCTTACTACGCAGGTTTTGCAGTGCCGCATCGGCATTGCGCCACGCAGTATTTTGGATCAAAATCGCCCCCGCGACCACCTCAAAGCTTCCAAATGCGGGCCACCAGCGAAAATCCTTGATTTTCACGGCGCGAAAAAGCGCGATAAAAAGCTCGGTCGCGCTCATCTCGTGCCTCCGAAATTTCTGGCATCATTTCTAAAATTTCGCACGGCGGCAGCAGCTTGTCGCACGCATTTCGTTACCGCGATAAAATTTACGCCAAATTTAAATTCACGCGCAGTATTCATCTGCCGCCGCCTTTTAAATTTACAAAAAATTCCTCGCCAAAGCTCAAGAAAAACTGCTTTGCCGCGCGGCCGCTGCGGCTTGCGCGAAGCATCGCAAACTCACGCGCCTTTGCGTGTAGCTCGTCTAAATTTGCGGCGAAGCTCAGGCGAAATTCCGCCGCGCTCATACCCTTCGCAGCCGCAAAATAGGCATCTACGATCCCCAAATACTCCCGCATGCTCCCGCCGTAAAAGCTTAGCTGTAACCCAAAGCGCTCGCTCAGGCTAATGCGCTCGTTCGCCGCGTCGCTTAGGTGCAGCTCGCCGCGGCTGATCTGCGCGGCGTCGTTATCGCTTGCGCATTCGCCTACGATGTGGCGGCGGTTGGACGTCGCATACATCAGCACGTTGCGCGGCGCGCGCTCTAGTGAGCCTTCGAGTAGCGGTTTTAAGTGCTTGTAGCCGCTCTCGCCAAGCTTAAAGCTCAAATCGTCGCAAAAGATGATAAATTTAAAATTTATTTCTCGGATCGCATCGATTATATCCGCGAGATAGCCCAGATCATCCCTGCCGATCTCGATGATCTTAAGGCCTTGCGGGATAAATTTAGAAAAAACCGCCTTCGCAAGGCTTGATTTGCCGCAGCCGCTCTCGCCCCATAACAGTGCGTGGTTGGCGCTAGCGCCGCGCAGGAAGGCGTCCGTGTTTTTTATAAGAGCCGATTTTTGACTCTCTAGCCCCACAAGCGCATCAATACCTGTGAAATCGATATCACGGACGATTTTTAGCGCCTTTTTATTCGCGCGAAAGACGGCGACCTGCACAGCGCGCCAATCAATCGCGCTAAAATCGCTGAAATAAATTTGCTCGCTAGAGCCGCTTTGAGCGTTTTTTAGGACAGCTTGCGGCTCTAAATTTAAACCGCTCGCCGAGTCTAAATTTAACTCTTCGCTCCCGCTTTTGCTCGCGCTTTTTTTGATATTTTCATCGCAAGTTTGCATTTTTTAGCTCCCTTCGCAGATAGATCAGAATTTCGCTTATCACGTCGTCATCGTCGCGCGTCTGCGCCTTTAATCGCACCTTATCGCCGTTTGCAAGGGTGATCAAGATATTTTCGTCCATGCTCGAAATCACGCGCAAGCCAAGCTTCGTAGCCAAAACCTTAATCATCATCACGTCGATGAATTGCTTAGTGTAAATGTCCGCGCGCCCGAAGCGATCCTCGATCTCGCCGAAAATTTCAAGCACTTCGCTCGCCTCTGCGCACTTGCTAAGCCGCCTGTAAAGATCCAGGCGCAGGCGATCCTCTCTGATAAATTCCGAGTTTAAAAAGGCGTTTACGGAAATTTTAAGCTCCACGCTCGCAGCGGCGCTCTTTCTGCTTAGCAGCTTGCCGATCTCCTCTTCGAGCATCTTTAGATAAAGCGAGTAGCCGATCGCTTCGATATGCCCGCTCTGCGCCTCTCCGAGCAGATTCCCACCGCCGCGAATCTCCAGATCGTGATACGCTAGCACCGAGCCGCTACCCAAAAACGAGTTGCTCTCAAGCGCTACGAGCCGTTTTAGCGCGTCCTGCGTAAGAGCGGTTTTATCCTCGATCAAAAAGTAGCAAAAGCCCTGTTTGTTGCTGCGCCCGACGCGACCGCGCAGCTGGTGCAGATCGGCGATACCGAATTTACCCGCGTTTTCGACGATGATCGTATTTACGCGCGGCATATGAATGCCGCTTTCTACGATGCTGGTGCAAAGTAGCAGATCGTATCCGCCCGCTACAAATTTTAAAATTTCATCCTCTGCCTTCTTAGCGTCGATCTTGGAGTGCAAAATTAGAATTTTAAGGCTCGGCAAAATTTCAAGCAGCTTCTTTTTGGCGCTTTGCATCGTCGCGATGTGGTTATGGACGTAAAAAATCTGCCCGCCGCGTCGCAGCTCGCGCGAGATCGCCTCTTTTATGATCTTTTCATCCCACTGCTTGACGAAGGTGCGCACGTCGAGGCGGTCCTGCGGCGGGCTAAGCAGCGTGGAGTAGCTTTTAATCGAGCTTAGCGCCATATTTAGACTGCGCGGTATCGGCGTCGCGGACATACTAAGCAGGTGCGAGGCGGCGCTTTTCTCTTTGAGCCTCTCCTTTTGCTTAACTCCGAATTTATGCTCCTCATCGATGATTATAAGCCCTAAATTTGCGGGGTTTAAATTTAAAAGAGAGTGCGTGCCGACCACGACGATCGCCTCGCCGCTTTGCAGACGCTTTAAAATTTCACTTTTTTGTCTCGCGCTACTGAAGCGATCGAGCTTAAAAACAGGAATTTCAAACTCCCTAAAGCGCTCGCTAAGCGTGGCGTAATGCTGCGAGCTAAGCAGCGTAGTGGGTACGAAAAACAGCACCGAATGCCCACTTCGGATGCAAGCAAAGATCGCGTTCATCGCGACCTCGGTCTTTCCAAAGCCCACGTCGCCGCTAAGCAGACGATCCATCACCTTGCCGCTTTGCAGATCCTCTAAAATCGCGCCCACCGCCTTTTGCTGATCGCTCGTGTAGCTAAAACCGCTTGCGCTTAAAAATTTCGCATAATCCGCGCTTTCGTTTTTGATGACGAGCCCTCGCACCAGCTCGCGCTTTGCCGCCAGCGCGATGATCTTTGAAGCGATCGCAAAGAGCTTTTCGCGCACTCGCTCCTTAATTTTTGAAAAGCTCGCCCTGCCCAGATGATCCAAGCTCACCGCGCCGCCGCTTGCGACGTAGCGGTCGATCTTATTTAGATACTCTACCGGCAGCAGCAGCTTGTCGCCGCCCTCGTAGAGCAGGGATACAAACTCCTTGCTGTGCCCCATCACCTCGATGAGCTCGAGTCCGTTAAATTTAGCGATACCGTGATCTTCGTGCACGACAAAATCGCCCACGTTTAGCTCATCCAGCGCCAGGCTCGATCTTCGCACGCGCTTTTTAGGCGCCGCTTTGTTTAGCGAAAGGATGATACGCTCGGAGCTTATTAAATTTACGACGAAATCCTCGCGTAAAATTTCGATATTGCTAAATCCGCCAAGATCAAACGGCGCGAGCAGCGCGTCGTTTCGCGCGATCAGCGTGATAGCCTCGCTGCGGTGAAATTCAAAAAATTCCTGCGACGGCGTCACGGCGAGGTCTTTAAATTTACGCGCCGCGGGCAGTACCTCGATCGCGTCCAAAAAATCCAAATTGCGCTCGGAAAAAATTTCATCCTTCTTAATCTCGTGCAGCAAGACGCAATCAAACGCGCTCGTGTAATCGACAAAGCCCTCGATAAACCAAAACCCGAGCGAGCCCAGATCGCGAGCTAACGCGTCGCTGTCCGCGCGCGATATCTTTTCGCTCACGCTCTCAAACTCGTCCTCGCTTAAATTTGCCAAAAACGGCGCTATCTCTGCTTGCACAAGCTCATCTTTTTCGCTTTTTTGCGTAGCGACGTCAAAACGCCTGATACTTTCGACCGTCTCGCCGTCGAGTAGAATTCTAACCGCGCTTTCGCTCCCTACCGAAAAAATATCGATGATCTCGCCACGGAAGCTAACCTCGCCCATGCTTTCGACAATGTCGCGCACGTCGTATCCCAGGCGTAAAATTTCATCTTTCAGCTCGCTTAAGTTTAACTCTTCACCAAATTTTAAATTTAGCGGGCGCAGATGGCTTGCTGCGGGGAGTTTGTTTAGGATCGTGCGGACGGGAGAGATTAAAATTTTTTTGCCGCTTGCTTTGTAAAACGCGCTAAGAGCGGTGCTGATGCCCGCGAGCTCGCCCATGTAGCTGCGCAGATCCTCGCCGAAGCTCGCTCTAAAATCGGGCAGGCAAAAGACCGCATAGCCCATAAATTTAAGCACCTGCTCGCACGCTGCGGCTTCCTTTTCATCCTCGCAGATCAAAAGCTCTTTTTGGTTTTGCAAAAAATATTCGTAAACTTCAGCCTGCATCTTGCCCTACTTTAGGTTTTCGATCTGGTGCTGCACGACGTTTGCGATCTCCTGCCACGAAACGCCTGGCTCAAGCGCGGAGATATTTCTGAAATTTTGCGCGTTCCAGCCCATAAAATTTGCAGGATCGACGCTTTGTCCTAAAAATCTGATCTCGTAGTGCAGATGCGGACCGGTGCTATAGCCGGTGTTGCCGCTATAGCCGATGAGATCGCCCTTTTTGACCCAGGAGCCCGGCGTTACGACGACCGAGCTAAGATGACCGTAGCGGGTCTCAAAGCCGTAGTTATGCGAAAGGATGATCAAAATGCCGTATCCGCTGCCGCTTGCATCGGCAAACTGCACGAAACCCTCGGCGGTAGCGAAGATCTGCGTGCCTTCGCTCGCGCGCAAGTCGATGCCGTGGTGCATCCTCATAATGCCGCTGATCGGGTGGGCGCGCATCCCAAAGGGGCTCGTGACGCCGCGATACTGCATCGGAAGGCCGTTAGGTACGGCGCTAAGGATCACGCTTGCCGTTTTTTCGCTAGCCGAGAGATGAGCGCCCGAGCCTTTTTTGCGCTCCTTTTTCATCTCGTTCATCGCGAGCATCACCTGAATATCGCTATCCAGCCCCTCCTCGTCGTCTCTGCGGCTGTTTAAACTCGCAAGAACCTCGTCGCTGCGGGTCTTAAGCGCTAAATTTTGCTCCTTAAGCGCGAGATTTTCGCCGTAGAGGGTTTTGTTTAGCTCCTTTAAATTTGCGCGGTCGCTTGCGAGTTTAAAGAGCGCAAAAAATAGAACGAGCAGAAAAATTACGAAAAACGCGGATAAAATTTTAAGCTGGAAGCGGAAGTTTTCGCCGAAATACAGCGTCTTGGTGCCGAAATTATCGCTGAAGCTCACTTTTGTTTTAGCCAAGCTTCACCCCTTTTGCGTATCGCTTCAAAAACCGCTCCGCCAGATAAAATGAGCCGAAGACCAGATACTCCTCGTCTGCGCTTATCTCGCCGCTAAATTTGCGGTGCGGGATGCCTAGCTCATCCAGGCATTTGCCGATCTGCGCGCCGCCTAGCTTGCGGTCTTTTACGCGGTAGGATAAAATTTCGACCCGCTTCAAAACGGGCGCGAGAGTGCGCAGCACCGCGGCTATGTCCTTATCGGCAAAGGAGTTGTAGACTAGCACGATCTTTTTGCCCGCGTAAATTTCAGAGATCGCACGCGCCGCAAGCTCGTTGTGCCCGACGTCCACGCGCAAATTCGGCGCCAAAGCCTCCATCCTGCCGCGTAAATTTAGAGGCGGCAGCTGCGAAATTTCAAATTTCAAATTTAAAAATTTCATTGCGGCGAGCGCCAGGCTTAAATTTGAAATTTGAAATTTAGGCAGATTGTTGCGCGCGCAAAACTCCGCGATCTGCGCTCGCTGCGGCGCGTCTAAAAAATCGCTAGCAAAACCTAGCCGAGTGCCTTTTTGCTGCGCGATCTGCCGCGCGATACGAAGCGGGGCCTCGCTCATCTCGTCGCTTAAGATCGCCGTTTGCTGCATCGTAATAAGCTTGGTGCGGGCGATCTGCTCTAGATTTTGTCCTAGCATACCCAAATGATCGGTACCAATAGGAGTAAAGAGCGACAGCATGCGCCCGAAGCTCGACGTAGCGTCAAACTCGCCGCCCATCCCCGCCTCGATCACGCAGTAATCGCACTCCTTAAAGATCACCGCCGCCGCAAGAGTGAGATACTCGAAATACGACAAACTATCTTTAAACTCCGCGGGCAAGTTTGCTTGCAAAAATTCATGCGCGCGCTGAAGCTGCGCGTCGCTAACGTCGCGACCGATCGGCGCGGCTTTGAAATTTAGATCAATCAAAGCAGCTTTAAAATTTAGCCCGACCGGCGCAGCGGCAGAATCGGCTTTAAGCGGCATACCGTTAAAATTTGAGCCCACCGGCGTAGCGTTAGAATTTAGCCCAAGCGGGGCGTCGCCGAAATTTGACCCGCCCGAGCCTTTTGCATCGCAGCAGATACTTACCGCAGCACGCGCATTTTCTGTAGCGCGCGATTTTGCCGCGATATGCGGCTTTGCCGCGGCGTGAGCGTTTACCGCGTCGGGGCCCACAAGATAGATGCGCTCGTTGAGCCTAAAAACGTGCGGGCTGGTGTAATGCCCGACTCTAAAGCCCGCGGCGGCGATCGCGTTAGCTAAAAACCGCCCGGTGCTACCCTTGCCGTTGGTGCCGATGATCTGAATGACGTTTTTAAGCGGAATTTTATCCTTTATGCTCGCATATGCCTTTGGAAAGCGCTCGTAGTCGATCTTTTTATAAAAAATCGGACGATCATTTAGGAATTTTTTAACGCTGCAAATCTCGCTCAATCTTCAGTCCTTTGATCGCAAGCGCCGAAATAAACTCATCAAATGCCTGTGCAGAGGCGTTTTCTATCGCGTCGTAGCGATCCTTATCGCTTATGATCGAGCTCGTATCGTAGCTGTTTTTGACTAGACGGCTGACCCTGAAATCGTAATCTCCCACGCAATCTTTGCTAAAAATTTCGCCGTTTTTAAGCTTTGTTTTGAAATTTACGACCAAATTTGCGCGGTACGAGCTTATGTAGCCGTATTGATCGTATGAAAGCTCGGTGAAACTTAAGCTCTTTATCGCCGCTACGATGTGAGATTGCGCCGAGCTTCTGTCTGCTAGGCTCATCCCTAGGCGCTGGACTATGCCCTGCCTGATCGCGTCTTTGATCGCGACGGTGTTTTGCGGATCGGTCTTGCTCATCGTCACGTCCACGAAGACGCTGCCTTCGATCGTCTCTTTTGCGATCTTCGAAATGGGCTTGTAGCCGCAGCCGATTAAAAAAATCAAACAAAAAACGGTTAAAATTTTCCTCATCTTCGCCTACTTTATCACCAAATTTACGAGCTTGTTTTTGACGTAAATTTCTTTTACGACGCTCTTGCCCTCTAGCCATTTGGCGCAATTCTGCTTCGCAAGGCTTAAAATTTCGCCCTCGCTTAGGCTTGCGCCCGCTTCAAACTCCGCGCGCTTTTTGCCGTTAATCGTGACGGCAAGCTTGATCATATCGCTCTCGAATACCTCTTCGCAAACTCTCAGCTCGCAAAAATTCGCCCGCCCAAACAGCCTCTCGCTAAGCTCGGCGCAGATGTGCGGCACGATAGGCTCGAGCAGGCACAAGAGCACGAAGTAGCCCTCGGTAAATACGTCTTTGTTACTCTGCGCATTTAGGGCGTTTAGCGCCTCCATACACGCAGCGATTAGGGTATTGAAAGCAAAGCTACTCTCATAAACCTGCTGCGACTTTTTAAGCGCTTCATAAACTTTGAGGCGGGCATATTTTTCCTCTTTATTTAGGCTTGCGTGGTCGATCTGCGGAATTTTATCCGTAGCGTAGGCGTTTTCGGCGCGATCGTATAGGCGATTTAAAAATTTATACGCACCCTCTACCGCGCTGTCGTTCCACTCAAGCTCCTTTTGCGGAGGTGCGGCAAAAAGTATAAAAAGTCTCGCCGTATCGGCGCCGTATCTCTCGATAATATCATCGGGATCGACGGTGTTGCCCTTGCTTTTACTCATCTTCGCGCCGTCTTTTAGCACCATGCCCTGGGTTAGCAGCCGCTCAAACGGCTCGCTATCGCGCAGATAGCCTATGTCGCGAAGAGCCTTTTGGAAAAATCTCGCATACAAAAGGTGCAGGATCGCGTGCTCGATGCCGCCGATATACTGATCGACGTTCATCCAGTAATTCACGCTTTGCTCTTCAAACGCCCGCTGCTGCCACGTCCGCTCATCGCTTGCGTAGCGCGCGAAATACCACGAGCTTTCAAAAAATGTATCGAGCGTGTCGGTCTCGCGTACCCCGTCGCCGCCGCATTTAGGGCATTTACAAAACTTCCAGCTAGGATGCGTATCGAGTGGATTTCCTTTGCCGGTGATCTTAATATCCTGCGGAAGCTCTACGGGCAGATTTGAAATTTCCTCGCTTAGCAGCCCGCATTTTGGGCAGTGGATCATCGGGATCGGCGCGCCCCAGTAGCGCTGACGGCTTACCCCCCAATCGCGCAGTTTAAAATTTACCACGCGGCGTCCGAGCCCTAGCTCCTCAAATTTTGAGATAACGGCGCTTTTTGCCCTCTCGCTATCCATGCCGCTAAACTCTTCGGAATTTACCAAAACTCCGCTCTCGACGTAAGCTTTGCTAGCGTCGTAATCGCCGCTTTTTGGAGCGATGCTTTGAACGATCGGCAGGTTAAATTTCTTCGCAAACTCGAAGTCTCGTTCATCATGCGCAGGCACCGCCATGACCGCGCCGCCGCCATATTCTGCTAGGACGAAATTTGCGGTCCAAACGGGGATCTTTTTGCCGCTTAGCGGATGAAGCACGCTGATTCCGAGGCTCACGCCGTCTTTATCGCTTGCTTGCCGCTCGCGCGGGCTTTGATTTAAAATTTCTCTCACCTTCGCCGCAGCCTGGGCGTCAAGTAAGCCTTTATCCAAAAGCCTCTTTACGACCTCGTGCTCCGGCGCAAGCGCCGCATAACTCATACCGTAGATCGTATCGGGGCGCGTCGTAAAGACCTTAAAGCCCTCGATGCCGCCAAGTTTGGCGCTGCTTTGTTCGTCAAATTTAAAGCTAAATTCCAAACCCTCGCTGCGTCCGATCCAGTTTTCCTGCATCGTAAGCACCTGAGCGGGCCACTTGCCCTCAAGCTCCTGTAGGCAATCCAAAAGCTCCTGCGCATAGGCGGTGATTTTTAGGTAGTAGCCAGGCATCTGCTTTTGCACGACCTCATTGCCGCAGCGCCAGCACCTGCCCTCCTCAACCTGCTCGTTGGCAAGAACCGTCTGATCGTGCTCGCACCAATTTACCACGGCGCTTTTTCTGTAGATGAGTCCTTTTTCAAAAAGTTTGATGAAAAATTCCTGCTCCCAGCGCGTGTAGAGCGGGTCGGATGTAGCGAGCATGCGACGAGCCGAAAAGCTAAAGCCCAGGCGGTGCAGCTCGTTTTTCATATAATCGATATTTTCGTAGGTCCAAGCTCTAGGATGCGTGCCGTGTTTGATCGCCGCGTTTTCTGCGGGCATGCCGAAGCTGTCAAAGCCGATCGGCTGAAGCACGTTGTATCCGCACAGCCTGTAGTAGCGGCTCAAAGCGTCGCCGATGCTGTAGTTTCGCACGTGCCCCATATGGATGCGGCCGCTTGGGTAAGGAAACATCGAAAGGATATATTTTTTAGGCAGGCTATAATCGTCCTTAGGCTCGAAAACCCCCTCGTCGTCCCAAATTTTCTGCCATTTAAGCTCAATGCTTTTGCTATCGTAAGGCATCTGCCCTCCTAAAATTCATCTCTTGTTTTGGCCGATTCGATCGAGATCAAAATAAGCGAAAATAAATTCGCTAACAGCGCGCCGATCGCAAGCGAGGTCACGATCGATAGATCGCCGGGCGCGACTAAGATCAAAATAAACGCAGGTATTAGATGCAGATCCGCTACGAGCGAGCTTGCGAAAAGCTCGGCCGCGAGCATATTTCGCACGCCCACTTTCAAAAGCGTCGAGACCGCATTTACGCTAGCTGCGATGAAAAGTAAAATTTCATGCCTCTCATACAAAAAACCGCCGATCGTAGTCATACTCATCAGCGCGAAAAATATGTAAATTACCCTTCCCCAATTCATCTTTCATCCTTACACCGTGCCTTTTTCATACATGGCTCGGTTTTTTTCTTTCTCTTTGATACGGCGCTGTTTTTCAGCCAAAAACGCGCGGTACTTCTCGACGTTAAATTTAAACAAAATCAGCATCGGCGCGGCTACGAAGATCGAGCTGAAAGTTCCTGCGATGACGCCTACTAGCATCACGAAGCTAAAGCCGTGGATCATCTCACCGCCCCAGACGAACAAAATCACGATGACGATGAGCGTCGTAAGCGAAGTAAGAACCGTGCGCGAAAGCGTGCGCGAGATCGATTCGTCGATGACTTCGTTAAGCTTGACGGATTTGCTCTCTCTAACGCCTTCTCTGATGCGGTCGAAAACGACGATTGTGTCGTTAAGCGAGTAGCCCATGATGGTTAGCAGCGCGGCTAAAATTTCAAGATTGAAGTCCACGCCCACGAGTATTATCGCGCCCACGGCGACTATGACGTCGTGTAGATCCGATAGCACCGCGGCTACCGCAAATCGCCACTCAAACCGCACGGTGATATAGATCAAAATCAGCGCAAACGATACGCAAACCGCCATAATGCCTTTCGTGCGTAGCTCGTCGCCTACCTTTGGACCTACGACGTCGACCTTGCGAACTTCAAAATTTCCGCTGCCTTTTAAAATTTCTTGCGCGGCAAGGGCGGGATTATCGCCTAGCGAATCCGCAGCGCCCGAGTATCTGATCGTAACCTCCTCGTCGCTGCCGAATTCCGTCACGTTTATGTTGCCTAAATTTGCCGCCTCAAAGCGCTTTCTGATCTCGTCAAGCGGCGCTTTGGCGTCGTATTTTACCTGGATGAGCGTACCGCCGCTAAAATCGATACCGTAGTTAAAGCCCTTGACGAAAAATAGCGCGATAGCGCCCGCTATCAAAACGGCGGAAAGCGCAAAGGTGAAATATCTAAATTTCATAAAATTATAAATTTTATCTTTATCGAATACTTGCATTTGCGACCTTTCTAACCTTATAACCGAGCCAAAACGCGGTATTTTTGCCCTTTTCCATCCTTGCCACTACTAGCTCAAACATCCCGTGCGTGCCCAAAATCGCCGTTATCATCGAGGCTACGATACCGATACTCATCGTGACGGCAAAGCCCTTCACCGGGCCCGTGCCGTAAGCATACAGCGCGGCAGAGGTGATCAGCGTCGTGATATTGGAATCCACGATCGCGCTCATCGCATTCTCATAGCCTTTGCTTATGCTTTGGCTTATCGAAGCGCCCGTTTTAAGCACCTCTCTAATGCGTTCGTTAATGATGACGTTCGCATCCACGGCCATTCCGACCGTCAAAACTATACCGGCCATCCCCGGAAGCGTCAATGTTGCGCCGAATAGCGCCATACAAGCGATCAAAAATAAAATATTCACTACAAGCGCGATATCGGCGAAAAGCCCCGCCACGCCGTAGTATAAAATCATAAAGATCAAAATCGCAACCGCCGCCAAACTAAGCGCCGCCATGCTCTTATCGATGCTGTCTTGTCCGAGGCTAGGACCGATGCTGCGCGTCTCTGAGACTTTGACCGGGGCCAAAAGCGCGCCGCTTCTAAGCGCGATCGCTACGTCATGCGCCTCCTCGACGGTGAATCCGCCGCTGATCTGACCGCTGCCGCCGCCGATACGCTCGTTTATGCGCGGCGCGGAATAAACCTTACCGTCAAGCACGATAGCTAGGCGTTTGCCGACGTTTTTGCCGGTAAAATCGCCGAAAATTTGAGCGCCTTGGGAGTTCAGCGTAAAATTTATAACGGGTTGATTGGTGTGCTGATCGAAAGCGACCTTTGCATCGATCAACATCGCGCCGTCTAGCACCGGAATTTCGTTTATGAGATACTTGTAATTCGGATTTTTGACGTCGGGATAGATCACGTCGCCGTAAGCCTTAGCGTCCGCCGCGCTGATGGTCTGCGCGCGGTCTTGACGCACGTCGTCCACCGCCATAAGCTGCAAGTGAGCCGCTTTGGCGATCAGATCTTTTGCGCGCTGCTCATCCGCCGCGCTTTTGACGCCGGGAAGCTCTACTAAAATATAACTCTCGCCCTGGCGCGCCACGGTCGGCTCTGCCAGGCCGAACTGGTCTAAGCGGTTGCGGATAGTCTCTACGGCCTGCTCGATCGCGTATTGCTTAGTAGAAGCGGCCTCTTGCTCGGTAAGCGAGACATGGTAGCTATCGCCGTTTTTGACGATATTAAGACCGCTGATAGAATTTAAAATCGCATCGAATTTCGGCGCCTCGTCGGTATCTAAAATATTAAATTCGAACGACGTATCATCGAGCTTAAATTTATCTATCAACAGATCGTCGCGCTTGGCGGCGTAATTGACGCTCGCGGCGATCGATTTGATCTTTGAAACGACCGCTTCGTCGCTTTGAACCTCAAGCAACATGTGAAGCCCGCCTTGTAGATCCAAACCCAAGTTTATCTTGCTTCCCTTTTCGGTCTGAAAGATCGAAGGCGCGGCAAAAATCGCCGAAAAGATCACCGCAGCCAAAAAGATCAGCAGGCGGTATGAAATTTTACTAGTCATCTAATTTTCTTGCCACAAATTGTTTATCTAGCTCGACCATGACCTCATCGTTAAGCTTAACTGTGATAAAATCCTCGTTGGTTTTTACGACTGAGCATTTTATGCCGCCGCTAGTGACGATTTTATCTCCTTTAGCGAGCGCATCGACCATCGCTTTATGATCCTTGGCCTGCTTTTGCTGCGGTCTGATAATCAAAAAATACATAATCGCGAAGATTACGACGATAGGTAGGATTGATGCAAAGAGATTTCCTTGTTCCATGTGTTTCCTTCATTAGAAATTTAAAAAGTAGCTATTTTACATCAAGTTACATAAATAAAGGCTTTTTTCTTGCGCTTGCGCTTTCAAATTTTATTTTCGTAGAAATTTTAAGCTCTAAATTTGACGGCTTAATCGCTCTAGCGGCGGAATTTTTCTCGCCTCTGATCGCGATAGCGGCACTTTTTTATCTGCTAAAAGCAAGCAAGGCGGAGTGGTTTTGGTGCGGATTTTTTATCGGCGCGCTGTGGCTGCACTGGATCGGCTTCAGCCTGATCTATTTCGATCTTGCGTTTCTGATCCCGCTTGAAATTTTTGCAATTTGCCTCGCCGTTGCCTTTATCTTCCGCATCTTTGCGATCTTTGACGCGCCGGTTTTGCGCGCCGCGTGTCTTTTGGCGCTGAAGCTTATCCATCCTTTCGGCTTTGATTGGCTAAATTTTGAACTGCTGCTAAGTCATGGAATTTTCAGAGCCGATCTTAGCGCGCTGGCTCTGATTTTAGCGGGGCTTTGCGCGGTTTTGTATCTGCGCGGGCGCGGCGCCCGGGCTAAGCTTAATGCAGCGATCTTTACGGCATTTTTGATCTGCGCGCTGCAATTTAGCCAAAAAGAGCCCGAGCCGCTGCCGATTAAAATTTTACTCGCAAATACCGATATTTCGCAGCATGACATCTGGGCGAAGGATAAAATTTTATCCGCCGCAAAAGCGAATTTAGCCCGCATCGATGAGGCGATCGCAGAGGGATGGGACGCGATAATCCTGCCTGAAAGCGCCTTTGCGATGCCGCTAAATTTAGAAAACGCGCTAGTCGAAACCCTAAAGGAAAAATCGCAACAAATCACGATCGTAGCGGGCGCCGAGGCGTATGAGAACGGGAAATTTTACAACAGCGCCTATCTCTTCGCAGGCGGGCAGATGAGCCGCTTTGATAAACACATTTTGGTGCCGTTCGGAGAGGTCACGCCGCTGCCCCAATTCGCGCGAAATTTCATCAACCGCGTGCTACTTGGCGGCGCGCTTGATTTCTCCGTCGCAAGCGGCTTTAGCGACTACGAGCTTGGCGGTAAGAACGTAAGAAGCGCCGTTTGCTACGAGGCTACGCGCGCAGAGCTTTACGAGGGCTCGCCCAAATACGTCGTAGCGATCAGTAACAACGGCTGGTTCGTACCGAGCTACGAGCCGCATCTACAGCGCCTCATAATACGCTACTATGCGAGCCTGCACGGCACGCTGATCTATCATGCCGTAAACGGCAGCGCCAGCGAGATCATAGCGCCTAGGCGGATGTGGATAAAAAAGGCGCTCGACAAATTTTAAAACGCGGCGGCTCGCGCGATTTAAAAAGATAAATTTAAACGATTTTAGGGTAGAATTGCAAAATTTTAAGGAGAAAGTAATGGCGAAATTTAATCGCGTACTCGTTAAATTTTCCGGCGAGGCGCTAGCGGGAGAAAACGGCTTTGGCATCGACAGCGAAATTTTAAAATTTATCGCTCGCGAGATCAAACAGCTCGTAGAGGGCGGTATCGAAGTCGGCATCGTAATCGGCGGCGGCAATATCATCAGAGGCGTAAGTGCCGCGGCTAGCGGTATCATCAAACGCACCAGCGGCGACCACATGGGCATGCTAGCCACCGTCATCAACGCCATCGCGATCAGAGAGGCGCTAGAAAACGTAGGTCTAGACGTGCGCGTACAAAGCGCGATCAAAATGGAAGCCATCTGCGAAACCTTCATCATCGGACGCGCTAAAAGACACCTAGAAAAAGGGCGCGTCGTGATCTTTGCCGCGGGCACGGGTAATCCATTCTTTACGACCGATACCGCAGGCACGCTCCGTGCTATCGAGATCGGAGCCGACGCCATCATCAAAGCCACGAAGGTAACGGGCATCTACGACAAGGATCCGAGTAAATTTAAAGACGCGAAGCTACTTTCGCGCATCAGCTACGACGAGGCCCTGCACGATAATATCAAGGTCATGGACGATACGGCTATCGCGCTAGCTAAGGACAATGCGCTTCCGATCATCGTCTGTAATATGTTTAAAAGCGGGAATTTATACAAAATCATCGAGGGCGGCGATCTAAGCTCGTGCTCGATCGTAAAAAGCTAAAATTTTAAATCGAAGGAGAATTGATGAGAACCGAACAAATCGTAGCCAAAGCGTTAAAAGTAACCGGCGGAGACCGATATAAGCTGTCATTGATGATAAGCAAACGCACCGAAGAGCTAGCCGCGGGCGCCACGCCGCTAATAGAGGGGGTAGATATCCGCAGGATGAAATTTGCCGATATAGCAATCTTAGAACTAGCCGAAGGTAAGATCGCGTTAGATGGAATCGTTGACAAGGATTAATGATAACTTCTTAGAAAGTCTCATCGGCGACGTCGTCGACACCAAAGATATCCAAAGCGCCAAGCAGCTGCTCTATAATCTAAAAGAGCCCACTCCGCTGCTGGTAGATGCTATAAATTTATGCATCGCGCAGCATGACGGGCAGTTTCGCAAAAGCGGAGAGCCGTATGCGATACACCCGCTTTTAGTCGCCTGCTTCGTAGCCTTTATGGGCGGAGACTACGCGATGGTGATCTCTGCTCTTTTGCACGACGTGGTCGAGGATACGGACTTTAGCATAGGGCAAGTGGAGCAAAGATTTGGAGCAGAGGTCGCCAAGATCGTAGAAGGCCTTACCAAGATCGTAAATATCAGAGAGGATAAGTTGGCTCCTTCGGGAGATAGCGATGCTAAGCTACGCACCACGGCGCTTACCTTTCGAAGATTATTAATGATCTCCATTAACGATCAGCGCGTCTTAGTCGTCAAGCTCTGCGATAGGCTGCACAATATGCTAACCCTAGACGCCCTCCGCCCCGATAAACAAAAACGCATCGGCGAGGAGACGCTTTTGGTTTACGCGCCGATCGCGCACAGGCTTGGAATTTCATCGATCAAAAACGTGCTTGAGGATCTTAGCTTTAAATACGTCATGCCCAAAGAATACGCAGCGATCGCCGATTACATCGAGGAGCACAAGCAACAGCTTCAGATGAACCTTAGCAAATTTAGCGAAAGGATCAAAGAGTATATGCTCTCAAACGGCTTTAGCGAGGGCAGCTTCGATATCCAAAAGCGGATGAAGCACTACTACTCGATCTTTTTAAAGATGCAGCGCAAAGGAATTTCGATCGAGGAGGTGCTCGATCTTTTAGCCATTCGCATCATCGTGCAAAAGCCGATGGATTGCTATTTGGCGCTTGGCATCATCCATACGAAATTTAACCCGCTGATCTCGCGCTTTAAGGATTACATCGCGCTGCCGAAGCAAAACGGATATCAGACGATCCACACGACCGTCTTTAACGAAAGTATGATCGTAGAGGTGCAGATCCGCACCTTCGATATGCATAATACCGCAGAATTCGGCGTTGCCGCGCACTGGAAGTATAAATATAGCGGCTCGATCAATCCGAAGCTCGATTGGCTAAACGACATCGGCATGCAGGAAGAGGATGACGCCAACGCCGAGGATCTTTACGAATATGCCAAAGACAGCCTCTACGTCGAGGATATCGCCGTGTATTCTCCCAAGGGCGGAATTTTTACGTTGCCGCGCGGCGCTACGGCGCTTGATTACGCCTACGAGATACACTCGCAAGTGGGCTTAAAAGCGACCGAGGCCTTTATAAACCGCGTCAAGGTGCCGCTGCTAACGGAGCTTAAAAACGGAGATATCGTTCATATCATCACCGGAAGCGAGCCGCATTACCGCTGCAGCTGGCTAAGCTCGGTCAAAACCGGCAAGGCGCGCGCGACGATAAAGGCGTTTTGCAAACAAAAGATCAGAGACGTAAACTACGAAGTGGCGATTAAAATTTTATGCGCGATCTTTGCAACGAGCAAGGAGAGTATCCTAGGCTGGCTCGAAAAGGAAAATTTAAGCAAAAAGATCGCCAAAGCCGCGCATGATTCGGTATTTTTAAAAGACGTCGTAAATGCGCTGAAAAAATACCCGCTCAAAGAGAAATTTTTTAATATGAAATTTCGCAGCAAATACGAGATCGAGAAGCAAAAATTCGACAACATCGTGGTGTATTCAAATTTTAAGATTGATGAGGTGGAGTTTGACTACTGCTGCAATCCAAAGCGCGGCGACGACATCATCGGCTTTCGCAACGGACACGGCGTGACCGTGCATCACAAGCTGTGCGAAAGAGCGAGCAACCTCATCAAAAGCGACGAGATGATCTTTGTAAAATGGACGCGCAATGCGCCGCACCGCTACAAGATCCTCTTAAATTTAGAAAACAAGCGCGGCTCGCTGGCGGCGTTTTTGAACTATTTAGTCAAGCTTGAGATCGATCTAGTGTCGATAAGCCTCAACGAAAATAGCGAGACGACGTCGGATTATTTTGAGATCATCATCGAGCTGAACGAAAATTTAGACTCCGCGCAGATTAAAGATAGGCTCAAAAACCGCTTTAAGATCGTGGATTTCGTATCGCTTACGGACGTATATAAAAACTAAAATAAGGAGAGCAGATGGCTGACATCACAAGCATTATGGAAAATTTCAAGCGCGGCGTCGCCGAGATCATCGGCGAGGAGCAGATAGAGGCGCTGATTAGGCGTTATTACGATAGCGGCGAGAGCTTCTACGTCAAAATCGGAATGGATCCGACCGCTGCGGATCTGCACCTAGGACACGCCGTCGTTCTGAATAAACTCGCGTTTTTACAAAACCACGGCGCGGTCGTGCAGTTTCTAATCGGCGATTTTACCGCTCAAATCGGCGATCCGAGCGGCAAGAGCGAAACGCGCAAGAAGCTAGCGCGCGAAGTCGTACTGCAAAACGCCAAAACCTACGAGGAGCAGGTGTTTAAAATTTTAAGCCCCGCAAGGACCAAAGTGATGTTTAACTCCGAATGGACCAATCGCTTAGGCGCTAGCGGGATGATCGAGCTATCTAGCACCTATAGCGTCGCCAGAATGCTTGAGCGCGACGATTTTGAGAAACGCTACAAGGCCGAGCAGCCGATCAGCATCAGCGAGTTTATGTATCCGCTGCTGCAGGGATATGACAGCGTCTGCATGAGATGCGATATAGAATTCGGCGGCACCGATCAGAAATTTAATCTTTTAATGGGTCGCCAGCTGCAAAGAATTTATGACGTCGGCAAAGAACAAAGCGTCGTTATGATGCCGCTTTTAGTAGGCACCGACGGCACGAATAAGATGAGCAAGAGCCTAGGCAACTACATCGGCGTAACCGACACGCCGCACGATATGTACGGCAAGGTGATGAGCATCAGCGATAATCTAATGTGGGATTGGTATAATCTGCTTAGCCAAAAAAGTAGCGAAGATATCGAGCTCATAAAAGGCTTCGTAACTGAGGGCTCGATCCATCCCAAGGCGGTCAAAGAGGAGCTTGCCTCCGAGATCGTTACTAGATTTTATGACGAAAATACCGCCTTTGAGGCCAAGCAGGAATTTGACCGCGTCCACGGCGCAGGCGAGCTTCCTACGGAGATCAAAGAGTATCACGTAAGCTCGCCTGCGTGGATCGTAAAAGCGCTAATTAGCTGCAAGCTCGCCGTATCCAGCTCGGATGCGCGCCGCTTAATAAAATCAAACGCCGTCAGCATCGATCAGAGTAAAATTTTAGACGAGCAGCTTCAGCTCAGCTCGGGCGAATACACCCTACAGGTCGGAAAGAAAAAATTCGCTAAATTAAAGGTAGATTAATGAGTATAAAAATAGGCAAACACGAGATTACGCACCCCATAATCCAAGGCGGGATGGGGCTTGGTATCAGCTGGGATAACCTCGCCGGAAGCGTCAGCCTAAACGGCTGCCTAGGCGTCATTAGCTCGGTCGGCACCGGCTACTACGAAAATCTTAAATTTGCCAAAAAATCGCTCGAGGGCAGACCCTATACGAGCGAAAATTTTTATAGCAAAGAGGCGCTTTTTACCATCGTACAAAACGCCCGTAAAATTTGCGGCGATGCGCCCTTGGGGATGAACGTAATGTGTGCGGCCAACGACTACGAGCGCATCGTAAAGGACACGTGCGAGGCCGGCATCGACATCATCATTAGCGGCGCGGGGCTTCCTACCAATCTGCCGGAATTTACGGCCGATTTTCCGGACGTCGCGCTCGTGCCTATCGTTTCCTCCGCCAAGGCCCTTAAGATCATCGCCAAGCGCTGGAAGCAGCGCTATGACCGCATCCCGGACGCAGTAGTGCTCGAAGGCCCTCTTAGCGGCGGGCATCAGGGCTTTACCTACGAGCAGTGCATAGATCCAGAATTTAGCCTGGATAATCTAATCCCACAGGTTAAAGAAGAGATCGCTAGCTGGGGCAGCTTCCCGCTCTTTGTCGCAGGCGGAATTTGGGATAAAACTGACATCGATCGCGTGAAGTCTTTGGGCGCGGACGGCGTGCAGATGGGCACGCGCTTCATCGGCACCTTTGAATGCGACGCTGCGGAGGAATTTAAGCAGGTGCTTCTTAATGCCAAAAAAGAGGATATAAAGCTTCTAAAATCGCCCGTAGGCTATCCTGCACGCGGCATTCATACCAATCTACAAGATATGATCGCCGCAGGCACGGCGCCCAAAATCCGCTGTATCAGCAACTGCGTAAGCCCTTGCGAGCACGGCAAAGGGGCGAGCGCGGTCGGATACTGCATCGCAGATCGCTTAAGCGACGCGTATCTGGGCAAAACGCAAAGCGGTCTGTTTTTTACCGGTGCGAACGGCTGGCGATTAAACGAGATAATATCCGTGAAGGGATTGATAGAAAAACTTGTAAATGGCGAAGATAGTTAAAATTTTTCTAATCGCGGCTTTTAGCTGCGTATTGGCGTTTGGAGCTTCCGGCGAAGCGTTTTTTGCGAAATTCGACAAGGATTTTATCGTAGCGACGCCGAATTACAAGCGCTCGCTGCACAAGGAGCTAAAGTCGCTCTACCAAGGCGCATCGCAGAAGGAAGTCCGCATCAAAGCGCTAAAGAGGCTGGTTTATAGCTCGAAAAATTTAGGGCTTGACTCCTCACCCTACGAAAAGGAGCTCGCGCGCCTAAATAAAGGCGCGTCCGCCGCGAATGAAGCAAAGCCGAAAAGCGGCAAGCAGAGCAAAGAACGACGCGATGCTTCAAATTCTAAAGAAAAGCAAAGCTTAAAAAATTCCAAAGCAGCGAATTCTACCCGCGGCGATGGTGCGGCGGCTTCTAGCAGTCGCGATAAAGGCTCCGCAAAAAACAATAAAAGCTCCAAAACGACAAATTCTAAAAATTCGTCAAATTCGACCGAAAAAGACGCCAAGTCCGCCGCAAATCCCGATAAAAACCGCAAAGTCGCTGCCTCTAAAACCTCTGCCGACAAAGCCTCTAGCGCTAAAGCCTCCGCCGCTAAAAAAGTGCGGGCTGCGGCAAGCGCGGATCTAAGCTCGCTATCTAAAGAGGATCTGGAATTTTTGCGCTCCACTAGACCTAGCGGCGCGGATACCGCACAAGACGTGGACGAAATTTCATCCGATCGGCAAAGCGACGAGGATGCCTCCGCAAAAAACGAAGAGGGCGAGCCTGGCACGGAAAATAGCGAGCTTAGAAAAAGCAGCGTTAAAAAGGAGGATAAAAGCGCGAAGCTAGCGTTAAATTCCTTGCGCGGCGATGCAAGCGAGATCGTGCTTGAGTTTAACCGCGATCTGCAGCAGAGCGATTATAAGGATTTCACCATCGCCAGCAACGATAATTTCCGCTTCGTGATCGACTTTGCCGCGCGGCAAAAATCGCAAAGCACCCGCCTAAAAGACAGCTTCGTAGGCGAAGTACGCATCTCGCAATACGACGATAAGACCGTGCGCGTCGTGCTTAGCGACGAGAAGGAATTTAATGCGGGCGTGCAGATCGACGGAAATTTAATGATCCTAAGCGCCGCCGCCAAATCCTCGCGCGCCAAAACCCCGACCAAGCGCCGCAGTAAAAACGCGAGCGAGCAGAGCGACGCGTACACTGCCGGCGACGCGCAAGGCGCCAAATCCGCCTCCGTAAAAACCGAGAAAATTTACAAATCCACCAAAGGCAAGCTCATCGTCATCGATCCCGGTCACGGCGGCAGCGATTCGGGCGCGGTAGGAAACGGGCTGAAGGAAAAAAGCGTCGTGCTTGCCACATCCAAAAAACTCGGCGCATTACTTCAAAAGCGCGGCTATAAGGTGCTTTACACACGCACCACCGACGTGTTTATAAATTTAAGGTCGCGCACCGCTTTCGCCGCGAGAAAAAACGCCGATATGTTTATCTCGATCCATGCAAACGCGGCACCCAACGCAAAAGCTGCGCTTAAAATGAACGGAGTGGAGACGTTTTTCCTAAGCCCGGCTAGGAGCGAACGCAGCAAAAACGCCGCCGCGCTCGAAAACAAGGGCGATTTGGAGGATATGAACACATTCTCAAAGCAGACCTTTTTAAATTTCTTAAATCGCGAGAAGATAATCTCTTCAAACAAGCTTGCCATCGACATTCAAAGCTATATGCTAAGCTCGGTCAAAAAAAGCTTCGCGAGCAAGGACGGAGGCGTGCGCGAGGCGCCGTTTTGGGTGCTGGTGGGCGCTACGATGCCCGCAGTGCTCGTGGAGATCGGCTACATCACGCATCCGCAGGAGGGTAAAAATTTAGGTAAAAGCGCCTACCAAGACCGCATCGCCCAAGGCATCGCAAACGGCGTGGACGCGTACTTTCAGAAAAACAAGTGATGAAATTTTACGCAGCATACCTCTACGCGGATTTTGACTTAAGCACAAGTGCGGCTGGGGAGCAGAGCGCGAGTTTTAACTTCGCCGCAAAAGCGTCGCTGCCTTGTTCTTTGCGGCCAGTCGACATATTCTGCATACTCGAGGCGGGTGAGCAAAGCGCGAGTTTTTGCTTTCGGCGCCCAAACGGTGCCTCTTTGCAGATGGATGGGGCAAAACGCGGGCTTTGCTTTGATGCGATATGACGGCGCCTCTTTGCGAGCGGCGAGACGGGGGATCTTTTGCGGACGCGAGCAGACGAGCGCTTTGCGAGCCTGGGCGGTGGACGATGCTTATTTGCAAGCGCGGCGGCGGGTTGCTTAAAAGCGCAGAACGATGCTTGCTTGCGAGCCTGCCGCGGCGAAACTAGACTTTAAAAGCAAAAGCCGCAAGAGGCTTCGGCGCGAACCGACCGCTGTTTTAAAAACCGCCTGTAAGCGCGATAAAATTGAGAGAATTTTAAAATTTTACCGCGAGATAATGAGATAAATAGGCAGCGCTGCGAGCGAGGCAAATTTTAAAATTTGTTCAGAGCCAAGTGAGCACCGCCTACGCCCTCGGTAAAATTTAGCGAATTTAAGCTCTGCTTAAGCAAACAGGACGAGATCATTCGCAGGTTTTAGATAAATGCGCGAAGGCCTTTTTGCGAGCTTCATTTTCGCCGTGCGGGCGGCTCGGTAGATGAAATTCTACGTGCTCGCGAGCGTCTAGATGCATCGCGAGAGCATCAAAGCGCATCGCATTGGCGGCGCGAAATGTTTCGGACGGATGCATTTCACCGCGTATCGCTCGGGTCGTCGCGCTCAAATTTACAGCGCGTACATAATGCGCATCGAAGACCATCTCGCGCGGACCCGCATAAATGGCGATCTACGCGAGGCTATATCTCAAGCGGCGCGAAGCTGCGGTATAATCCGTGCGCCGTGTGGGAAATCGATTAGACCGCGAGACGGTCCGTTTTATACACGGGCAATCGACTAGGGCAAGGCGCGGTTTTCTCGATGCACGAGCAATCGATCTAGGCCGCCAGGCGGTCCGTCGTCACACGGATGATCGATGAGGCTGCGGGTGCAAGCTAGGCGCAGCGAGCGATCATCGCGCCGCGTCTTGATCTATGCGCCGCCGCCCGTGTGCGAGGGCGCGCTAGATCATGCGCTATGCGCGGCACATGTATGAGGCGCCCAAAACACGGCTCGCACGGCTACATCCAAGGCTTGCGCTGTGTTTTGGGGCGACACGCAGCCATTTGCGCCGCTTTTGCAAACAAGCGTCTAGCCATACGCCGTACTCTGCGGGCTTAAAATAGAATTTTGCCGCGGCGTAGGAAGACAGCGTGGTTTGCGCTATGTTTTGCGAACCTGCGGCCGATAAGCCTATGCGCTCAAAGTTTGCAGCACGCCTGGGCTAGCGCAGCGCGCTCATAAAGGCGAGGTATTTGCGTCGCACCCGTAGATGTGCGAGAAACTCGCGCAGTGCCCGCAAACCGCCGAGCAAAAGTTCGCGCAGCGTCTGCAAAAGCACCGCGCCGCGCATTTGATACTAAAGCCAAAAGGTCCAAAATGAAAAAAATCGTATTTTTAATCCTGCTTTTCGCCGCCGTCGCGCTCGCACTCTACGTCACTTCGCGCGTCAATCCGAGCCTTTTTGCCGAGATTAAAATCCTGGGCGCGTTGCTAAACGCCACGATCTTCGGCGTCGCGCTCATCGCCTTAGCGATCGGCGAGAAAGAGCTAGTGCGCTTTCCGTTTCTTACCGCCTCGCTGCTGGCGCTGTTTTCAGGGCTGGTAGAGGGCATGCTGCTCTTCGAAAACCGCTACTACATCGCGATCACTGCAGTAGCGTTCGTCGCCTTCGTCTTTTATCTGCAGATCAGGCACAAAAGATTTTCAAATAAAATTTATGAAAATTCTGCGAGCGGAAGCTCTAAAAATTTAGACGAGAGCGCAAATTTAAAAGACGCGGATTTCGGCGGCGCAAAAGAGGCGCGAGAGCCGCAAAGCAAAGATGCTACGGCGGATGAAATTTTAAACTTTAAAAGCGGCGGCGAAATTTCAAATTCTCAAAGCGAGGATGAAATTTTAAACTCCAATGGCAATCTCGGTGAAAATTCCACGAGCGGCGCCTATAAAAATTCTACGCATCGCGTCGGTGAAATTTCCGACGGAAATTTTAAAATTTCAAATGGTAGCGCGGGCGAAGGCGGCGCGGACGAAAATTTCAAAGACAAGCTCGATGAAGGACCTGCCTGCAGTGCGGGTAAAAATTTTAGCGGCGGTATAGGCGAAAACTCCACCGACTGCGCGGGCGAAAATTCCGCGGATAGCGCAAGGCGCGATAGATGATCAAATCCGCGCTAATCGCGCTTGCGGTGATATTTTTGCTGCTTTTAAATTTAGCCAATCTGTTCGGCATGATAGGCCTAAGCGGGCCGGTACCTGCGATGATCTGGTTTGCGATCAGCTTCTGCGGGGTTTTTTACTTATACAAATTTTGCGGCGCAAAGCCAGTCGCAGCGCGGATCGGGATCTTTGCCGTAGCTTTCGTGGGCGGATTTTTCACGAGCGTTTTGTACTACGGATTTTTTAATTCGCAAACTTTGGAATTCGCCTTTACATACGCCCTTTTCGCGGTGGTTTTTACGCTCGGTATCGGCGTGATTTTGTAGCGAGCTTAAATTTAGCGCATACTTCAAATTTCACCGCCAGAAGCTCAAAATAAACCTCGCACGATTTTGTAGAATTTCAAAATTTATCCGTGCGGGCTAAATTTACATCCTGATCTTGTAGGTCTTGTAGTTATCCTTCATCCTAAACGTCAGCAAATTTTGTAAAATTCCAAAAAGGATCATAAAGGTGATGAAGCTGCTGCCGCCGTAGCTGAAAAACGGCAGCGGCACGCCCACGACGGGCGCGAAGCCCACCACCATCGAGATATTGACGCCCGCGTAGATGAAGATGAGCGAGGCAAGCGCGCTCGTAAAGACCCGTATCAGATAATCGTTTTTAAAGTTGTAGTTCAGGCTCAACAGATGCAGTATCAGCAGCGCATACAGCGCGATCAGTGCGGCAGCCCCCACGAAGCCGAAGCGCTCGATCGTATAAGCGAAGATAAAATCGCTCGTCGCAATCGGCAGAAATTTAAAGTGCGTCTGCGTCGCCTCGTCTCTATCTTTGCCATAGATGCCGCCGTTTCCGATAGCGATGATCGCCTGCTTGACCTGGTAATTGGGCTCCTCGCTGATAAAATCGGCGATGCGCTTTTTTTGATAACCGTGCAGGTTTTCGTACAAAATCGGCGAGCTGACCCCAAAAACGATGATCAGCGTGAGCCAAATTTTTTTATCCACGCCGATAATGAAAAGGATCGCAAATCCCGTCAAAAAAAGTATCGCGGCGGTGCCTAGATCGGGCTCTTTTGCAATCAAAACGAAGGGCAGAAGTATGTATAAGCTAAGGCGCAAAAAATCCTTCAGCCCGTAGCCGTTTTTCGGCGGCGGATTTTTGTGTATCAGATACATCAGCATCAGGATAAACGCGGGCTTCATCACCTCGCTGGGCTGCAGCGTAAAATGCACGAACGGAATCTCCAGCCAGCGTCTCGCTCCTAGCTTGCTAACGCCGAAAAAATCGACGCTGAGCAGCAATATGATGTTGGTCCAATAAAATATCGGGATCAGATATAAAAATTTGCGTATCGGAAAGAGAAAAAACAGCGTAAAAACGGCAAATCCTACGCCGAAATAAACCACCTGCTTCGAGGACAGCACGTCGTTTGCCTCGCTTATTAAAACGTATGAAAAAACCACTATCGGCACGATCAAAAAAGGTTGAATGAAATCAAAATATGCTAAAATCTTTTTGTCAATTTTAAACAACGCTTAATCCTAATTAAAATTTTGACGTAAGAATAGCCAAAAAAGGTATAAATTTGGATAATCTAATAGCACAATGCAGCGAAAGGCTCGATGTTTTTTTAAGCTCGCAGCTTGGAATTTCGCGCAATCAAATATCAAATTTAATCAAATCCGCAGCGGTAAGAGTGGACGGCACGGTGCAGAGCAGGCCCGGCTACAAGCTATCCGCGGGCGAGCTCGTGCACATCGATTACCCCGCGCCTGCGCCGCAGCAGATGAGCGAGGAGAGGCTAAACTTCGACGTTGAAATTTTATACGAGGACGATGATCTGCTCGTGGTAAATAAGCCCGCGGGCCTTACCGTCCACCCCGCCGCAAGCGTCAAAGAGCCCACGCTCGTGGACTGGCTCAAGTCTCGCGGCTATCTGCTTTCCACGCTCGGCGGCGAGCTTCGCGCGGGCATCGTGCACCGCCTGGATAAACTCACCAGCGGCGCCCTGCTCGTCGCCAAAAACAACGCCGCGCACGCCGCGCTTTCGGCACAGCTAGGCGATAAGAGCATGGGGCGGATATACCTCGCGCTCATCGACCTGCCGCTGAAGCAGCCCTGCGTAATCGAGCGTCCGATCGCTCGTAACCCAGCAAACCGTCTAAAAATGGGGATCGTACCCGGCGGGCGCAGCGCAAAGAGCGCGTTTTATGAAATTTTAAGCGGAGCGGAACTAACGGAGCTTCAAAAATCCGCCCAGAAGCGCGATGAAATTTTAGGCGCGAGCGATGGCACGGCTGCAGGCAAGAGCCCAGGGGCGGATAAAATTTCAACCGTCGATAAAATTTTGGCTGCGAACGCAGGCGTAAGTAGAATTCTGGCTGCGAATAAAATTTCAATGGGCGCTGCGGATAAAATTTTAGCTGTCGATAAAATTTCGGACGCTAATAAAATTTCAGACGCAGCTACGGACGCCGATAAAATCTCGGCTATGTATGCGGGCGGAGATAAAATTTTAAACGCTAGCAGGGACGCAGATATGAGTAAAATTTTAGCGACCGACGCAAGCGTGCGCGGGAATGAAATTTTAAATGTAGGTCCAGCCGCCGACACGGATGAAATTTCGACTACCGACGCGAGCACGAGCAATAACGCAGGCATGGATAAAATTTCAAATAACTGCATGCGGAGCGCGGATAAAATTCCGATCCAAAGCGTAGATAAAATTCCAAGCAGCCGCGCGGACAACGCGGATAAAATTTTAACCGCTGATATGAGCGCAAATGAAGCCAAAACCGCCCGCCTAGCCGAGAATAAAGCCTTAAATTTTAAAAATCCCGCTCAAAACCAAATTTTGCCGCCGATAAGTCTAAAGAGCTTTAATCTCGTCGCGGCAAAGCTCTTCACGGGTCGCACGCATCAGATCCGCGTGCATTTAAGCTCGATAAATCGGCACATTTTGGGCGATCATTTATACGGATTTAAGAGCGAAAACGCTAAAATTAGCAGGATTTTGCTCCATGCCTATTTGCTCTATTTCATCCATCCGCGAAGCGGCAAAGAGGTGAAAATATGCGCGGGCTTGCCGAGCGAATTTCTAAATTTTACGACAAATCAAAAGGTAAAGGATGAAATTTATGAAAAAATTTTACCGACTAACGTTGAGCGCTACTTTAGCGATATTAACGGGTGGTTGCGCTATGTCTAGCGCGCCTAGTGCAAGCGACGAGAGCCTGCCGCGCGTAGAGGGGATTAGGACGATCGCGAGCGACAATGAGATCGGGCTTGAGTGGCCTAGATACGACTCAGATGCCGCCGTACTGGGTTTTGTCGTTTACCGAGCGCCTGCAAGCGGCGGCGAAGCCAGAAAGATCGCCACCATCGCAGATCCATACTCCACTCACTACGTAGATACGAGGCTGCAGCCGGGCACTTCGTATAAATACACCGTGCGCACATACGGCGCCAAGGGCGTTTCGGCTCCTTCTCCGGTCGCTATCGCAAGCACTGCGAAAATGCTAGAGTCCGTGCCGTTTGCGCAGGCGATCTACGGGCTTCCGGGCCGCGTTAAGATCATCTGGCGCCCGCATCCGGATCTTCGCGTAAGCTCCTACGTCATTGAGCGCCGTCCGAAAGGAAGCGAGTCGTGGAGTAGCGTCAAAGAGGTTCGCGGTAGACTTAGCGCCGAGTATATCGATTACGTCGATTACGGCGAAGGATACGAATACAGAATTGTCGTAAAAACCGGCAAAGGAGAGTTGTCAAAGCCTAGCGCGGTTATCGCTACGGCACAGGCGGAATAAAGCTTGCCGAATTTCATAACCCGCAGCGTGAGCCTGCCGCGGCTGCCGATTAAGCTCGGCGAGACCGAGTTTTTAGAATCGGCACGCGGTAGAAACTTGACGCTCGTGCGAACCAGAAGCTTTGATAGCGAGTTTTTTATCATCGTTAAACCCGGCGGCGACAAAGTGATAGTAAAGGGCGAAAAGATCACCAAGCCCGCCAAGATCGGCCATCTGCAACGAGCGCTCGAAATTTTTAAAGAGCGCTTCTGCGGGCAGATCATCTCGCAGGCGTTTGCTTACAAAGACAGCTCGCTTACCGAAAAAACGCCGCTGATTTTGGACGAAAATGAAATTTTATCCCTCGCAAAAAGCTCTAAATTTAATAAAATTTTCATCGAGATCGGCTTCGGCTCGGGCAGACACCTGCTCCATCAAGCGCGCTCGAATAAGGACGCACTACTAATCGGCATCGAAATTTACAAGCCCGCGATCGAGCAGGTCGCAAAGCTAGCGATCCGCGAGGAGCTGCAAAACATCGCTCTCATAGCCACCGACGCGCGGGTTTTACTGAGCCTGCTTCCCGCGGGCTGCCTGCAGCGCGTGTTTTTGCACTTCCCCGTGCCGTGGGACGACGCGCCGCACCGCCGCGTCATAAGCGACGAGTTTGCCTCACAGATCGCACGCACACTCGGGCTCGGCGGCCGCTTCGAGCTTCGCACCGACAGCGAGGAGTACTTCCTCTACGCGATGCAAAAGCTCTCGCCCTACGTTCAGCGCAAAGCGGGCGAAATTTCACACTTCAAAAACCGCGACGCCGCCGTAGCGAGCAAATACGAGGATAGATGGCGCAAAATGGATAAAAACATCTACGATCTGATCTATGAGAACAAAGCCGCGGGCCGGGGCGAGCCGCAGCAGTTTGAGATGGAATTTTTAAAATTTGACGCAGCGGCAATCGCGCGAAATTTTAAAAATTTCACCTTCAAAGGCGAGGATTTTTTCGTGCATTTTGAGGAAATTTTTTACTTTGACGCTCAAAAAAGCTTGGACGCGGACGAAGCTTGCGCGGAGCGCGGCGTAAATTTAAGCGGCGCGGGCGAAGCCATAAACGACGAGGCTATAAATTTAGACGCGACGCGCGGCAAAAATTTAACCGAGCGCGCAAGCACGGATGAAATTTCGGCAGACTGCGGCAAAATTTCAGCTACGACAGCGGGCGATAAAATTTCAACTTGCGCGAACGCCGCGCAAATTCTAAAAAAAGCGAGCGCCGCGCCAAATACAAACCGCGCGGATGAAACGGGCGCAAAAGAGAGCGTAAATTTAAATCAAAATTGCTTGAGCTCAAACGACGTAAATTTAACGGGCGACGTTCCCATCGCAATAGACGCTAAATTTAGCCGCACTGCCCCTGGTGAAAAGCGCGCTTTAGCCTGCGAGCAGATCGCAACAAGCAGCGCGCTAAATGCTAGCGGCACGGAGGATGCGCTTGCAGCTATCGATGCGACAGGCGCGAGCACTACACCCGCAGCGATCGGCACAATAGATGTAAGCAATGTGCCGAATTTGGATGGCTCATTCGCGGCGACCCGTACAGCAAAAGCAAGCGCCGCATCAAATGCAACCCACACAGACGAAGCAAACGCGGCATTAAACATAAGCGCCGCATCTTGCAAAAATGAGTCGCAAGCCGAACTAAAAAACGAGCTAAACCACGCTGCTGAACCGCAAGCAGAATTACAAAATAAGTCAAACCCTATCAAGTCGCAAATCGGTCACCGAAGCGAGCTAAGCCATGACGAGTTGCAAGCCGAACACCAGGGCAAATTAAACCGTGCCGAGCGGCAAGATAAACGACAAAGCGAACCAAGCTACGCCGAGCAGCAACAGCAAAGCAAGCCGTGCGCTGCCGAGCCGCAGGATGTGCTAATCCTGCTTTCGCTCGGGGCATTCGACTTTCCGCAACAGTGTTTCATCCGCGCAAACGCAAGCGGTACGCGCTATTTCATCCGCCGCCCGCTTCCTACGCGCGAAAACCACGCGGCACATCAAAAAATTTCGGAGATATTTTCACAATGGCAGAGATAACGGACGATTACAACATCATCACCGCAGCGGGCCTCACTCTGGGCTACGAAAAGGCGGGCGCGGTCATCCAAGACGCGAATTTCGGCATCGGCGCGAAGGACTTCGTCATCATCACGGGCAAGAGCGGCAGCGGCAAATCCACGCTGCTTAAGTCCTTCTACGGCGGCATCGACATCATCGGCGGCGAGCTGAACGTCTGCCTGTGCGATCTAAAAGGCATCACAAACTCCGATCTACGCACCCTGCGCCAGCGCATCGGCATTATTTTTCAAAACTACCGCCTGATCAACGAATGGACGATCGAGCGCAACATAATGCTTCCGTTAATGATAATGGGCTACAATCAGCAGGTCTGCCAAGACCAAGCCAAAAAGCTACTGCGCCACGTCGAGCTCGGGCACAAAATGGGTAAGTATCCGCTCGAACTTAGCGGCGGCGAGCAGCAGCGCGTGGCTTTGGCACGTGCGATGGCGCATAATCCGCGCCTGCTGCTGTGCGACGAGCCTACGGGAAATTTGGACGACTACTCCAGCGCCATTATTTGGAATTTGCTGCGCTCGGCGTGTGAGTCGTGGAACGCCTGCGTCGTTATCGTGACGCATAAAATGCCTGCTACGCTGCGTTTTAGGCACCGACATTTTGAGATTAAGGACGCTAAAGTAAATGAAATCGATTAAAACCCATTTCGGCGTGATCTTTTCGCTCGTCGCGCTGCTTTTTTCCGTGCAGTTTGGAATTTTTATGAGCAATCTAACCAAAAGTTACGAGCGCTCGATCCAAAACGAATATAACATCGTGCTAGTCTCCAAAACTCCGCTCAGCTTGCAAGACGCGCAAAAAGCGGTGCCTAAAATCAGCTCGATTAGCGAAATTTCGACCGCGGGCATCACCGAGCGTCTGAAGGGTAAAATTTCACAAAATGCCTTTGCCGAGCTTAGTAAAAATTTGCCTAAATTTTATAGCGTCAAGCTCGAAAGCTTCCCCGACGCCGCGCAGCTTGCCAAGATCGAGCAGGATCTAAAATCCATAGGCTCGCTCACGCGGGTAGAAATTTTTAAAAAGACCCACGATGAAATTTTTAAAATTTTACTGCTTATCAAAAGCCTCGTTTACGGCTTTGCGTTTCTCATCGTGCTTTTAGGCGTGATGCTGATCCACCGCCAGATGCGTATCTGGGTTTACGAACATAAAGAGCGCATCGAGATTATGGAGCTTTTCGGCGCGTCGTTTCTGATAAAAAGCGGCAAACTCTACCGAATGGCGATAATAGACTCTTTCATCGCCACGCTGATCGTGACCTGCTTCTACATTGCGCTTCCTTCTTGGGAGGTATTTTCGACCACGCTTAAGGGTATCGGCGATCTGCGCACCGCCATAGTGCTGCCTTACGATGCGCTAATCCTTTTGAGTGCCGCCTTGGCGCTATCTATCATCGCGGTAAGTTTCGTGATGCTGCAAATCGGAAATAAACGAGCATGAAAAGGGCTTTTTTAGCGCCGCTTCTTGCGCTGGGGCTCGCCGCGGCTCTTACTTATGCCGCGCCCGCAAAGCAGCAAAGCACGAAAGATAAGATCGCCAAAGCGGGTCAAGAGCTCAAAAGCTCGCAAAAGGAGGAGATGCGGCTTTCGCAAAAGATCGACGAGATCGCTGGCCAAATCGTAAAGGAGCAGGAGGGTTTTAAAAAGCGCGAGGGCGAAATCAAGCAGCTAAGCGAAACGATCGAAGGTCTAAAGGATCAATACACCGCCGAAGCACAGGAGCTTGAGAAGCTCAATAGCCAAAACATCACTCTTCTTAGCGTGCAAAACGATCTGGAGAGCAAGATCATAAGCGTGATCTCGCAAGAGCTATCGTTTGATCTCATCACCGACGTAAATTCTACAACCACGCCCGATTCTATCGTAGCTAGCGAGATTTTAGAGGGGCTCGGCGTCGTTATGAACGACGAGCTGAAAGGGCTGATCAAAGACTACGAAAATAATCAAAATTTTATCAATGAGCAGAACAAAAAGATCAAATCGATCCAGGCAAGCATGGCAGGCTACGACAAGAAAAAAACCGATCTTAACGCCAAGCTAACCACCCAAAAAGAGAAGCTCGCGCAGATGAAAAAGGACAAAGAGGACTATATCGCGCGCTTAGAGAAGATAAACGACGAGCAAGACGCCATATCTAAGACCCTGCAGGAGCTTAAGATCATCGACGACGCCGAAGAGAAAGCCAAAGCGCAGAAGGAGGAAGCGGCGCGCCAAGCGAAGCTTGAAGCGCAGAAGCAAAAGGAGCGCCAGGCGCGCGAAAAAGAGTACGCCAAAGCAAAGGCGGCGGCAAAAAAGGCGGGCAAGCCCGAGCCTGCGCCACCACAGGAGCCCGAGCCCGAAGTGAGCGAGCCGGCGGATGAGCGCGTAAGCAAGATCAACCAAAAGGTCAAGCAGTACGGCTCGAGCTATCAGTCATCGCGTGTCAAAAAATACAGCGGAGCCAAGACCACGGCGCCTCTGAACGGCGCGTATTTGAAGCGGAAATTCGGCAACTACAACGATCCCGTGTATAACATCAAGCTTTTCAACGAAAATATCGTGCTGGGCTCAAACAGCGGCGACACGCAGGTTAAAGCGGTGCTGCCGGGCAAGGTGGTCTTTGCCAAAGAGACCGCCGTGCTCGATAAGGTCGTGATCCTAGAGCACAGCGGCGGTATCCACACGATCTACGCGCATCTAAATCAGATCCCGCCCACCGTGCGCGTCGGTTCCAACGTCAAAAAGGGCTACATCATCGGGCGCATCAGCTCGGATCTGACCTTTGAGGTGACGCAGCAAAACTACCACATCAACCCGCTCGATCTCATCAGCCTGAGGTGAGTCGTGGGCGGTGGAAATTCTAAATTTAGCGGATCTTGCGAGGACGCAGAAAGCTTAAATTTAAGCGGACAGAATTCGGGCTGCGATTTAAATTTAGACGAGCAGAATTCTTTAAAAGAGCAGAATTTCGCCGCTTCAAATTTGAACGATGAAAGCTCTGCGGCGACGTTAAATTTAAGCGAGCAAAATTCCGCCTCGGCGCTAAATTTAGATAACTCAAATTCCGAAACGACGCCAAATTTAAACAATCAAAATTTTACCGCCGCAACGGACGCCGAAGCGGTATCAAAAACGGCGGCAGGCGCTGTAAAAACAGAAGCCGTGACGGCTGCGGAAACAGCGCGGAACGATATTGAGACGGCAGAGGCGGCAGGCGTGGAAACAACACGAAACACTACCGCAACGGCAAAAACAACATCAGCAGAAGTGGCGGCGGCGAAAGAAATGCCAGCAACAGAAGCAAAAGCGGCGAGACCGCAGATCCAAGAGCTTACCAATTTTCTTAGCGAATACACCGCCAAGATGCTTAGCATCGGCACTTACACCGCGCGTATCGAGCGCTGCGTGTGCAGGATAGCGGACGCTTACGGCTACGAGGCGAGCCTGATGATCTTCGTGCGCCACTTCATCATCAGCGTGATGGATCCCGCGGACAACTCCATCCGCCGCACCTACGTTAAAACGGGCGCTGCGGCGCAGATCAGCTTCGATCTAATCTCGGAGCTAAGCGCGCTTAGCTGGGAAATTTACGACGAAAAAATCCCCCTTGCGCGTGCTAAGGCCGCATTTGCCGAAATTCTAGCCTCGCAAAAGAAAAGCTTTGCCAAAACTCTCGTTCTACTCAGCGTCGCAAATGCCGCGTTCTGCGAGCTTTTCGGCGGCGACGGCGGCGCGATGGCATTAGTTTTTGCGGCTACGGCTTTTGGAATTTGCGCCCGCTATCTGCTTAGCAAGCTCAAAATCAACCTAAAAATCCAATACATCGCGGTTTCGTTCGCAGTCTCCTTCATCGTCTCGCTAGGCGCTCGCTACGGGCTTAGCGCCACGCCCGACGTCGCCGTGGGATCGAGCATATTGTTTTTGATCCCCGGCGTCTGGCTGATAAACTCCGTCTTTGACATCCTAAACGAAAATATGCTCGTAGGCATCAGCAGAGGGCTAAACACGGGGCTTTTGATCATCTGCATCGCAATCGGGCTCTTTCTGACGCTTAGCATCTCAAATTTGGGGCTTGTAAATGTTTGATCTCGCGCTTTCGGTATTTAAGGACGCTTGCTTTGCCGCTGCGGCGGGGCTGGGGTTTGCGTATGCGTGCATGCCGCCTAAAAAGACGCTTATTTTCTCGGCACTGCTTGCAGCAGTTGCGCATTCGTGCAGGTTTTTGCTGATTCAAAGCCAAATTTTTTCGATCGCCGCCGCGACGCTTTTTGCGTCGTTTCTGATCGGTGTTTTGGGAATGCTCTGCGCCAAGCGCCTCAAGGTGCCCGCAGAGATCATCGCCTTTCCCGCGCTGCTTCCGATGATCCCGGGCATCTACGCCTATAAGGCGGTCTTGGCGCTGTTTTCTTATATCAAAGCCGCGGGCGCACAGCAGAAGCTCGCTCATCTCATCTCGTTTTTCGACAACGCCCTCGCCACGGTCTCAATCTCGCTGGCGCTCGGCACGGGCGTTTCAATAACGCTGCTAATTTTCTACGAGCAGTCCTTGATGATCACTCGCGGCGCAAGGAGCAAATAGCGCTAAGCAAGAATTTTAAGCAGGTGCGGCGGGTAAATTTTAATTTTATCGTCTTCTCTACCGAGGTAAAATTTTATAATTTACCGCTCTTGCCGTGAAGGTAAAATTTAGCTGGGCTTTTTCGACTTAAACGCCCTTTTTGCCGTCATATAAAAGCCGCTAAAGATAAAAAGCGCCATACAGAGCGAGACGAGCGACCATAAAATTTTACCCGCAAGTCCGAAAAAATACCCCGTGTGGAGCTGATAGTTCGCGTTTTTGACGTCGCCCGCGGTGATGCCCTCCGCCTGCTTCTGCTCCGCGATCTTGCCCGCTTTTAGATCGACGCTCGCGCCTTTTGGACGCGCGGTAGCGGGCGCATCGGGCTCGTAGTATCTGATGCTCATCTTATCTCCCGCCGCGAGCATTAGGGTAAATTCTTTATACTCTATGCCGCTTGATCTGAATATCTCATAAGCCCTCTGCGCGTCGCTAAATTTATACTCTGCGCTCTTTTTGCCGCCCTCTTTTGCGGGCGCGGCGGCATGATCCTTATGCGCATGCCCGCCATGCGCTCCGGCTTGCGGCAAATTTTGCGAACTTACGAAAAGCTTCATCACTGCGTCGTTATACCGGCTATACGACCAGTTAAGCCCTGTCAAACAGATGAGCAGGTAAATCACCGCGCTTAGCGAGCCTAGGCTCGTGTGTAGATTGTAAAAAAGAGCGTATTTTTTGAGTTTAAAATTTGGCTTTATCGCCTCGATAAATTTACGCCTAAGCCTTGGGAAATGCAGCCAGACGCCGCTTATTACGAGCAGTATCATCGCCGCGGCGCTTGCGCCTACGATCTGTTTGCCGATCTCGCCCGCGGTTTTGTTGCCGCTTAGCGCTAGGCCCAAATTTCGATGCAACGCCATCACCGTTAGCACAAAGCCCGTACCGCGATCCTTGCCGATGATTTGCGCGGTGTATGGATCGACCAGATACGCGTCTCTTCTGCTTGCGTAAACGACGAAGGCTTCGTCATCGCTTTTGGGCACGACGAGCCTTACGGGCTGCTTAACGCCCGTTTGCTCGCTAAAGCTTTGTAAAATTTTCTCCACGCTTTGCATTTCGCCCGTCTTTTCGACCTTTTTGGAGCCCGCGTTTATTAGCGCCTCAAGCTCGTGCTGATACGACAAAATCGCGCCCGTAACGCCCATGATAAGCAGCGGTATAGAAAAAACGATCGATAAAATAAGATGGACGTTAAATAAAATTTTGTTTCGCTTCAAAAGCGAGCTCATTGCAAATCCTTGTAAATTTGATTGAAGCTCGCAATTATATTGCGTGATTTTAAATATTTTCAAAAGCGAGGAATTGTTATTTAAATTTAAGCTGCGAAAGCCGGAATGTGCCGTAGCGCGCGGCAGAATCACGCTTGCAAGGTAAATTCTAAGCGCGATTTATAAAAAAACGCGCTTAGAATCTCGTAAATTTAGAAATTTTGCGCTAAAATTACCAAAGACGCGAGCTTGCGTAATTTATAAAACAAGGTCATTATTATGTCGCAAAGTATAGCCGAGTTTGCTACGATAATCCTTTATGTTACGATAGGCTTTTGCCTTCTTGTTTCATTGCTTGGGAAAGACAGATCATTCAAAACCGTAGATCGTGGGACCCTATTTATCTTCACCGATCCGCTTTTAAAAATACAGATGTTTATAATGTGCTTAAGCTTCGGCGTAATCACTCTATCGAGCCCGAATGTAGCAAAATACAACGGTAATCCCATACCCTGCTTTTATACCCACGATAAAATTTGCTCGCAAGAGTACAAAGCGGCAGGCATAAATTTAAGATGCTTTGAAGAAGGCGATCCCAGATGCGTGGACGGGTATCTGCAAATAAGCGGACCCAGGCTAATACTCGGCAAAATCATATCCATCTGCGCCATAATTTTTTCATTTATCGTGCTAATTCAAAAAGGAATTAGAATAGATAAAAGCGGCATCTGCAAAGAATGGGAAGTTCTGCCGTTTAAACATACGGAAAGGATAAACTTCGATGAGATGACCTACGCTGCGGGATTTTTAAGATGGAACGTAAAAATAATCAGCATACGAGGCAAAATTAGCGGCATTAAATTCGGGGCGGGATTTTTATATGCACGAAAGGACATAGATTTTTTACAAAATTTTATATCCGAAAATCTCGCTGAAATTTCAAAGACCAAAGCGACCGAGCAAAATACCAGGGCTTAATTTAACGCTAAAAATATCTAAATTTTCCCTAAATCCGTAGCCGTGAAAGGTTACGACGAAAAGCGACAAAGCCGTGAAAATTTATGACAAGTTGCGGCGAAGCGGCGCAATGATTGTGCGAGCAGCAGCTGTGGATTTATGACAAGCCGTAGCAAAGCGGCGCAATGATCGCGCGAACAAGTGTGCGCAAACCCCAAAAGAATGAGCCCAACGCAAGCGCCCGTAAGCCCAAAAAACCGAGCCGAACGCAAGCCCAAAAGACGAGCCGAGCGTTTAAATTTAACTCGCGATTTTAAAATCCGAAATTCTAAATCGCTCCGCCAAAATTTAGCCTATTTTTTACCTAAAATTTCGTAAAATTACGACCTGT
>CAUUKU010000008.1:0-37363 GCA_963545665.1 uncultured Campylobacter sp. | reverse complement strand
ATACTGATCGGTCTCGTGGGCTCGGAGATGTGTATAAGAGACAGTTTTAAAATCAAATATTTTAAGCTCATTCGGTATATTGATGTATTTTAACGGTGCTTCTGCCCATTGATATCATAAAATTTTTTACTTTCATTCCTAGTATGGCGCCCAAATAAACTATACGACTATTGAAGATGCAGGGACGCTATAGCCCGTATCGCTTGGTTAAAATTCCATACTCCTCCACGCGTCTATCGCGTAAAAATGGCCACCAGCGGCGCACGTTTTCGCATCTTTGCATATCGATGGTTACGACTTCACATAGCTCATCGGCGCTGTTTGCGCGAAACAGCTGCTCGCCCTGCGCGCCAAAAACAAAGCTATTGCCCCAAAATCTAATCCCCTCTTCGCTACCGAGCCCGTTCACGCGCTGTTTGCTAGGCAATACCTCAAAAGTCTCGCCGTTAAATTTGACGTCTATCGAGATTTTTAGGCTCTTTTGCGCCGCTTCGCCGCACGTAAGCGGCTCGCACTCCAAATTCGAAGCGCATAAAATTTCACCCTGCGCGCTTTGTCCGCTTGCGGCAAGCGACATTCCGCCCGCGCTGCCCATATCTACCGCGTGCGCAACCCCGTCGCGTCCGCCTTGTATGCGTAAAATTTCATCTCGGACGGTCGAAATTTTATCGCGGGCCGCCCCGCGGTCGCTTGCTCGCAAAACCCCTCCGCTTGCTGCCGAAATTTCATTTCCTCCGGATAAAATTTCATCCGGCGAGACCTCGCTAAGCGCGGCGCTCTCAAAGCCCACGCGATTTACGGCGACTACGGGCAGGGAGTTTGCCACCGCATGCCCGCGTTGTACCGCGACCCAGGCCTCTAGCTGGCGCGCTTTTTCGTCCTCGCCGTCGCCGTCGAACCACCCGATCGCGGTCGGATATATGAGTAGCTCCGCGCCCCGTAGCGCCATCGCGCGCGCCGCCTCGGGATACCACTGATCCCAGCACACCAGCACGCCGAGCCGTCCCACGCTCGTATCTATGGGTTCAAAGCCCGGATCGCCCGGCGTGAAATAAAATTTTTCGTAAAACTGCGGATCGTCGGGAATATGCATCTTGCGGTACTTGCCGGCGATCGTGCCGTCGCGCTCGAAGACCACGGCGGTGTTGTGATACAGCCCTGCGGCGCGGCGCTCAAAAAGCGAGCTTACCAGCACGACGCTAAATCTCTTCGCTACCTCGCTCCACAGCCGCAAATCACGCTCGAAATCCTGCGCATAGTCGAAATTTTCGGTATTTTCGCGCTGGCAAAAATAATGCGTCTGATGAAGCTCTTGCAAAACGATTAACTGTGCGCCCTTCGCCGCTGCACGCGCGATGAGTTCGATACTGCGCGCTATCGTGCGCGCTTTAGTTCCTTCAAATTTATGCGAAATCAGTCCAACTTTTAAAATTTTCATATTTTTCCTTCGATCTAAATTTAAAGCCTGAATTTATTCATGCACGAACAGTGCAGCGAGCCGTTTTGGCGGATGAAAACGCGCGCGTTCACCCCCACTACTTCGCGATCCGTGCACGCTGCACGCAGACGCGAGAGCGCCAGCTCATCCGCAGCGCGGTTTGGATCGTGCGGATCTGCGGGGTCTGCGTAGGTAGGCACGATGAGCGCGCCGTTTAAAAAGACGAAATTTGCGTAAGTCGCGGGCAGCCTGCACCCCTGATAAAAGATCGCGCGCGGGATCGGCAGTTCGATCACGTCGTATCCGAGCGATGAAATTTCATCCTTCATCGCGCCAAGCTCCGCGTAGTGCAGATCGCTCGGATCGTCGCACGAGCTTATCGCCACAGTGCACGGACTTAAAAAGCGCGCAAGAGTATCTACGTGGCTATCGGTGTCGTCGCCTTTGATGAAGCCGCGTCCCAGCCAGATTATGTTTTTTAGGCCGAAAATTTCACGCAGCCGCGCGTCCAACTCGGCCTTGCTTAGGGAGTTGCGATTTTCGTTTAGCAAACACGCGCTCGTAGTTAGCATCGTGCCCGTGCCGTCAAAATCGACGCTGCCGCCTTCTAAGATCAGATCTACGTCTCGTAGCAGACGGGCATTCGCGGCGTAAAGCTTGGAATTTAACGCGTCGTCCTTGGCGCTTGCAAACTTGCCGCCCCAAGCGTTGAAACGAAAATTTAGCCCCGTAATTTTGCCGCCCTCCTCTATGTCGATCGCTCCGTAATCGCGGATCCACGTATCGTCGGTATCGATTTGCGCGAAGCTGACGTTTGCTAAGCCGCCGCAAATTTGCTCAAAATCCTCGCGGCTAGGCGCGATCGCGACGACAGGCTCAAACCTCGCTGCGGCGACGATAAAGTCGCGATAAGCCGCCCGTATCTCACCCAAATACGGCGCCCAGTCGGTACCTGCGTGCGGCAAAGACGCCAAAAGCGCCTCTTGCTCCTCCCATTCGGCGAATGCTCTCATTTTTGCTCCAAGATTAAAATTTTACGGATTATAGCGAAGCTCGGTTTAAAAAGATATTTGTGGATGGTGCGCCCGGAGGAATTCGAATCCCCGACCTTTTGAACCGCAATCAAATGCTCTATCCAGCTGAGCTACGAGCGCACGAAATAAAAGAAACGGGATTATAGCGTTTTTAGCTTAAATTTAGCCAAAAAGACGGTTTAAATTTCGACACGCGATAAATTTCAGCTCGCTCAGATTTATCGCGCCGAATTTTAACTCGCTTAAATTTTACGCATTCTTTAAAATTTTATGAGTAAAATTTAACTGTTTAAAATTTGACTTGCTCAAAATTCTGCAAACTCAGACCCAAAATGCCCTAAAATTTTACCGCTTTACAGTCCAAATTCTACGCAAAATAAATAAAATTTAAATACTTTTTTGCTACCATAACGCAAATTTCAAAAACGGATACGCAAATGAACAAACGAAGTTTCTCGTCGCGCTGGGCTTTCATCATCGCCTGTGTGGGCTCTGCCGTGGGTATGGCAAACGTCTGGGGCTTCCCCTACAAACTCGGCACGAACGGCGGCGGCGCGTTTTTGCTGATCTATCTATTTTTTATCGTGCTGTTTTCCTACGTGGGGCTTAGCGCCGAGTACGCCATCGGACGCCGCGCCAAAACGGGCACTTTGGGCTCTTACGAATACGCGTGGAAAAGCCGCGGGCTAGGCACCGTCGGCAAGATCATCGGCTGGCTGCCGCTTGCTGGCTCGCTGTGTATCGCCATCGGCTACGCAGTCATCATCTCATACGTGCTTAAAGCCTTAGCGCAGGCCATAGACGGCTCGTTGATGAGCGTGGATACGAACACCTGGTTCGAGTCCTTCGCGCTAACGCCGTATTCGGTCGTGCCGTTTCACTTCATCGTCGTTGCAGGCACGCTTTTTACGCTGTTTTTCGGCGCGCACAGTATCGAAAAAACCAACAAAATCATGATGCCGCTATTTTTCATCCTTTTTGCGGTGCTTGCGGTCAAGGTCGTCACGCTGCCGGGCTCGGGCGCGGGGTATAAATTTCTATTCACGCCCGATTTCGGCAAGCTTAGCGATCCGATGGTGTGGATATCTGCGATGGGACAGGCGTTTTTCTCGCTTTCGATCACGGGCTCGGGTATGATCGTTTACGGCGCGTATCTGCCTAAAAACGAAGACGTCGTCTCGGCTGCGAAAAATACGGCGTTTTTCGACACGCTTGCGGCGATGGTGGCCGCGCTCGTGATGATCCCTGCGGTCTTTGCGTATCACACCGATCCCGCTGCGGGTCCGGGGCTGCTTTTTGTGACGCTGCCTAAAATTTTACAAGATATGATCGGCGGGCAAATTTTTGCGATCATCCTCTTTACGGCGGTGATCTTCGGCGGAATTTCATCGCTTCAAAATATGTTCGAAGCAGTCGCCGAGTCCTTGATGCATAAATTCCCGCGCCTAAACCGCACCTGCACGCTCGTGCTTTTGTGCGTGATCTGCTTCGGCGTGGGCGTGAATATGGAAGCGATCGTCAAATGGGGGCCGTGGATGGACTTCGTCTCGATCTACATCATCCCGATTGGCGCGGTCATCGGCGCGGTTTCGTGGTTTTGGGTGATCAAAAAAGATGAAATTTTAGATGAAGTAAATTCGGGCGCATCCAAGCGGTACGGCGCGTTTTGGTACAACACGGGGCGCTTTTTATACGTGCCGCTGGCGCTACTGCTTTGCATAATCGCACTAAGCATGCATATTTCGTTTTGAGTTAAATTTTATCATCGAAGTATGAGATTAAAAAATTTAATCTGCAATGAATAAAAGGATCGATTGTATGAGCGATTTAGAAAACAAAAATTCGCCAAAGCCCGAATTGCGCGAATGGGATTCGAGACCTACGAAAATCCGCGAAAAATCCAAGCTTTCTAAATTTGCAGAATATTCGATGCCTATTTATACGCTTATATCTTTATCGGTGTTTTTTATACCGATAAAAGTTTTAGATAAAAGCGAAGCCTGCGCTAGTTTCGTTAAATTTATGAAAGGAATTTTTCCGAATATCGAAGCCTTTGAAGCTATTAGCGCAATGCCCCAGGTTACAGCTTTTTATGTAAGTTTTATGTGGATTTGGGTGATTGTTTGCTCGGCTTTGATGATTTATCTTAGTTTTTACAATATGCCAAATATCTATGATTTAAAAGTTTTTCCAAAAGGAATTCCCGCTATTATGTTTACGTTTTTCTTAGGATATCTGGGAACTACGTATTATTATCTAGGCGAAATGGCTACCGGAGAAATAAGCTTCGGACTAAAAAGCTTTAACCTATATTTTGCCTCGAAAATTAAGATGTATTTTTGGATTACATTCTTTTCTCTATGGTTTATTGCCGGTTGCGGCGTTGGTTCTTGGGGTTTGATTTTTACGATCTGTGGTTTTAAAAATTTGAAAAAATATTAATCAAAAGATTTGAAGAATGGGATACCTTATAAGCGATAAACTGATCGACATCGGGCTCATTTTGTTTTTCGGCGGCTTTTGCATGCTATATAAACGGCGTATTGGGCATCGGCAAAGACTATATGTAGCGCAATAAAATAGACTTGATGCGCTGGACCGAGGCACATTTTGCGCTCCAACACGCCGTTTGATTCGAACGAGCCGCTAGAATTAAAATTTAAAGAGCCCAAAAGCAAGCACATAATCTACAATTTCTTCGAGCTCATCATCCATTATGCGATAATCGCGCCGTTTTTAGCGATCTATGCGGGGATTTTTCTATTTTGCGCGGGGCTAGCCATTAAAATTTTATCTCAAATTTAAACGGCGGGCGCTTCCTCTAAGCCCATACGATCCTGTTCAAATTTAATTTAAACGAGCCGCTGCCGCATCCGCTTCGTTCGCAAGCTTAGGCGCAAATTTTAAAAGAGGTAAACTTAATCCGCTTCAAATTTATCCCATTCGATTAAACTTAAAATTTTATCCGCAGCGCGGCTGCCTGCGAGTATGATCGCCCTGTCGGCAGCAGTCTCGATCTGCTTTGTTAAAATTCCATTCACGGCCGATTGACAGGCTGATTTACCGACCGCAAAACCGAAACGGCTCGCGGCGATGAAATTTAAGCAATGCGAGCTCAAATTTCATCCACAGCGCGGCTTCTCCGCGGCGCGTTCATTTTGGTAGCGGTGTGACCGTAGCCGCACTCTATTAAAATTCTATTCGGAGCCGCCGAACCGCCCTCGCCTTGTTTAAATTCTATCGCACAAATTTTGCCGAGTGCTAAGGCAGAGGACGAACCGCCTTTACTTTATTTAAATTCCACTGCACCGACCGACCGATCGCCGACCAACCGCAGGATCGGTTACCGGCTCAGTTGCAGGACCGATCGCGCAAAACCGAAGCAGCTCGCCAGAGCAAACGATCTAGCAAAACCGACGAGAACGGCCGCAGACAAACTTGTCGTCAAACCAAGGGACCGCCGAAGCACCAGATCGGTCGTTGATTTGGTTTCAAAACCGCTTGGTACGCCAAATGAGCAGCCGATTAACAATCCGAGCCGTAAATCCCCGACCGATTGCAATCCGAGCGGACTGATCCGCAAATGAGTAGACGGGCTAACGAGTTAGACGATCTAGCCGCAAATTGCCGACTAATTGCGAGCCGAGCCGCTAAACCGCTCGGTCACAGACCGGCCTCCAAGCCGCCCCGCCACAGGCTAGTCCTGAACCTATCCAAGCCGTAAGCATAACCCAAAGCCGTCCGGTCGTAAGCCGATCCCAAAGCCGCCCAGCAAGCGGGCTAGCCTCGGAATCGCTCAAGCCGCAAGCCGATCCCGAAACTACTCGGTCGCAAGCTAAACTAGAAGCCGCCCAATAAGCGGGCTAGTCCCGAAACCGCCGCTTACTCTACGTAAATTTTATACTCGCCGTAGCCGCGCGCGTCCATCTCCTCAAGCGGTATAAATTCCAAGCTAGCGCCGTTGATGCAGTATCTCATACCGCCCTTATCTCTCGGTCCGTCCTCAAAGACGTGTCCTAAGTGGCTGCCTCCTACGCGGCTGGAGACCTCGACGCGCTGCATACCGTGGCTGTCATCTCGCGCATAGGCGATCGCATCGGTCGTTATCGGCTTTGAAAAGCTCGGCCAGCCGGTGCCGGAGTTGTATTTGTCGGTAGAGGAAAAGAGCGGCTTTTTCGACACGATGTCGATGTAGATGCCCTTTTTATAGTGCTTGTCGTATTCACTCGAAAACGGTCGCTCGGTATCTTTTTCCTGCGTGACGCTGTATTGCAGGTCGCTCAGAGTTCTTTTGAGCTCCTCTTTGCTCTGCGCTTTGAAGGCTTTGTCATCGTAAAGCGGCTTTTTAGCGAGGCGCAGATCGATATGGCAGTAGCCGCCCGGGTTTTTGTCTAGATAGTCTTGGTGGTAATCCTCCGCCTTGACGTAGTTTTTAAGCGGCATGACCTCGACCGCTATCTTTTCATCATATTTGCTCTGCTTAAAGGCTACGAATTTACGCGCCGTCTCGCCGCTCGCCTCGTCGGTATAGTAGATGCCCGTGCGATACTGGCGACCGCGGTCGTTGCCTTGCTTGTCGATCGAGAACGGATCGATGATGCGGAAATAATGCGCCAAAATTTCAGGCTCGCTGATGACGTTGGCGTCGTATTTTAAGTGTAACGTCTCGGCATGATCGCTGCTATGTAAGCCTTCGTAGCTTGCTTTATCGCTCTTGCCGTTGGCGTAGCCTACCTGCGTCGCGACTATGCCGTCGAGCTGTTTGTAATACGCCTCCATGCCCCAGAAGCAGCCGCCTGCTAGATAAATTTCTTTTACGTTTGCGTTCACGCCGCCTCCTTTAACTTTAAAATTTGCGTCCGACGCACCGGCGCTACTGCCGCCTGCGGCATTGAGCGCGACTAAATAACCCGCCGCCAAAGCAAAGAGGCAGATTAAAACTTTAGAAATTTTCATTTTGATCCTTTCGTTTTGAATTTTGCGCAATTTTACAATCTCTAAATGAAGCGAGAGTGAAAGAGAGAAATTTTATCGCTTACGGCGGATCGGTACCCAAATTTGATCGCCGCAGGATCGGGGCTTTCGCTCGCCGTCGCCGCAGAATTAGAATTTTATCGCCGCAGTGACGCAGGACCAAAAATTTTATCTTATCCTCGCAGCGTGCTGCAGCATCGGAATTTTACCTCCTCACAAGCGGTTAAAATTCTATGCTATAACGAGGGCTGAAATTTTACCGCCGCCGCCAAGATTAAAATTTTACCGCTTCAGCGGGGGGGGGCTGGATTTCGCTAGCGCGGCAAGCGGTTGAATTTGATCGCCGCGGCAGGAATTAAAATTTTGCTACCGCTGCAGGGTCAGAATTTCATCGCCCCTGCGCTACAATGAAATTTGTCCCTTTTACGAGCGAGACCCTTGCGCCGTCCATTCGCCTGCGCTACGGCTCGTATGAAATTTATCCATTCATCGCGGCTTACGTGGGGATTTAGAGATTTTGATACGCCCTATTGCGGCGCGAAATTTTATTGTCGCGCCTCGCGGCTAGATTTTGCTACCGTCGTGGAGATCAAAATTTTATCGCCGCGCAACCGTGGCTTGAGCCTAATTTAGCGCCTTTGCAAGTTTTACTCAAGCTCGAATTCTACCGCAGGCGCTGTTTTGCGAGGGCACGGACTGCTCGTGGGATGGAAGCTTTGCGCTGCGCCCGCTACTCTACTACGCGATTAAATTTTATTTACGCACCGCTTAGGTTGCGGCACGGCGTCCATCCGCTTGCCGCGCGATTAAAATTTATCTACGAGCGTGCCCGATCGCGACGAGGCGCCGACTTAAAAATTTATACTCCGCTCCGTATCTGCTGCGAAACGGCGCCGAAATTTCAACGCAAAATAGGCGCCGTGAAATTTTTTGCGCCGCAAGATAAAATTTGCGCCGTTGTGCGGCGGCGAGGCGCGAACCCATCCGCTGCGCGCGATGAAATTTAAAATTTACGCGTCGCGCCCGCGAGATAAAATTTCGCGACCATTCAGGAGCGGCATATGATTTAATTTAGATTGCGCCGCACCGCTACTAAGCGGTATGTCGCATAGCCAAAAACCCGCGCCGTGTAGTAGTATAACGAAGCGCGAACAGTCGGATTCGCACTGCCTCCGCCACGTAGCGGAGCGCAGCCGTTTACATCGCGCGCTTTGTAATAGAGAGCCGGGTCCGCACCGCGTTGGCGCGTAACAAAGCATCGCGCATTAGATCTGCGCCGCGCCCGCTACGCAGCGAGTAACGAGATCCGCCCCGGCGCGGTTTTTAAGATTTGCAACGGCATAAAAAGCTACGCAGCGAGCGCAATAAATCCGCTCCGCCGCGGGCGAGCAAAATTTAGTGCAAAAAGTGGCGCACTCCCGTAAAATACATCGCCATGCCGAATTCGTCGGCGCTTGCGATCACCTCATCGTCGCGGATGCTGCCGCCGGGCTGCACCACCGCCGCGACGCCCGCAGCATGGGCGATCTCGATGCTGTCTTTAAACGGGAAAAACGCCTCGCTGGCAAGCGCGCAGCCGCGCAGATCGACGCCCACATCGCGAGCCTTAGCTACCGCCGCACGCGCGGCGTCCACGCGGCTCGTCATACCCATACCGATCGCGACCATCGCGCGAGCTTTGACGTAAACCACGCAGTTGCTTTTCGTAAGCGCGGCGATCTGCCACGCGATTTTTAGATCGTCAAGCTCGCTCTGGCTCGCCGCGCGCCCCGTGACGCAGCGGGCGTTTGCGACCTCGCCCGCGCCCACGTAGTCGCGCTGCTGATATACGAAGCCGCCGCCAATAAATTTAAAATCATACTTGCCGTTTTCGCGAATTAAAAATTCCCCGCCCTGCTCGAAAATTTTAATACGCTTTTTCTTTTCAAATACCGCAAGCGCCGCGGGCGTAACGCGAGCGGCAAGGATAACTTCGACAAAAATTTCATTGATTTTATTCGCTAGCTCCTCGTCCAAAACGCCGTTTATCGCCACGACGCCGCCATATGCGCTTACGGGGTCGCATTTTAGCGCCTCGGTGTAGCTTTCAAGCAGGCTCCCCTTTACGGCGAAGCCGCATGGATTGGCGTGCTTGCAGATCGCTACCGCAGGCGCCTCCCCGAAGCTGCTAGCCAGCATCAGCGCGCCGTGCATATCGGTCATATTGTTAAAGCTCGCCTCGCCCTTTAGGCTCTTAAAATGGTTGCTAAAAAACTCCTCGAACTCGTACAGCGCGCCCTTTTGATGCGGATTTTCGCCGTAGCAAGTATCGAATACCTTGCTGCCCGTGATAAATTTTTTCGCGCCGAAGCCGCCGTTAAAGCGCTCGTTCATATAGTTTGCGATCATCGCGTCGTAGGCTGCGGTGTGCTCATAAGCTTTAATCATCAAATTTTGCCTAAATTTCAATTTCTCGCTCTCATCAGGGCTCGCTAAATTTTGCAAAACCGCGCCGTAATCAAGCGGACTCGTGACGACATAGACGCTAGCAAAATTTTTAGCCGCGCTTCTAACCATCGCGGGGCCGCCGATATCGATATTTTCGATAATCTCGGAAAAATCGTCGGTGCGGGCTACGGTCGCTTTAAAAGGATAGAGGTTCACGCACACGAGATCGATGCCGCCGATGCCGTGCTGCGCGGCTTGGCTTGCGTGATTTGCGTCGTTTCGCTTATACAAAATTCCGCCGTGGATTTTGGGATGCAGGGTTTTAACCCGCCCCTCAAACATCTCGGGCGAGCCCGAGTATTGGCTCACTTCCGTTGCTTTCACGCCATTTTGCAAAAGCAGTTTAAACGTGCCGCCTGTGCTTAAAATTTCAAATCCGAGCCTCTGCAGTCCGCGAGCAAACTCTACGACGCCCTCTTTATCGCTGACGCTGATTAACGCTCTCATCTTTTCTCCTTTTGATTTATTCGCATAGTTTTTTAAAAATCAGCTCGCGCATATCGTTTGCGTTAAGCTGAAAATACAAAATCGCCTCGCGGCGAGCCTTTTGATACTCGCGCCTCGTTTTTTCATCCGCCGCACCGAGCTTTGCGCCGTTAAATTTCGCCATACACGCCGAACTCAGCTCTTTTAGCCTCTCGCCGCCCGGAGAGATACCGCCGCTATAATTAAACCACTCTTTGCTTTGAAAAATATTAAATAAAATTTGAAAATCTACGAAATTTCCCTTATTGTACTCGGCGCAGACCCCGTTTTTGTGGCTTACGGCGTAGATCGCGCCGTATCTGCGCTCGAAAAAATATAGTTTTATGAGCTTTGCGTTTTTGTCTAAATTTGCGCCGCTACCGCCTAAAATCGCAAGCTTCGCATCGCCTCGCGTTTCGTAAGGGCCCAAAATCGTGCCGTTTTCGTAGAGATTGCCGCCGTAAAGAGCGTATTTCGTATCGCCAAGCTCGTCCGAAAGAACGTAGATTTCATCGCTTGCGGGCGAGTTTTTGCCCGCGCAGCCGAGCAGCGACAGAGCCAAAAACAGAGATGAGATAAAAAATTTCATCGCAAAAACCCTTTAAATTTTAAAATTTTGCCGAATTTATGAAGCGGAAATCGGCAAAGCGAAATTTGCTAAATTTACCGCATTTACGGCGCGCAAATTTTAAATTTGCTTCTCAAATGCCGCCGCTTTGCTCGCGCGGACGTAAATTTTAAAATTCTGCGCCGCTTGCAAAGGCTAAATTTAAAAGCCGCGACGTAAAACGTAAATTTAAACCGCAGCGCAAATTTGGCCGCAAAGACCTGCGCGAACCGGCTAAATTTAAAATTTCACGGCGCAGCTTTTATCGCCGAGCCGGGTTGCACTTGCTTTTGCCGTTTTTAAAATTTTAAATTTATTTGCACATCCTATTTTCCAGCTCGTCCATAAGCGCGGCTACGTCGTCGCCCACGAGCTCCATTAGCGCCGATTGTCGCTGCTTCTCGCTCATATTTTTTGCAAGCGCAGGGCTTAGATATTCATATTTTTCATCGCTGCTTAGCGCGCGCGAGTTCGAAATATAGACCTTGGCGCTATAGGATTTGACGAACGCCTCGCCGTCGTAAACGCTTCGATAAATCGTAATATCCACCAAATAGCCCGATTTGTAAGCCTCGCAAATGCCGCCCTCGTGGTGAAGCTTCACCGCCTTCACGCCGCTTCTTGGATCGAAAAGATATTTGTTGTAGCTCTTTAAATTTTTGCTTTTAACCGCGCTATCGTCGGTGTAGGCGTAGGAGCCGCCCTGCCCGTCGGTCGCGACGCCAAACTCCGCCTCGCCTATCTTTTCATATTTGCCCAGCAGCTTGCCGTTTTCATACACCTCATCCGCGCGCACCTCGTAGACCTTCGTTTGGTTGCCGTCGAAAATTTTCAAAGCGTCGCCGCTCCCGGCCTTTGAAGGCGTAGCGAAGCAGCCCGCAAGCAAAAACGCAGAAAAGATTAAAATCAAATTTTTCATTTTTTCCCTTTTAAAATTTTAAGGCGCGCGGTATCTCGCGCACGCCGCAAAATCGGTAAAATTTAAAGCGCATCAAGCGCGCCGCAATTTAAACGCACAAGCATGATAAGTCCCGCATCGCGCATCGTAAATTTAAAGGCGCAGCCGCGCCGCTCAATCGATTAAATTTCAAACCGCGCCGTTTGAGAAACAAGCGCACTGCGTTTGCACAAAACCGCTCGCGCCGCCTGTTTAAATTTATGCGCTCGTTTAAATTTTATGCACCGATTTAAATTTTACAAGCCGCAAATTTAAAGCGACGCGAAATCCAAAACCGCACTAAATATAATAGATGCTGTTTTTGATATTTTTGCCGTCGAGTTCGTTTTTGCGCCACGAGCTCTCGTCGTTTAGCACGATCCAGCGCTTCTCCTCCTCGCGGTAAAACCAATCCTTATCGATCTGATAGTAGATCTGACATCCCAAAATTTCGATGATGTTGGCGATGTTGTTGTCGTGGTAGTTATTCTCATCAAAGTCAGTGAAGGTGCGCTGCCCCATCTCGGCGTAGAGCTCGTTTAAAATTTGAAGCATCTCGCTTAGGCGCGTATCCATCTTCTCGACCTGAAGCCCAAGCTCGTTAGCCTCTCTGAATAAGATCGGATAGTCGTGCGACGGATAGCCGCTGTTTAGCTTGTCGCTGATAAAGGCGATCTTTTGCTCATCTTCGAAGTGGTAGCGCAGAATTTCGCGGCAAATTTTAAGCGATAGGCTGCTTGCGCGATCGACGGCGCCGAAAACGAGCGGATGGATATATTTGTAAAGCTCCTTGTACGGGTTCTCGTCATTCGGGCGCTCGTTGTTTTTCCAAAGCTTCACCACGCGGCTTAGCTCGTCCATCGAGACGTTGGCTAGATCGTTTGTGTTCGTAACCGGCGAAAGCTCGTGTCGCAGCGAGGTATCGACCGACGTGAGGTATCCTAGCGGCCCCATTAAAATTTTATTCGCCCCAAGCGCCATCATCGTAGCCGCCGAGGCACAGTTCGCGGGCACGAGCGCGATCAGCTCGTCGCAGTGGTTACGCAGGATCGAGACGATCTTAAGCGATGCGATGCCGCTGCCGCCGTCGCTTTTGATGTAAAGGTAGAGCTTTTCGAAATGCTTGCCCTTGAGGTGGTCGTTGATACTGATCGCGTCGTTACCGCAGACGCTGCCCGCGCCCGAGTTATAATACGTAATCATCGGCGCACCTAGATACTTCTCGACGTTAGTGATCACCTCCTGCGTTTGTCGCATCAAGATCGGCGGTTGCTTTGCCGCTTTTTTTCCGCCCTGCCTATGCGGCTCTTCGTCTTTGGATAAAAATCCCATGGTTACTCCTTTAAAAAATTTTAAATTTAGATCTATTCTTCAGCACAAAGGCTGCTAAATTGTCTTCTTATCATCTCAATCGATTCTTTTTGGCGCTCATAAACCTCATCGCCTTTGGATACGTCAAAATCCACCTGCACCATATTATCGCCGAAATTTTGCGGACCGCTTTTTGAAAATTTATAGCTATATCTCACTATCATAGCGATCTTTCCGTTGGGATGGTAATAATTTATACCTACCTTTTTAAGAAGCGGCGAATTTGCGTTGAAGTCCTTGCAGATGCCGTTTTGGCTGACGACCTCATCAATCCTAAAGCTCGAGTATCCCCTCATGCGCTCCTTCGCTTTAGGCAAATCCATTTTCACTCCTGCGGCACTTAGCTCTTCGCCTGTGCTTTCTACTTCGTAAATGTATAATTTTAAAATTTTGTTCTTTCCGTTGAATTTATAAGATTGCCTATCGTTTTCATCAGTCACGAAACGCCCGCTATCGTAAAAACCCCTAAACTCCCCTAGCAGTTTGTTTCCGCGATATAATTTCGAGTTTTTGATCTGGTAGTATCGCACCGCGTTGTTTTGCTTTACGCCGTCGAAAAAGGCGATCTGCTTGTTACGTACGCCCAAAGCTATGTCGCGCGGCTGTGAGCAGCCGCCGAGTAGTACCGCCAAAACGGCAAAAACTATGAAATTTTTCATTCATCTCTCCTTAAATTATAATCCGACGCCGTAAATTTTATCAGGTTTCATCTACGCGCTTTAAATACGCGCCTTAAAGCTCCAGCGCGAAATTTTACCGCGCCGCCGCATATTGAAATTTTGGCGAAGCGACCTTAGCACGCCTGCGCCTTAAAATTTCCATGTCGCATGCTTTAAAATTTCGCTGCCGCGCCGCAGCCAATCTCTCGCGACCTGAAATTTTCGCACGCCGCCGCATATTGCGATATCGCGCCTTAAAATTCCTTCGCCGCACCTTGCCGCCGTATCGCAAGCCCTACCTCAAAATTTCAAGGCGTTTTGCGCCCTCAAATTTTAAAATTTGCTCGCCCTACTTCTCGCCGAAGCGCTCCTTTAAAATTTTATACGCCTCGTTGATCTCCTGAAGCTTCTTCGTGCCCTCCTGGATGATCTCCTCGTCCGCGCCCTTGCCCATCAGGATGTCGGGGTGGTATTTTTTCACGAGCTCGCGATATTTTTTCTTGATCTCGTTAAACGTAGCGTCCTTAGAAAGCCCCAAAATTTCATACGGATCTCTTTTGCTTTTGGCCGATCCGTAGCCCTGCGAGCCGCCCGAATAGCCGCTACCATACCCACCAGAATATCCGCCGCCGTATGAACCGCCTGAACTTTGCGAGCCTCCGTAGCCCGAACCCGCCGAGCCGCTATATCCGTAGCCGGTACCGCCGCCGTAACTGCTGCTGCCGTAGCCGCCGGTGCTTCTGCCGCCGTATTTGTCCCAATACCCGCCGCTTCTGCTGCCGTAGCCGTCGTATTCGTCGCGAGCGGGGCCGCTTTGCGCGTCCTCATAATAGGCGCCGTAAAAGCTGCGCTCAAAGGTCGCGAAAATCTGGCTTTGGATATGCTCCGCAAGGCCGAATCCGTCGCAGATCTGCGAGATCGCGCGCCGCTCCGCGATGCTAAATGTGCGATCGACGTAGGCTAAATTTAAAAAGAAATAGATTAGCCCCGTTTTGCGGCTCGGGCTCGGGCGGTAGGTTTTGTTGTACCGCTCGGCTAGCTCGCGCACGTTTGAGAGGTTTTCTTTTTCGAGCTTATAGACGAGCTTCAGCGCCTCGCGTTCGCGCTCGCCGCCGCCCATTTGACGCACCAAATCGTCTAAAATTTCGCTTATCATCGCGGCTTCGGCCTCGCTTACGTGTCCGTCGCTTTTGGCGATCTTGGCTAGAAGCGCTACTAAAATTTTAGCCTCTGCTAGCTGCATTTGCGCCTTGCCGCGATAGCCCGAGTTGCCGAAAGCCCCGCCGATCTGCGCGAAAATATACAGCGCGATTAAAATAAATATGACGCTAAGCACGCTAGTCTTCGCTCTTTATGATCTTGGCGAACTCGCCGAAGTAAATTTCTTTTAGCGCAGCGAGCTTCTTGCGGACGGAATTTATGCGAAACGTTTCGCCGCCGCTGATGCCTAGACGCATCAAACTTAGCCCGTATTTTGCGGCCAGCTCTTTAAATTTCGCCTCGTCGCGCACGCCGAAAATCGCGCGCGAAAAGCTCTCGTCGAAAATATCTCTACTACCCGCGCAGCTCATCTCAAACTCGCCGCCTACGCCGCCTACGCACGCCATCTTAGCAAGCGTGATCGCCACGCCGCCGATTCCTACGGAGTTTGCAAATTCCAAAACTCCGCTCCTGCCTGCCTCTATCGCGAAGTCCCACAGAGCGCGCTCGGCTTTGAAATTTAGCTCCGGCAGGCTGCCTGCGACGCGATTTTCCACCGCTTTCATATAAAGCGAGCCCGCAAATACGCCCTTCGTATCGCCCGCCAGATAGACGCTCACGCCGCTAGCGCAAAAATCGCTAGGGATGATCTCGCCCTCGTTTGTGCCCACGCACACGATCGCGGGAGTGGGCTGGATGCTAACGCCGCCCGTTTCGTTGTACAGGCTTACGTTGCCGCTTACGACGGGGGTATTTAGCGCGGCACAAGCCTGCTTGATACCCTCGCAGCCCTGCGCGAACTGCCACATAACCTCGGGATTTTGCGGATTGCCGTAGTTTAGGCAATCGGTGATAGCTAAAGGCGTCGCGCCGCTCATAGCGACCTTTCGTCCCGCCGACGCTACCGCGAGCGCCGCGCCTATGCGAGGATGGACGTAATTCATCCGCGTGTTGCAGTCCGCAGCCATCGCGAGTTTTACGCCGTTTTGCTTAACTCGCATTACCGCAGCGCCCAGCATGCCGGGACGCTTGGCAGAATTTAACCCTACGTTGGCGTCGTATTGATCGTAGATGTAGGATTTATTTAGCACTTCGGGGTTCTCAAAAATTTTATCAAACGCCGCGTCTAGCTCGCGCTCGCTTGCGCCGCAGCCGCATAAATTTTGCCGCGCGATCTGCGCCATATATGCAGGCTCTTTTATCGGGCGATCCAGCACGGGCGCAGCCTCGCTAAGCGGCTCGATCGGGATGACGCCCGCCGGCTCGCCGTGCCAAAAAAGCTCCATCTTGCCGCTATCCGTCACCTCGCCGATGACGGCGGCATCCAGATCCCATTTGGCAAAAATTTCTTTGATTTTCTCCTCGCAGCCCTTTTTGGCACAGATCAGCATACGCTCTTGGCTCTCGCTTAGCATCAGCTCATACGGGCTCATCCCCTCCTCGCGCATCGGTACGCGGTCCAAATTTAACCGCATGCCGCTGCCGCTGCGCCCCGCCATCTCAAAGCTGCTTGAAGTAAGCCCCGCAGCACCCATATCCTGGATACCCACGACGTAGTCGGTCTTAAAAAGCTCCAAACACGCCTCCATCAGCAGCTTTTCGGCGAACGGATCACCCACCTGCACCGTCGGACGCAGAGATTTGTTTGCGTCGTTAAAGCTATCGCTCGCCATCACGGCTCCTCCGAGCCCGTCGCGACCCGTCTTAGAGCCCGCGTAGATCACGCTATTGCCCACGCCTTCAGCCCTGCCGTAGAAAATTTCATCCTTTTTAACGATACCCAGCGCAAAGGCATTAACCAAAATATTGCCGTCAAAGCTCTTGTCGAAGCTCGTCTCGCCGCCTATCGTAGGGATTCCCATGCAGTTGCCGTAGTGAGCGATGCCTGCGACTGCTCCTTTTAGCAGATAGCGCTGTTTTCGCGCATTCTCGCTTCTTCCTCGCACCTCGCCGAAGCGAAGCGAGTTCATATTGGCCTCGACGCGCGCACCCATCGTAAAGATATCGCGCAGTATCCCGCCCACGCCGGTCGCAGCCCCCTGAAACGGCTCGATGAAGCTAGGGTGGTTGTGGCTTTCCATCTTAAAAACCGCAGCCATACCGCCGCCGATGTCGATGACGCCTGCGTTTTCGCCGGGGCCCTGGATAACCCAAGGCGCCTTGGTCGGAAAGCCACTTAAGTATTTTTTGCTCGATTTGTAACTGCAGTGCTCGCTCCACATCGCGCTAAAAATCCCAAGCTCGAGCAGATTCGGCTCGCGACCTAAAATTTTTAAAATTTTTTCATATTCTTCGTCTGAAATTTTATGTGCCGCTACTACTTTTTTGTCCATTTTTTCGCCCTTTTCGCCGTTAAATTTAGGTCGCAATAATAGCTAAAATTTTCTATCATTTCGATTAATCTTCGCCCTTTTTAAGATACTTCTCGTAAAGTTTCGCCTCTTTTAAAAACGCGTAAAATGCGTTAATATTTGCCGTGATAAATCCCTTGCGCCCGTCAAAAAGCGATCTGCGCAAAATGTATGATTTAAAAAACGCAAACGGATAGATCAGCAAAAGCTTCGCAAGGCTCGGCTTCTTGCCCTTCTCAAAATCCCCCTGCGCGCGCAGCGTGGAGTAGTTGTTGTTTTTCGTAACGAGCTCGGCGATCGGCTTTTCGCTAAAATGGTTGATGCAAAATTTGCTCTTTTTCACCGCGCCTTTTATGATCGAAATTTGCGCATGCACCCCCATATTTTTATACTCGCCGCACTCCTTACGAAAGAAGCGGATGTGGGTATTTTTGCGCACTAGATCCGAGCACTTGCGCCCTAGCGAGTATTCGTGAAATTTAATATCCAGCGCCGAGTAATCGCTCTGGCTCATAAACTCCTCTATCTCGCCCTTTAGCTCAGGACTTACCTCCTCGTCGCCGTCGAGATTGAGCACCCATTCGTTGCTACATAGCGAAAATGCATAGTTTTTCTGCACCCCCTCGCCCTGCCAGTCGTGGTGGTAAATTTTATCGGTAAATTTACGCGCGATCTGCAGCGTGGCATCGGTGCTGCCGCTATCGACGATTATGATCTCGGCGAAATCCGCCACGCTACGCAGCATACGCTCGATGTGGCGCTCCTCATTCATCACTATCGCATAAACGGATGCTTTAATCATAATTTATTCCTTATCCTCGTAAATTTAAGCCAAAAATCAAAAAACCCCTCCGTGCCCAAAATGCCGATACGCTTTACGGCGTACCTGTCGTCGCCCGCCTCGTAAAGTCCGCGCTTGACGACTACCGCGCCTTTGAAATTTGATCTGGCGATATTTAAAATTTCGTCGTTAAATTTACCGTAGGGGTAGGCAAACACCTCGCACGGCTGAGCGCAAATACGTGCTACGCGAGCTTTGGACGCGATGATCTCGTCTGCGGCAAGCTTCGGATCGCTCGCGTAGGTAAGGTCTAAATTTACGTGATGCATCGTATGCGCGCCAAACTCCACCAGCCCGCTTGCTTGCATTTTTAAAATTTGCTCCTCGCTCAGCATCCTTGCAAGATGGGTCGTATTAGCGCGCTCCCAGTCGTTTTGCACGGCGTCCGGCACCAAAAATATGCTCGCTTTGAAATTGTATTTTTTCAAAATTTCAAAGGCGTCGGTAAAGTTATTTTCAAATCCGTCGTCGAACGTGATGCAAACAGCCTTTTTAGGCAGCTGCTCTAGCGCAATGAGCTCGCCAAATTTAAAGCTCTTAAAGCCGTTTTTCGCAAGCCACGCGATCTGTCTTTCAAAATCCGCGGGTCTTAGCCGCCATTTGTCGAATTTATCGCCCTTGTGCTCCTCTACGCTATGATACATCAGCACCCGCGCCTTGTGCCAGCCCTGCGGGATACGCCACCAGTTATACCGCAGCGAAACGCCCGCTACGGCGGCAAAGATCAGAAACGCCGCAAAATAAATCATCTGAATTTCTCTCCGTTTTTATAGACGAACTCGCGCCACTCGTAAGGCTCGCTGTAAAAATCGCTCCGCTCGTTTTTATCTTTTCCGCTTAGTACGCCGCGACGTTCACCGCCGCTCTCGCTGCATTTTTCATCAGAAATTTCACCGCAAGCATCTGCGCCGAAGCTCTCTTCAAAGATCGTCTCAAGCATAAAATTTGCCACTCGGGCGGCATTTGCGATCTTTAGCGTTTTGGCTCTGCCGCGCCGCGCGATATTTGCGTATTCGCCGCTAGCAAGAAGGCATTTGATCTTTGAAAAGCAATCCGCAGGACCGTCAAAATAAACTATCTCCGAGCCGTCCTCGTAAAGCCGCTCAAACCCCGCGATCTTGGGGCTAAAAGTGCAGACGCCGCATCCTAAAAACTGCGCCATGCGGTCGCTCGCGCCGAGCAATTTATGAGCGCGCGCGCACTCAAGCTCGTCGTCGCGATTAAAATTTATCGCGATCTTCGCAGCCGCGATCTCGCGATGAAATTTATCGCCGAATACGGCAGGCGCGCCGAGGCTTGCAAAAATTTTAAGCCTAAGCTCCTCTTTTTCGCAAAAATCGCGCAACAAAAGCGCAAATTTATACCTCACGTCCTCTTGATAATCGCGCGCTATGTAGATCACGTCGGTCGTTTTAGCAGCGTCTAGGCGTCTATCAAACGCCGCGTCGGAGATATTTGGAAAAAAGGCGAATTTCGCGCCGTATCTTGCCGAAAGATCGCGCAGCTTCAGTGCATTCGCCCAAAAAAACACGTCGATGAAGCTTAGCTTTTCGAAAAATTCCCGTTTTTCTTGCAGGTGATCGACGTACCAGATCGCGATTTTAATCTTAGGAAGCGCCGATTTTATCGCTTGCAGCGTGCTAAGACTAATTTTTTCGCCCTTACCGATTAAAAGCAGATCGGCGCCGATGTTTTCGCAGATACGTACGAGCTTGGCGTTCATCTTTTTTAAGCCGCTATTTTTCAGCCCGCAAAAACGCAGGCTCCGCTCCCAATCGCGGTAGCTAAAATCATAGACGAAGTGTCCGCCGCGGATGAGACCGTGGCTGATCTTGCGCTCCATGCCGTAGAAAAAACTGCCGTCGTCGTATTCGTTGAAAATGCCGCAATGCACGATCTTTAGGCTTCGCATAACAGCTCCTCGTAGTAATTCTTAAGCGAGCTAATATAATTTTGCAGCGTCAAAGTTTGCTTAAGACCGGCGTGTTTTTGCGTAAAAGCCCGAACGTATTTGCCGTAAGTGCGGTAAATTTCATCGATCTTAGCGCCCAGATCCGCCGGTTCATACAAAAACTCCTCGCTTAAAATTTCTGAAATTCCGCCCGCGCGGGTAGATATCAGCACGGGCGAATAAAAAATACCTTCGACCAAAATCACCGGAAAGCCCTCCTTGCGCGAGCTGATGACGTGCAGGTGCGATGCGCTCAGAGCCGCCGCGACGTCGTCGCAAAAGCCGCACAGCCGCACGTGGTCCTGCAATTTTAGCAAATCGATTAAATTTTGCAAATTTTGCCTCTCGCCGCCCTGCCCGTAAATTTTAAGCTCGAAATCGAATTTCAGCTCGCTTGCGGCGCGGATCAAAAGATCAAAACCCTTGATCTTATCGAGCCTGCCGACCGCGACGATGTTAAATTTAAAATTTCCCGCTGCCGCGCTTGCACCCTGTTGCGATACGAATACACTGCTAGTCTTATTTTGCGATACGTCCGCATCCAAAGCCCTATCTTGCGACATATGCGCCCCGCTAAACGTATCTTGCGACGCAAATGCAGCGCCAGCCATGTTTTGCGACGCGAACGTGCCGCCAGCCGAGTCGCCGCGCGCATCTTTTTTTCTCTCAAGCGCCCTATCTGCGGCATCCTCCGCGTCCTTGCAGCGTGCGAGAATTTCATGATTTACAAATTCCCGCCGCGGCTCTATGCCGAAATATATCACCTTCGCGGCGTGATTTATCGTGGTTGCGACCTTGCGCGAGGCTGCGATGACGTTTCGCACGCGATCAAAAACGGGCGCCTTGCGGTCGTTGTGTTTGGTCGCGACAAGCTTAAGGTTTAGAAATTTTTCGACCACGAAGCCGATCTGCGCGGCTTTAGCGCCGTGCGAATGCAAAATTTCAAATCCGCCCGAGCGTAAAAACCGATAAATTTCAGCGAACAAAAACGGATTGTAGCGCTTGTCGCGGCTTTTGTACTCATAAATTTGCACGCGCGCATCCAAGCGCTGCAAAAACTCGCATCTAGCAGGCACGATTAGCGTCGTCTGCTCGCTTTTGCAAAGCTCATTTAGCGAGTCGATCACGATCTTTTCGACGCCGCCGTAAAATCTGGAGCAGCAAAGATAGGCGATTTTCATCTGCTTCTGCCCTTCTTCATCTTCAAAATGAAGCTAAAAAGCCCCTGCCTGCCGCTAACCATGATGCGCGGGATTTCAAAATTTGAGTAGTGCGGGCGCAATACGTCGTTTTGCGTCGTGACGGCGCAGCTAAAGCCCGCCTCGCGCGCGCAGCGCACGCTAATCTCGTCGTAAAAGCCGAACGGATAGGCAAAGGCGCTGCAGCAAATGCCGAATTTCGCCTCTATTTCGCGTTTTGATTCGCTCATCTGGCGCAACTGCTCTGCCGCGTCCAAGCTAGGCAAGTTTGCGTGATCCAGCGTATGCGAACCGATCTCGATGAGCCCGCTTTGCAAAAGCTCGCGAACCTCCTGATCGCTTAGCATCTCCTCGCTATTTAGCTCGTCGCTTGATTTTTTCAGATCCTTATCGGTCGCCCAATTCCCGTCAAAGCGCCGGTTCACGATGAAAATCGTCGCCTTAAAGCCGTATTTTTGAAGTATCGGCAGGGCGCCCGTAAGATTATCGCGATATCCGTCGTCGAAGGTAATGCAAACCGCCTTTGCGCGCTTTTTATCCAAGCTTGCAAGCTCGCTTAGAGTGTAGCTCGTAAAACCGTTTCGCTTCAACCACGCAAGCTGTTTTTCAAACGCGGCGGGGGTCACGCGCAGGCGGTTAAATTTAGAGGCGCGCTTCGGCAGATGCTCGCGGATCATATGATACATCAGCACGCGCGGATACTCGTAAGGTTGGTCCTTCGCCCACCACGCAAAGCGCAGGCAAAACCACGCAAAAAGCGCCGCAAAAGCCAAAGCCGCCGCGTAGATCATCGCTCAATCCTTGCGCGATAAGCCAAAAAGCTCAAAATCGTAGCTAGGTTTAGCGCTTCTTTCGACAGATACGCGCCGTGATCAAACTGACAATCTATCAAAAGATAGATCAGAAGCGTGAGAACCCCAAACTGCCTGCTTTGAATGCACTCCTTAAAAACGCTAAATAGGATCGCGCCGTAAAAGATGAGACCGAGCGCGCCGCTATAAAGTAAAATTTCTAAAAATAGATTGTGCGGTGCGTTGTATTCAGGATGCTCAAGGACCGGGGAGCCTGGCAAATTTATATATGAGCCCAGTCCGTAGCCTAAGATAGGCTTTTCTTGCGCCATCTCTAAAATATAGCTCCAAATCACGGTTCTGCCCGAGGAGTTGCCGCTAAATAGCGCTGCTAGCCTTTGCTCAAACGAGGGCGAAAGCGCAAGCAAAACGGCAAAAAGCGCGATGAAACCCACCGTGAAAAGCAGGTATTTTTTGTTTAGGTTCTTTAAATTTAGCGCGCCGTAAAACGCAAGCGCGCAAAACGCGCCTACCCACGCCGCTCTGGAAAATGAAAAGATCATAAAAAACGCAAACAAAAGCAGAGCCACAAATTTAAGCGCCAAAGACCGCCGTATCGCCACCGCGCTAAGGCAGAGCCCAAAGCCCATAAAAAGCCCTAAAATATTGCGGTTTGAAAGCGATCCGCTAAGTCCGCCGCGGCCGGAGTCGCTTGAAAAGACGATCGCATCGGTGCTGCTTACAAGCTGATAGATCACGCTTGCAGATAAAATTCCAAGCCCCACGAACAAAAAGGCAAAAACGGCGTTTTGATCAAAAAATTTAAGCTTATAAAAATAGCAAAGCGTCAAAAATATAGTGCCGTATCGAAGGATGAAAAATAGCGTGCTCTGCCATGCTTTTTTTGAGATAACAGCCTCGTTTAGAAGGTTTGAGATCGCTAGCGTCGCCACTAAACAGACGAAGCAGATCGCGATAAATCGCGTTTTTTTTAAAATTTCGCTTAGAATTTCGTAGTTTTTAAAATACAATAGATGCGCCAAAAAGAACAAATTCAATGCCGCAAAGGAGATCTGATAGACTGCGTTTTTGAAAAACAGCGACGCGCACCAAAGAAGTAGCAGCGTTAAAAATGCGATCCTCCAGCCGCTAGGCGCGTTTTCGTAAAAAAATTTTTTCATATTAAACTCTCATAAACCTTTATCGTTTTTTCTACCATCTGCTCTAGGCTGAAGTTTTGCGAAACGTAGCCGTAGCCGTCAAATTTCAGCTCGCGTGCGGGGGCAAACAGCTCCGCCAGCGCCTGCGCGTCGCCCGCGTCAAAAAAATAGCCGTTTTCGCCCTCTCTTACGATATCCAGCGCGCCGCCGTGACGGGTCGCGATCACCGGGCAGTTGAGCGCGATCGCCTCAGCCATCGAGCGCCCGAAGCTCTCGGGCTTACTCGAAGCGCTTACCGTGACCGACGAGAGCGAGTAAATCTCGGCCACCTTGCTCTGCGAGCCTGCAAAAATTACGCGCTCGCAGAGGCCAAGCCCCTCTACGAGCGATTTTAGCTCCGAAAAATACTCGTCGCGACCCGCTCCCACGCCGCCTACGATCAAAATTTTAAGCTTTTGTTCGTTAGCCAAAGCTGCGGCGCGGATCAGGGTTTTGTAATCCTTAATCTGCGTGATGCGCCCAACGCCCGAGACGATGAAATCATCCTGCGCGAGGTTAAAATTCTGTCTAAATTCCGCGATGAAGCGCTCGTCTAAATTTTTTGGATTAAATTTTTCTAGATCGATACCGCGCGGAATAATAGTGATCTTGGCTGCATCCGCGCCGTAGCTTCGCACCACGTGATCGCGCGCATAGCCGCTAGGACAGATGATCGCGTCCGCATCCGTCATGATTTTGCTGTAGAAATTTACGGAATTTATCCCGTGCACGGTGCTTACGATCTTTGCACGCGGGCGGGCAAATTTAACCAGCCACGCCGGCACGCGGGAGCGGACATGCACGATGTCGGGAGCGATCTCGCTTAAAATTTTACGCAGCTTTAAGACGCGCGCCGCAACGCTTAGGATATTTTTGGAGCAAACGTCGAGCCGTACGTGCACGCCGCCCTCGTTTTCTATCTTTGGCGCCAATTTGCCGCCGTTACTGATGACGAAATTTTCGATGCCGCGTCGTGCGAACTCCCTATTTAGCTCGACTACGCCGCGCTCGACGCCGCCTTCGTTCAGCTCTGGCAGGATTTGTACGACCCTCATAACTCTATCTCCCTCACAAACGCCTCAAGATCGTACTTTGCGGTCTTTTTTAGCGTTTCGTCATAGCGCCTAGCATATCCCGAAGAAACGAGAGCGCTTATAAAATCGTCAAATTTATTATTAGCGTCTTTGCGTTTCAAACTCAAAATGGCTACGCTCGCGCTCCCGTTAGATACGGCCTCGCTTATCATCGAGACGCTATCCTCGCTGATAAAAACCCACTCGCACTGCGCCAAAAAATCGCCGATCGGATTTACTGGCTCGCGGCTATAAATCACGCTGTAATCCCAGCTAAGCTTAGCTAGCGCGCTCTCGGTAGCCCGCGGCGTGCGCGGAGAGGTCGTTAGCGCAAACTCGCAGTCCGCAAACTGCGCCCTTACGCCCTCTACCTGCTTTAAAATTTCACCCCCCATCTCAAAGCAGGAATTTGGTCCGCCGATGATAAATCCTACCGCCTTACGCTGCGGCTTATACAGCCCCTGCGGGCGCGAAAAGCTAAGCGAGACGGGCGAAATTTTAAGATTCGCGCTCGGCTCTGGGCGATCATGCGCGCCTGCGATGATGACGCTAAAATCCTTGCGGTAGCCCTTCGGATACATCAGCGCTATACTCGGCTTTGCGTATCTGCGCGCATAAAATTTCAGCGCGTAATAGCTCGTAGAGCCCGCGCCTACGAACAGATCGAAATCTGCGAAATTTAAATTGCGATCTGACGAAGCGTCTAAATTTATGCCGCTCGATGAGGCATCTAAATTTGCGTTATCTGGCGCGATGGGGCTGTTTAGAGCGGAACTATTTAAATTCGATCCGTTTTTGCAGTCCGCCGCCGTGCCGCCCCCACCGAGATCACACTTAAAAATTTTAAAATAAAGCCCGAAAAAATCAAGCGCATAGGAGCAGAGTTTAAGAAACTTGTTAGCGTAAGTGATCCTGCAAAGGCAAAAATCAAGCCCTCTTAGCTCGCAAAATGCGATGCTTTGATTCTCGTGCCCCTTGCGGCCGTCGCTTAAGATGAGTGCTTTTCGATGCGGATTTTTTGGGGCGGGCGGATTTGCGCAGGAGCTTTCGCTATTTAAATTTAGAGAGCCGCCGCCTGCGTGCCACGCCCAGCTTGGAGCACTTGATCTTAAATTTTTACCTCTAAAGCTTTCGCGCCGCAAAGTGCAAAAGGAGCGGCCGCAAACCGATATGAAATTTTTGAAGTCCGAATTTTTACCATCTCGCGCGGCGGCGGCGATCGCTACGAAATTTTCGCGATTTAAAATTTTAACGGCGCACGCGGCACCGCCTAAATTTACGGCGCTTTGCTCTTTTACAAAAAGGCGCGAGCCCTGCAGCGCGGATAAATTCCTAGCGACTCTGTGTTTGCTCTCGCCTATTGAAATTTGCCGCGCCATAGCTAGTCCATCTTCCAGCGCTTGTGCATCCAAAACCACTGCTGCGGCGCGGTTCGCACGACCTCTTCGAAAATGTCGTTGCACTTTTGTGTGATAAACAGCTCGGCCTCGTCCTTATTTAGCCCTTCAGGTAGCGGCGGGAAATCCTTTATCACGATCTCGTAGCGATCATCCTCTCCGCGGCGCGCAAAGATCGGGATCAGCACGGGGCGAAATTTCAAATAAAGCGACGCGATGGTCTTCGTGGTGTAGCATTGCCGTCCGAAAAAGGTCGTAAGCAGGCTATTTTTTGTGCCGGGCTTTTGATCGGGCAGGATGCCTACGTTGCGCCCCTGCTTTAGCGCCTGCACGAGCCCGCGCATCGCATCGTCCTTGTAAATCAGATCGTTGCCGTATTTTTTGCGAAAAGGGGTAACCAAGCGCTCCTCGATAAGCTCGTTATCGCCGCGGCGCCCGACTACCGAGACGGGAAAGCCGTTGGCGCCGAAAAAATTGGCTAGAATTTCCCAGTTTCCAAAATGTGCGGTGAAAAATAAAATACCGTTGGGATTGCCCTTATTTAGCTCGCGGACGCGCGCCAGCGCCTGCTCGCCGTTTGAAACGAGATCTTTAAATTTAAGCCTGCCGTTGTAAAACAAAACCGTGTCGGCAAGCGTCCTAGCGATACTGCGAAAATTCTCAATCGCAAGAGCGCGAAGCTCGCTTTCGCTTTTTTGCGGATATGCGATGCGGAGGTTTTCTTTCGCGACGGCAACGCGCCTTGCAAGCTTCCAAGATATCAAAATAGCTAGCTTATCGAACATTTTAATTATAAAATTTTTAGGCGCGAATTTAGTAAATTTTATCAAGCACAACGCCAAAAAATATTGAGCTTTATCCCTCATCAAATAGCCTCGTTTAAAATGCGAAATTATATTAAATTTTGGCTAATTAGTAGCTAAAACGCTACTTTCCGAGGCAAAAATTCCCAAACATCTCATCTAGTATCTCGCTACGCTCAAACGGGCGCGAAATGGAGGATATGTCGGCGATGGCGCGATTGATCTCGAAGGCAAAAATTTCAAGCTCGCCGCACCCAAGCCTCTTGTCTGCGTTTCGCAAAGCATCCAAAGCGCTCTCGCAGGCCCTTATTTGGCGGTCGCTGTTTAACATCAAACCGTCAAAATTTTGAGAGTTTAGATAGCTCTGCAGCGCGGCAAAAATTTTATCCACACCCTCTTTGGCTGAAATTTCAAGTGCTGCCGCAAAGCTCTCGCCGCTGAAATTTAGATCAAATTTTCGAGGCAGATCGCATTTATTAAGGACGTAAAAAATTTTCTTACTCTGCGCGCTAGTCTGCTCTGCCTTATCGCATGCCGAAATGATCTGTGCACCGGACGGATTTAAAATTTCTAAAATTTTGCCGTCCTGTTCGTCAAACGGTGCGCTCGCATCAAACACGGCAAGGATTATATCGGCTTCGGCTATGGCTTTTATCGAATGCGAAATGCCGATGCTTTCGATCTTCGAGCTGCCGTCTCTAATGCCCGCGGTATCGATGATGCGAATGAGATGGGTGCCGATTTTTAGGCTCTCTTCGATGCGGTCGCGCGTCGTACCCGCCTCGTCGCTTACTATGGCGCGCTCGTAGCTTAAAAGCGCGTTTAAAATGCTTGATTTTCCGACGTTGGGCTTGCCTACGATCGCTACCTTAAAGCCGTCGATGAGCCCCTTTCGCCGCCTGCTAATCTCTACGATCCGCTTCAAGCTCGAGATATTTTCGCCGAGCATCTTTTGCGAGCTTTGCAGCACGTCTGCAGGCAGATCCTCCTCGGCGTAATCGATGCAAACCTCGACGAAAGCCAGCGTCTTAACCAGAGCCGCGCGCAGGTTTTCAACGAAATCCGCCAGCTCCCCCCGCAGGCTGCGCGCTAAAATTTTAGCCGCACTCTCGCTTCCGGCTAAGATCAGGCTTTGGATGGCTTCTGCTTTGCTAAGATCCATCTTGCCGTTTAAGAAGGCGCGTTTGCTAAATTCCCCGGGCGCGGCTATGCGTGCGCCGAGCCGCACGAGCTCGTCTAGTAATAAATTTGAAACTATCAGCCCGCCGTGCGTCTGAAACTCGACCACATCCTCGCCGCTAAAGCTATGCGGGGCTTTGTAGTAGATGACGATACCCTCGTCGATCAGCTCGTTTTTGCGGTCGTAAAATTTTAACAAAGTAGCGTATCGCGGCTCAAGCGCCTTAGCTCGGGTGATTTTTAGCGCGATATCTAACGCCGAATCTCCGCTAAGCCGCACGATAGCGATACCGCCGATGCCGTGAGCGGTAGCGATCGCGGCAATGGTCTCGTTCATCGCTATTTTTTTTCGTCGACGATGACGATTTTTCCGTTTCTGGTGGATTTGATACTGATAAATCGATCCGGATAGACCTCTTTTAGCTTATTTGCGATGATCTTTACGAAGGCTCCATCAAAAACCTTGGTCACGATGCGCTCTTCGCCCGATCTCTCGACGAGTGCGGCGACGTAGGAGTCGATGATCTTTTTTTGGTTTTGCAAAAATTCTGCGATTTCAAATACCACCGCGAGGTTATATCTGATACTGATCCAATTATAAATCATATACGAAAGCGCCTTGTAGCGATGGCCTTCTCTGCCGATCAAAAGCGCGCTGTCCTCGCCCTGCAGCTTTATATAGACGTCGCTTTCGTCTATTTTGCTCACTTCGCTCACCGTTATATTAAAATCGCTGGATCTAAAAAGCGCTATTAATTTCTCTTTGATCTCGATTAAAATTTCATCCGTCACTACCGCCTTTTGCTTCTCTTTATGAAATTTTGCATGCGGCGCGTTTGAAGGAGCGGGGGTTTGTTTCTCCGGCTGCTTCTTATCGCTTTTTGAAATTTTATCCTGCAGGCGGGCGGCGCCTGCGTCTAAATCGTCTTTAAATTTTTGCCCTTCTAGGACGGCTTCAATGATGGCATTTTTCTTAAAAAAACCCAAAAATCCGCCGCTTGGGTGTTGCAGGACGCGCACGTTAAGTTGCGTCACCGAGCAGCCTAGCTCATCGGCAGCCTTGTTGTAGGCATCTTTTAAATTTTCAGCTTCTATTTTCATTATGTTTCTCCGCCGCTAATCTTTTATGTTTTTCAAACATCCTATTTATAACGTATTGTTGAATTATCGATGCCGTGTTGTTGATCGTCCAATAAAGCGTAAGGCCTGCGGGAAACGCCAAAAAGAAAACGGTAAAAATTAACGGCAAAAATTTCATCACCTTTTCTTGCATCGGATCGGTAAACGTAGTCGGCGTGATCTTCTGCTGCAAAAACATCAAAATTCCCATCGTAATCGGCAGGATATAGTAAGGATCCTTAAGCGACAGATCGTGGATCCATAGCGCCCACTCCGCGCCCTTTAGCTCGATCGCATTAAGCAGCACGCGGTAGATCGCGAAAAATACAGGAATCTGAAGTAAAATCGGCAAGCAGCCGCCCATCGGATTGGCGCCGTTTTTCTTATATAGATCCATCATATGCATCTGCAGCTTTTGCTTATCGTCCTTGTATTTTTCCTGAAGCTCCTTCATCTTAGGCGTGAGCTCTTTTAGCTTATTCATCGACAGCATTCCCTTGTAGCTTAGCGGGAATAAAATCAAACGGATGATGAGCGTAAGCACGACGATCGACCAACCCCAGTTGCCGATATAGCCGTGCAGCCAGTTTAGGAAATTAAACATCGGGCGGGCGATGAAGGTAAACCAGCCGTATTCGATCACTTTAGTAAGCTTAGGATCGATAGAATTTAAAATTTCATAATCCTTCGGTCCGATGTATCCTGCCGCGCTAAACTCGCCGTTTGATCTAATAAAAACCTGTGAAATTTTATCGCTATCGGTCACGGTGGCATCCAGCCCCTGCCCGTAAAACAGCGTCGTATAATACCTATCCGAAGCCGCCGCAAAGAGCGCCTTCGCGATTTTTTCATTATCTTTAACGTCGCCGTCTTCAAAAATTTCTAGCTTCTCGTCGTCCTTCATAACCACGACGCCGTGGATGGTGTAGCTATCGACGACTACGTTCGGTCGCGAGCCGGGGGTTATGAAATACGCCGCGTTTTTGCTCAGTTTCACGTCTAGCTTGTAGCTGCCGTTCGGATAGAAGGTTAAATTTTTACTTATCGCAAGCTCGCCTAAATCCTGCGTCAAAACGACGCTCTTTTCGCCGCTGCTAAGATCTAGCGTCGCGGCAGAGGCCCTATAAGGGGTAGAGAAAGCCTTTGCATTCAGCGCTGCATCCTCGAAGCGTATCTCAAGCGGCAGCGCGGCATGGACCTTGTCGATCAGATTTATATACCTACCCTCTTCGTCTTTAAATTTGGACTCGTTTAAAACGTAAGAATCGATACGTCCGAGCCCGTCGATCGTAAAATTTGCTTCCTTGCCGCTCACGCGCACCAACGGCACAGAGGCGGCACTCGCCGTACTCGGCGGCGCGCCCGCGCCCTGTGCGCTTACGCCGTCTGCAGAGCTTGTTTGCGGAGCGGACTTGGCGGCGGATCTTTGCACGCTTTGCGCCGCAGTCGCGTTCGCCTCCATCGCAGCGCGAATTTTTGATAAATAAAAATGATCGTAAGCGACGAAAAATATAAGCGCGAGCGCCACCGCGATGGCGAGGCGTTTTGATTGAGGTAGTTTATCTAGCACTATTTGTCTCCTAGCCGTATGATGTAGTATCTATTTTTTTTATATGGTATAAACCAAAGCTTAAATTTCACGCATGCGCTCCCGCACGCCTCGCAACTCTTTGAAAATACGCAAAATTTAAAATTTCGCGCGATTATCGGATGGTCTATGCCGCCTTTAAACAGCGGGTTACATCTTAAAATTCTACTCGTCGTAGCCCAAAGCGCGCGAAACACGCCGTTAAATTTAAACTCGTAAAGCGCATATTCCGAGCAGCTCGGATAGTAGCGACAGCAGTTCGGAAGCGCGGGCGAGACGAACCTACGATAAAGCCTTATCGCCGCTATAAAAAATTCCTTCATTTTGTCGCACCGATCTTTCTAAGCGCCCATTTCAAATTTCGCTCCAGCTCGCTAAAACTCATATCTAAGATCCGTTTTTTTGCGATCAGTATAAAAATGCCGCTAGCAAGGGCGCCTCGTTGGTTATAAAATGCCGCGCGCAGAAGCCTTTTGGCGCGATTTCGCACGACTGCGTTGCCTATTTTTTTACTCGCGACCGCGCTAAATCTGCGTTGTTCGCTCGCCAGAAAATAGACGACTGCGCATTCGCAATGCCACTTCGCCCCGCTTTTATAAACCTCCGAAAAAACCCTGCTCTCGCTTATCGCAGCGAACTCGCCTACGCAGCCAATCTTCTTCTGCCCTTAGCGCGTCTTGCGCTTAAAACTCTGCGACCGTTTTTGGTTTTCATACGAACGCGAAAGCCGTGGGTGCGCTTTTTTGGGGTATTGTGCGGTTGATATGTTCTTTTCATAACTGTTCCTTAAAGAAAATGTAAAGCGGAAATTTTATATAAATTTTACTTAAAAAGCGATAAACAAGCGGGATATTTAGCGCCTTTTTTGACCGCTTTGCAGCTTGCGCTCGCGCTCTCGCAGCTCTCGTTGTGTCCGTTCGTTTTGTTTGCGTATATCTTCCATTTTTTGCCCTTTGGCGGAATTTTGCGAGCAGGAGCCCCGATCGCGCGCGGAAGCATCGCCGCTCATACGTTCTTGCAGCTCTTTTGCCTCCGCTTCGATCTTGCGGCGATTTTGTAAAATTTCATCTCGATTATTTTCAAAGCCGCTACTTTGCGGAGCGTATTCGCGTGCTGTCGCAAATATCGCGCCGCAAAGTAGCAAAAATATCAAAAAATTTTTCATTTTCGTCTAAATTTACCCGCCATCGCGCGATAGATCGCCGCTTCGTTTTGCAGCGTCAGATATTTTTGATTTAGCTCGTTAATCTTTGCGTCCACCGCGTCCGTGCGCGCTTCGAGCATATCTTTTAGCTCGCTTGAGCCCGCTTCGTACTTCGCAGCGTAAAGATCGGCGATACGCGCCTTCTCGTCGTATGCAGCGCTTAAATTTTTAAGGCTAGCTCGATTTATCTCGTAAATTCGATACAAATTTAAAACCTCATTCGTCGCGGTAGATAGCGTGCGCTCGTAATTTACTACGTTTTTGCGAAAGTCGATCTCTGAAATTTTAAGACGGTTTTCAAGGCGCGCGTAGTCCAAAAACGGCAGGCTGATGCTTACGTTGCCGCTTAAGAAATTTAGCTTAAAGCTATCGTCGGCGCGCGAGCTCTGCGCGCTGTTTAGTCCCGCGCCTAAATTTATGCTAGGGAAGAAATTTAACCGCGCGGTCTGTTCGTCGTAAAAGCTGGAATTTAACCGCGAGATCGCCGCGCGGATATCGGGACGATTGGATAGCGCGGTGTACGGCACGGCTAGATCGACGCCTTGAAATTTGATCGAGCTTATGGAGTTGGTGTTGTCGTTAAACTGCATACTTGACGAGATCAAATTTCTCATATATTTTCTATTTTCTTCGATATTTTTTTGGATATCTAAAATTTTATTTTGAAGCCCTAAGATGCTATTTTGGATCTGTCTGTAGTCGAGCTGCTCGGACTTGCCGTAGTCGTATTTGGCCTTTACAATCCGCTCTATCTCGCGATAATCGTTTAGGCTTTGTCTCGTCCATTTCAGCGAGTCGTTTAGATACAGCATCTCAAAATATCCGCTTACGACGGAATTTATCAGCGTAAGACGCGCGTTTTCTAAATCAAACTCGCTGGCCCTCGCGCTCCATTCATTCGCGCTTACGGAGGATCGAATTTTACCGAAAAGATCAAGCTCGTAGCTGACGTTAAAACCAGAGCTGTAGGTTTTGCTCCAATTATCGCTAGTGCTTATGTCGCGCCTCGCGCCGCCGTTCCACGAGCTGTTTAGCGTAGGAAAAAGATCCGCGCGATTTAGCCCTAGATTTGCATAAGCGCTCTCCACGTTAAGAGCCGCGGTTTTTAGATCGTAATTGTTCGCAAGCGCCTGATCTACGAGCTTATTTAGATACGACTCGTTATATTTTTTATACCAAAGCGGATCGATCTCGTAGCTAGCGTTTTCGTCTTTAAATTTCTCCGTCGGTTCGTATTTGACCTCGCTTTGATTCGAGGCGCAGCCGCAAATCCAAACGGCCAAAAAGCCGCTTAAAATCACTTTGGAATTTATCATCTTTACTCCTATCATTCCTGCGCTAATGCGTCTATCGGGTTTAATTTGCTAGCGTTTCTTGCCGGCAAATAACCAAAAATTATACCGATCGCCGAGGATGCGACGAATGCGATCACAAACGGCGCGGTGCTAAATTTCATCGTAAAATCGGGGCTTAGCCCGTTAAAACCGTATCCGATCAAAAGCGCCGTTAAAATTCCCAAGGCCCCTCCCAGCGAGCAAAGCAAGATCGCCTCTATCAAAAACTGCTGCAAGATGTTGGATTGCTTCGCGCCGATCGCCATTCTGATACCGATCTCGCGCGTGCGCTCCGTGACGCTTACGAGCATGATATTCATCACGCCGATGCCGCCCACGACGAGCGAGATCACCGCGATCGATGAGATCAAAATCGTCATCGTGCTAGTGGTGCTTTGTATGGTCCTTTTGATCGTATCGGAATTCAAAGTGTGAAAGTCTTTCGTCTTGTGCCTTTGGATAAGCAGTTGCGTAAGGCTCTCCTCGGCTATGTGCGCATCGACGTCGTCTTTTATTTTGACGGTGATGGAGCTGATCTTTCGCTCGCCGCTGATTTTGTTCATCACGGTCGAATACGGCGCGTAAATTCTTAAACTCTCGCTGCTTCCAAAGACATTTTTGTCCCTGCCCGTAACGCCGATAACCTTAAGCGGCCTGCCCAAAAAGAAGATCGTTTTGCCGATAGGGTTCGTATTTTTAAAGAAGGTTTTTTTAGTATTCGGATCGATGATGACTACAGATTGCGAATTTTTAATATCGCTCTCGCTGAAATTTCTGCCCTCTTTGATCTGTATGCCGTTAACGGCTAGGGAATGGACGCTGCCGCCGCGCAAAAGGCCTCTGGAGTTTAAATTTGCATAGGTTATCATACCGCTTGCGGAGGCGTTGGGCGTAGCGTAATCGACATATGGCTGGCGCGCTAAGACCGCAGAATCGTTTATCGTAAGCGTGCTTACAAAGCCCGCTCGCACGTCGCCGAAATTTTTACCCGGGAAAATATCGATCGTATTGGTGCCGATCTCGCTGATCTCGGATAAAATTTTCTCCTCCGAGCCCTTACCCAAGGCCACTACGCAGATAACCGAGGCGATGCCGATGATGATGCCTAGCATCGTCAAAATCGATCGTAGTTTATGCGAAAATATCGCGCTAACCGACATTTTAAAGCTTTCGATGAGCTGATCTTTATGTAAGATGAAGGAATTTTTCGTCTTAAGCGGCTCCTTTTTGAGCTCAAAAACGCGCTTAGCTTTCCTGCGGTCGCTTAAAATTTTACCGTCTTTGATCTCGATGATGCGATCTGCAAATTCCGCAATATGCGCATCGTGCGTGACTATGATGATGGTGTGGCCCTCCTCGTGCAGCGCCGTTAAAATTTCCATCACCGTCTCGCCGCTTTTGCTATCGAGCGCGCCGGTAGGCTCGTCTGCTAAAATCACTTCGCCGCCGTTTATCAGGGCGCGGGCGATACTTACGCGCTGCTGCTGCCCGCCGCTAAGCTTGCTCGGCAGGCTCCTAGTGCGGTCGCTAAGCTCCAGCTTGTTTAAAATTTCTACCGCGCGCTTGTTCCGCTCGCTCGCTCCTACGCCCGCATACACCGCAGGTAGCGAGACGTTTGCGGTCGCGTCCATCGTAGCGATGAGATTGTATTTTTGAAAAACAAAGCCGAATTTTTTGCTTCTAAGCATAGCAAGCTCGTCGCTGCTAAGGTTTACGACTTCGCGGCCTTCGATTTTGTAGCTTCCGCTGCTCGGCGTATCGATACAGCCGATTATGTTCATCAGCGTGGATTTTCCGCTTCCAGATTGCCCGATGATGGATATAAACTCGCCCGCCTCGATGCGCAAATTTATATCTCTTAGGACGTGGATTTCGTTATCGCCGAGGATAAATTTTTTGTTTATACCGCTAAATTCCAACATCTTCGCACCGTCAAATTTACTAAAATATAATCGGCACCCCGTCTTCGATAGACGGCGCGGCTTTTCCGTCGGCGATGAGCACTTCGTCCTTCTCGTCGAGCCCGCTTAAAATTTCGGTATTCAAATCATCGCTGACGCCGGTTTTTACGTATCGCTGCTCGGGCTGAGCGCCGCTAAGCACCGTGACGTAATCGCCCCCCGCATCGCGCTTGATAACGGAGGTGGGCAGGTAGCTCGTATTGTTCGCTTCGCTTACGATTATGTTGTTTTCGGTAGTCATACCGATCTTTAAAAAATTCCCCGCGTTATCTACGAGCATCTTTGCGTAAAAATATACCGCACTGTCGCTACTGCTGGAGGATGAAGAGCCGCTAGAGGTCTTATCGTACGTCCCGTCGCTAAGCGTAGTAAGGCCCGGGTCGATCTTGTAAATTTTAGCCTTTTTGATATTGTCTAGATCCGATAGTATGGAGTATTCTACGTCCATTCCGATCTTGATTTTAGATATATCGCCCTCTGCGATCTGCATCTTGATCTCCATCTTGCTTAGATCGGCAATCTTTACGATCGTGGGCGTCGTTTGGTTGGAATTTACCGTCTTGCCCTCCTCGACGGGGACGGAAACTACCGTGCCGCTTATCGGAGCCGTGATTTTAGTGTAGCCGAAATTCGTCTCCGCAGTGCTTAGCTGAAGTTTCGTCTGCTCGATCTGCGCCTCGATCTGCTTCTGCTCGGCCTCTTTTAAAGCGGCGCTATTTTTGGCATTTTCTACCGCCTCTTTAGAAGCGGCGTTTCTTTTATACAGCTGCAGTTCGCGGTTATACTGCGTTTTGGCGTTTTCCGCGGCGATCTTTGCCGAAGCTAAATTTGCTTCGTGGATCAGAAGCTGTGCCTTTTGCTGCGCGATCTCGTTTTCTTGAGTGACGGAATCGATCTGTGCGATCATATCGCCTTTTTTTACGATATCGCCCACTTTGACGTAGAGCTTTTTGATCTGACCGCTTACCTGCGCGCCCACGTCAACCAGATCTCTAGCATAAACCTCGCCCGCAGCCGTCACCGTGCCTCTGATATCGCCCTTCTCAAGCCTCGTAGTAAGAGCCTTGGGTATCGCTACGCTCTTAAAAAAATGATCGTAAATAAAATACGCCGCGACGCCTATGATCGCAGCCGCAATTATAAATTTGAAAAAATTTTTCATTTCTCGACTTTGCAAATTAAAATAGTGGTCGATTTTATAGAAAAAATATAAATTTTTAGTTAAGCCTAGGCGCTTATTTCTCGCACGGCGTAAAATTTCATGATCTTTTTATGTAAAATTAGCGAAACGCAGATCAGCGCCGAGCCCGCAAGCAGGCGCGCTAGATCGACGTCTTTTTGCCAAAATACCAAATTTACGACGATCGCTGCGGGAATGAGCGCGTTATTCATAATCGCAAGCACGCCGCTATCGACCTCGCACGCGCCTTTGTTCCACAAAAAATATCCCAGAGCGCTTGCGACAGTACCCAGATACACGATCACCGCACCCTGCGAGAAGCTGGGATTAAATTTAGAAAAATCTCCGAGCACGATCGCGGCAATCGCCGTAACCGCGGTGGCCCCCGCAAAAAAGTAGCCGAAAAGCTCCTTCTGCTCGCTAAAGCCGTGGCGCTCCAGCATAAATTTATACGCGCTCTGTCCGAGTCCGAAGCATAAATTTGCGCCCTGCACGAGCAAGAAGCCCGTCAAAAACTCGGAATTTATCGCGCCGAATTTTATCACCAAAGCCCCCAGCACCGCGACTGCGACGCTGAAAAGATATAGCGCGCGAAATCTAAGCTTAAGCGCGTCGTAAAGCAGCGTCACGTAAAACGGAGTAAATATCGTAAAAAGCGCCACTTCATAGACCTTCAAATACGCAAAGCTGCGGTAGTAGAAGATATACATCACGCCGATCTGCACGGCGCCCACGGCGCAAATTTTAAGCGCCAGAGCGGGATTTACGCCACGAAATTTCATAAACGGCACAAAGCAAATTAGCGCCAACGATACGCGCGAAAACGCCAAATACGCGCTGTCTATGCCGCGCAAAAACTCGCCTATCAGAGAGAAGCTAAAAGCCCAAATACAAGTAACTAAAATCAGTTTTTTCAAAACGTCCGCCTAAGCTTTAAAATTTAGGCGGAATTTTATAAAATTTTAGTTGAATTTGGGATTTAAATTTCGCCCGCGCGGCATAAATTTAGGTGTTTATTTAT
>CAUUKU010000007.1:0-39055 GCA_963545665.1 uncultured Campylobacter sp. | reverse complement strand
AGCGTCAGATGTGTATAAGAGACAGTTCTTGCTCTAGCCGTTTTCATCGCATGGAAAAAGCCGGAGAAAGAAAACCTAGCATTCGGTGCATTCGCCGTGGGGACGGCGATCTGCTTCATAATGTTTTTTATCGCCAGCTGGTCGTCGCTGCTGCCGCACGCTGCGTATTAGGAGGCATGAATGAGCTTTTTTAACGAGAAAAATTTTAATTTCGTAATGGCTACGGCGGTCCTACTCGTGCTCGCCATACCCGTCGGAGTGGCGAATATCTATCTGGGCTACATCATAGGCGAAGGTCCGTGCACGCTGTGCTGGTGGGAGCGAATGGGAATGGTCGTCGTAGGCGTCGCGGGCATTTTGATACTGCGCTACGGCTTAAAGGCGCGCTACGTAGCCGCAGTGCTAATCGGCGCAGCCTACGGACTGTTTATGACGCTGCGACACTCAAGCGGTATCATCTGGAGGGACGTCGGCATGGGCTTTGGCGGCGACATATTCGGCGCACACACCTATACGTGGGGCATTTTAGTCTATTGGGTCGTCGTAGTGGCGATGGGGCTGATGATGCTTTTTGCCAAAGACAAAGACGTAGCGGCGGATCTATCGCGAAAAGACACGCGCGTCAAGCCGCTTAGCGCTTATGCGACCTTCGTCGTAATAGCGAGCCTGCTCGTCATACTCTCAAATGCCGTCCAAGCCGTCATCTCCGCAGGCGTACCGCCTTTCAGCGGCAAGAGCGATCCGGAGCGCTTGAGCTTAAAGAACACATGGACTACCAAGACGTGGAAGGGACTATCGAGGCCATTTTCTTTCGTAGCCGCCGACGTCGTCGAAAGGCCGTTTATCGCAAGCGAGCCGAGCGAGAAGAGCGTTAAATTTAACTCAGACCCCGCAAGCGGCGCGTTTGAGGAGCTTAAGCCGGCACCGAGCGTCAAAAACAGCTTCCCGCTTCCGTTTGAGGCAAAAGGAATTTTCGGCAAGGGCTCGGCTTCCGGCATCGCATACGATCCGGCGACCGATAGCTTCGGCATCTCAAACACCGCAGGCGGCGTGTATTTCACCGACGCAAATTTCAAAGTAACCGCGCACGCTATCGTAGATACTCCGAACGGTAGAAATTTTAAACAGCCCGTAGCCTCTACCTTCGTGGACGGAATGCTCGTAACGACGGGATTTAACAAAACGATCTTCGCCGTAAAACGCGTAGAAAAAGACAAGATCGATCCATATAAAGAGTGGGTCACGCTGCGCGAAACGACGGGCGGACTTGAGATGCCTTGGAAGCAGAATCGCCCCGTCATGCTAACGATACGAGCCAAAAAACAATACATCCTAACGCTTGCGAAAGACCCGCAGAGCAGATTTATGTATTCGCTCTCGGTGCCGAATGAGCGCGTCAAAAATATTATCCTCATCAAAGTAGATACTAAAGACAACATGCTTAGCGGCGAGAGCGTCGTCACTGCAGGGATCGCTCTAAAACAAGGACGCGACATAAAAGACTACTACGTCACTGCAGGCGATATAACGGGCGGCAAATTCCTAGCGTATTCCAAAAACTACAATACTCTGCTCGTAATCGATCTTGCGGAAGCGAAGATTATCGACGCTTACGCGATGCCGCAGATCGGCGACGTCTCGGGCATGGCGATAAAGGGCGATAGCATATTTGCGCTCACGTACAAAGACGGCAAGGCCGAAATTGTAGAGCTTACAAATCCTTTAAGCTAGCAACTCGCTTAAATTTTACCGAAGCAGATCCTCCGTATGGACGCGGCGGATCTGCTTCGCCACTTCGCACCGTTCATCTCTGCGTTATTTTGCGCTCCGGTGCGCCTTTGATCGGCATGTGCACGATGAAACGCTGCGGCCGCATTAAGTCTAAATTTCATTAAATTTAATATAATTTTTAAAGCGGCGAGCCGTAAAACTCGGAGGCAATTTTACGCTGCGAACGCAAATTAAGGGTCGAAAATGAACGAAATTTTAGAGCGAATTTACAAAATAGAAAACCTCGCCGAACTAGAAATTTTTCTGCGCGCCCAGGATCAAATTTTAATTCGCGAGCGGCTGCTGGGCGAATTTGACCGCTACGCCTTTTATAAAAACGCTAGCGAGTGGAACAGGGCCGTTAAAATTTGCGAATGCCTAGCGATCGTAGGCTGGGGCGAGCGCGAGAGCCTAGAGGCGCTGCGCGGGAAATTTTACAACGGGCAGCCCGCGACCTATTTTTTAAATGCGCACGGCGAGCCGCGCTTCGTCGAGGCATATTGGTCAAAGCGCAAAACGGGGCTTACGATGCAAGACGGCGACACTATCTTTCACGCCGGCCCGGATACGGCGGGCAAAACGCTCGCACGCCCCGTAAAAGAGGAGATTTTGGACCTCAAGCTAAACAGCCAGCGCAACTGGATAGCTAAAAATCCCATCCGCATCACGCGCGCTATCAGTAACTGCTACGAGAGCTCGCGCGCCGTGATAGAAAGCCTATTTGAGGATCTACAATCGGCGCTTGACGCCAAAATGCGCCCTAAAATTTACGGCTGCGCGATCAACTACATCAAGCTATCGTGCGCATTTAGCTTCTCGGATCACGGCTGCAAAACAAACTACATCATCGCGCCCGATAAGCCGCGCCTAAGCTCGCAGCGCGCCTGGGAGCTGATACACGAAATGATGAGCGAGGAGCAGAGGCGCGCGGGCGGTTACTATCTGCGGAACCGTTTTGAGTATTCGCCGTTTAGAAAAAGCACGGGCAAAACGGGCGCGCTGATACATTTCGAGCGCGAGTTTAGCGAGCTAGCGCCCATGGAGCAAAAGCGAAAGATGGGCGAGTATTTTTTGACGGCGCTGAAGCAGATCGCGCAAAAACAAAGCAAGCTTGAGTATGATTTCGCCGCGATGATAGAGGATTTTAGTAAAATTTTAGACGAGTGGACGGCAGCTGAAATTTAGCGCTTGTCGGCGCGGCGTCTTAAAACACATCGGCAGCGTGCAAATCCGCGCGTAAATTTCAGCGCCTTGCGTAAATCATAAAATTTCACTAAAATTTTAAAATCAAATTTAAAGGATAGATGATGAGACAGATCACGATGCAGGAGGCTCTGGATGCGGTTAGCGAGCGCTACTGCAAAGGCCATCACTACGAAAACGTAGCACTTACCGATGAGATGGTGCGCCGCATCTGTGAGGTAAAAAGCCTCGTAAATATGGGCTTTATAGCCACGGCGATTACGGACGCGGCACTACAGCATCTAGCCGCGCTGCCGAAGCTTGCGTATCTGTTTTTGCAAGATAGCGACAAGATAAGCGGCGAGGGTTTTAGATACTTTGCGGCGCACGCCAAGCTCGAACACATCGGTATCGAAAACGTCAGCATCACGGACGAGGGGCTAAAAGCGATCGTGCAAATCCCGAAGCTAAAATCGCTGCGCCTGGTCAATTCGCGCGTGAGCTTTACGGGGCTGCTAGCCGTGGCGGATACGAAAATCCAGTTTTATCTAGACGGCGGACGCTTTAACAAGGAGCAGATCGCGGAATTCGAGCAGGCGCAAAGAGATGCTGCAAAGAGCAAAAAGAAGCTTGATCCAGATGACCTGGCGGCGGCGCGGAGTGTGCTTTTAAAATTTTTCGCGGCGATGAGCAAATGGGAGAAATTTGCCGCTTCGCGAATTGACGACGCGGATGACGGCGATGTGCAGCGCAGATGCGACGAGCTATTTGCGCGCTACTGCACGCCCGTTAGGCGCAGCGGCTTTCGCCCCGAGGGTATTTCGTTTTCGATGATGGAGGGCGGCACCTACGGCGGATACGAGCTAACGGACGCCGAATGCGAGAGCAAAAATAAAATTTACATCTACGCCAAGGACGAACACGGCTTTGCACGTCGCTTCCTGCTCGTGCGCAAGGACGGGCGCTGGCTCGTAGATAAGTGCCAAGGTATGAGCGGCGGCTGGAAAAGCCGCGGGCTGTAAAATTTGAGCGCGAAATGGGCTCAAATTTCATTCTCGGCGCGATCGCGGGGATAAAATTTAGCCTACCGCGAGTACGGTGATAAAATTTTATCCGCGCTGCAAAACAAAAACAAAGAAGGCAAATGAGCGGTAAAATTTCTGCGTACGACGCGCACGGCGATCAAAGAAAGGTGCGAATGAAAAGGCAAATTTTCTCCGAGCTGGGCGGCTTCGTGATATACGAGCCCGCGCTGCTCGCGCGCTATCTGGATGAGCGCGGGCTTGCGAGCGGCGACGTTCTTGCTTATTTTACGCAGACTGAGCATGGGGGCGCGGTTACAGAAGAGGGCATCGCAGTGCCGATATCGAGCGTCCGCAGCGATTATTACGATTTTGCGGTTACCGTGAGCGAGGCGGATGAGGAGATATTCGCACAAAACGAAGCGAAAATCATCTCTCGCGGCTGGGTCTTTCACTCCTCGGGCACGCTAAAGATCGTAGGTATCGGCTATTTTAAAGATATGAGCTGCATTAGCGAGCAAAACAGCTTAAGCTTTAAGCTAAAGCGCGGTCGGTACAGCCTGGAAATTCTGGGCGGATACCGAGGCGCAAATTTTAGCGGCGCGCCCGCTCCCCGCGACGATACGCCTATCTTAAGCGATACGCCCGTTTTTCATTTGCGGCTTACGCCTTCTGCTGAGCCCAAATTTAGCGGCGATTTGGAAACGTCATTTTATTTTTAGCCGAATTTATAAAATTTCGCGCAAAATTTCTCTTTTTATGCGCGGTGGACAGGCAAAATTTTATAAATTTAGCCGCTGCGCCGAGTAAAATGCTATAATCAGCGCCAAATTAAAGGAGGCGAGATGATTTTTGACGAACTTGTGGACGCGCTGGCGCAAAACGGCTGGCAGATACGGCGTAGGGATGAAATTTGCCCGCCGCAAAGTGAATTTTTGGGCGGCAGATTTAAAAATTTAAGCGAAAATTTTTACCGCTTCGTTTGCTCTTTTGAGACTTTGCATGACGCTGCAGACGCCGTTTGGTTCGTGTCTGCTCGGGATTATGCGTCGCCAAGCGCGGACGAGGCGGAATTTCGCTACGGAGATTTTGAAAAAGACAGCCTGGAGTGCGCGGCTAACGATGCGCAAAGAGCCGCCGTGAGCGCATTTTGGAGCGGGTGCTTGCCGTTTTTGTTTTCAGTCAGAGGCGAGCGCTGCTTCGCGGGCATCCTCACACAGGGCGCGGACGCGGGCAAGATCGTATTCGGCGCGGAACCGATCTACGAGGATGCCCCGGTCATCGCGCAAAGCTTTGGGGAATTTATCGCTCTTTTCCTTGCCGCACTCACGGACAAAAACGCCGCAAAATATCCGCTTTCTTGTTTTGCGTAGCGGCATGCGATACGAGCAAAGCGGTACTACGAGCGCGAGTAAAACAGCGTGACGGGGTGCGATACACAAATCTTAACCTCGCGCAAAATCCGCGCCGCGGATAATATCGGAGAGTAAAATTTCGCTTGATGTTTAGAGAAAAGTGCGGAAAAAAACGGCGCCGCAAATTATACGAGCCAAAAACCCGCCCGATGATTTGCAATAAAATTTTGAGTTTAAATTTTACGCGCTTAGGCCAAAGGCTTCGGCGCCTCCGAACAAGCCTTAGCCGCAAAATTTTGATCTAAAATTTGAGCAGCCCGTCCTCGTCAAATTTAAAACCGGGCCCCAAACCACCTCCCAGTAGTATCCGTCCGGATCGGCAAAATACGCGTGATATCCGCCCCAAAACGCATCTTGGGGCTCCTTGACGATGGTTCCGCCCGCCTTTTTTACTAGCTCTATGACGCTACCCACGTCCTCTTTGTTTTTTACGTTATAGGCTAGCGTGATGCCGGCAAATCCACTTCCTTTTGGCGGATTATTTTCGTCGATATCTCGAGCCAGCGCGTCTAGCGGGTAGAGCTCAAATTTGGTTCCCGGCGTATTGAAAAAGCACACGGGCGGGTTGTCCTCTTTGCAATCCGTCTCGTAACCTAGGCCGTCGCGATAAAATTTCAGCGCCCTTTGCATGCTTCGCACGCCTAGGCAGATGCAGGTTATTTTATTCATTTTCGCCTCCATAAATTTTAACGTATAAATTTTAGTTTCTTGCGCCGTAGTCGACTGCGCTCAAACAAGCCGTCACCGCACTAACCGAACACGCCGTCCGAACTTTTTATCGCCGATTATTAAAATTCTAAAATTCTGCCTCCAAACTCGGCGTTAAATTTTAAAATTTAAACCGCCCTTGATCTAGCCCGCAAGTTAACTCAAAGCCCGCGCCTTACGGCTCAAACGCGAGACGGCGATTTTAGATGGCAGAATTTACGAACTTAAAGTCTCCATTTTACGGCTCAAACGAGCAGGCTTTTAGGTTTCCGCCTGCTAAGCCTCTTTTAAACCACTCTTTGCGCTGCGCCGAGGTGCCGTGCGTGAAGGAATCGGGCACGACGCGACCGCTAAATTTACGCTGCAACGTATCGTCGCCGATCGCACTGGCGGCATTTAGCGCCTCGTCGATGTCGCCCGCCTCCAGCACGCGCCCTGTTTTTGCGAGATAATGCGCCCAAACCCCCGCGTAGCAGTCCGCCTGTAGCTCGACTTTGACCTGAAGCGCGTTTTGCTCAGCTTCGCTGCGAGCGCGCCTTTTAAGAGTGCTAACCTGCTCCAGCGTACCGATTAAATTTTGAACGTGATGCCCTACTTCGTGCGCGATGACGTAGGCCTGCGCGAAGTCGCCGCCCGCTTTGTATTTGTTCGCAAGCTCGTCGAAAAAACCGAGATCCAGATAAATTTTGCGGTCCCTCGGGCAATAAAAAGGTCCCGTCTGCGCGCTCGCAAAGCCGCAGCCGCTTGCGATTTGATCGCGAAAGAGCCGCAAGCCGGGCTCCTCGTAGCGCGCGCCCACGCTTTTAAATATCTCGCCCCAGACGTCCTCGGTTTGAGCCAGCACTGCCGAGACGAAGGCGAGCTTTTCCTGCTCCTGCGGGCTGTCCGTCGGCTCTCTCTGCACGCTAGCGCCCCCGTCTAAAAGCGCCAAAGGGTTGTAGCCCATAAAATACGCCACCGCACCGATTACGAGCACTATGCGCCCGATCTTCGAGCCGAGCAAAAACCTGATGATCGGAATCAGCATCCCAAGCGAGCCCGAGCTCGTGCGCATGCTGCTTGCGCGGTCATCCTCCACGTTTGAGCTTCGTCTGCCGTCTTGCCATTTCATGTTTTTCCTTTAAAATTTTTGAGCCATTATACTAAAATTTTAAAAAGTGCGCCGCCTTGCTTTTGCAAAATACTGCGCATAGCGAAATAAATCTGAAATTTTGCTTATTTTAAATTTCTTTTAAGCTGTTTAAAATTTTAAATTCTATATAATCGCCCTTTTTAAATTTAAAAGAAAGGAGAATTTGTGGCAAAAGACGACGTCATAGAGATCGACGGCAACGTCATAGAAGCGCTGCCGAACGCGACTTTTAAGGTCGAGCTAGACAACAAGCACGTGATTTTATGTCATATCGCTGGCAAGATGCGGATGCACTACATCAAGATAATGCCCGGCGATCGCGTAAAAGTTGAGCTGACCCCGTACAGCCTCGATAAAGGCAGGATCACCTACCGCTATAAGTAAGGATAAAGTTAAATTTAGATATACTCGCGATTTTGCGACTAAACTGTAGGAAGAAGTGTTTTCAAAATCCCCACTATTTTGAAAACAGTTGGTTTGATACTTTCGCTTTTGAAATTTCATTAAACCTAGGTGCAGTTTGCATTTAAAGTGGAGAAAATTTTAGGAGAGTGGAATGAAAGTTCGTCCATCCGTTAAGAAAATGTGCGACAAATGTAAAATTGTCAAGCGCAAAGGTGTTGTTCACGTTATTTGTGAAAATCCAAAACATAAACAAAGACAAGGATAAGTTATGGCTCGTATCGCAGGTGTAGATCTACCAAAGAAAAAAAGGATTGAATACGGACTAACTTATATCTACGGTATAGGTTTATTTACGTCGAGAAAAATTCTCGATGCGGCAGGAATTTCTTACGATAAAAGAGTCGCCGATCTGAGCGAAGATGAAGCCGCCGCTATCAGAAAAGAGATCCAAGAGCACTATATGGTCGAAGGCGATCTTCGCAAACAAGTGGCTATGGATATAAAAGCGCTTATGGACTTGGGCGGCTATCGCGGCTTAAGACACAGAAAGGGCCTTCCGGTTCGCGGTCAAAAAACAAAAACGAACGCCAGAACCAGAAAAGGCAAACGCAAAACCGTCGGCGCGGCAGCTAAATAAGGATTGAGATATGGCACAAAAAAAAGTAGTTAAGAAAAAAACCGTCAGAAAAAATATCGCCAAAGGCATAGTTTACATCTCCGCTACGTTTAACAACACCATGATAACCGTAACGGACGAGATGGGCAACGCGATCGCGTGGAGCAGTGCGGGCGCTTTAAATTTTAAAGGCAGCAAAAAATCCACCCCTTATGCGGCGCAACAAGCCGTCGAGGACGCGCTAAACAAAGCCAAAGAGCACGGCATCAAAGAGGTAGGCGTCAAGGTTCAGGGTCCGGGAAGCGGACGCGAGACTGCCGTTAAAAGCGTAGGTAGCGTAGAAGGGATTAAAGTTACGTATTTCAAAGATATCACTCCTCTTGCGCACAACGGTTGCAGACCGCCTAAACGACGTCGCGTGTAATTATAAAAGGAGAAATTTATGGCTAGATATACAGGACCGGTTGAAAAATTAGAAAGAAGGCTCGGCGTCGATCTATTTATGAAAGGCGAGAGAAGGCTTGCGGGCAAGAGCGCGCTTTTAAAACGCCCTTACGCTCCGGGTCAGCACGGACAAAGACGCGCCAAACTAAGCGAATACGGCTCACAGCTTCGCGAGAAACAAAAGGCTAAATTTATGTACGGCGTAAGCGAGAAGCAGTTCCGCAGGCTATTTGCCGAAGCGGCTCGCAGAGAGGGTAATACCGGAGCGATCTTGGTTCAGCTTTTAGAGCAGAGGCTAGATAACGTAGTTTACCGCATGGGCTTTGCTACGACTAGACGCTTCGCGCGCCAGCTCGTTACGCATGGACACATTTTAGTAGACGGCAAGCGCGTCGATATCCCTTCATACAGCGTTCGCGCAGGACAAAAGATCGAAGTGATCGAAAAGAGCAAAAATAACCCGCAAATTTCAAGAGCGCTGGATCTTACTGCACAGACCGGCATCGTAGCGTGGGTAGACGTAGAAAAAGAGAAAAGATACGGAATTTTTTCTAGAATTCCGGAGAGAGAAGAAGTTGTTATTCCTGTCGAGGAAAGATTTATCGTAGAGCTTTACTCGAAGTAATTAGGAGCAGATTATGAGAAAAATCACAACATCAGCTCATATGCCGACCGAGATCAAGGTCGAAAATGTCAGCGAAAATGTTGCTAAGATCATAGCTTATCCGTTCGAAACAGGATACGCCGTTACGCTCGCTCACCCTTTAAGGAGATTGCTTTATACTAGCACGGTCGGTTTTGCGCCGACTGCGGTTAAAATCGAAGGCGTAAGCCACGAATTCGACAGCATGCGCGGCATGCTCGAGGACGTTGCGGCGTTTATCATAAATTTAAAAGGACTTAGATTTAAGATCAAAAGCGATTCCAAAAGAGAAGTCGTCGAATACGTCTTTAAAGGTCCTAAAGAAATTTACGGAAAAGATTTGCTTAACGACGTCGTAGAGATCGTAAATCCAGAAGGCTATTTGGCGACGATCAACGAAGATGCCGAGCTTAAATTTACGCTCGTAGTCGAAAAGGGTATCGGATACGTACCTAGCGAAGAGATCAGAGATTACGTGGACGGCGATTTTATCGCGCTAGATGCGTTTTTTACGCCGGTGACTAAAGCCGTTTACGACATCGAAAACGTCTTTGTAGAGGACAATCCCGATTTTGAAAAGATCGTCTTTACGATCACGACCGACGGGCAGGTAAGCGCCATAGACGCATTCAAAAATGCGCTTGAAGCGATGTATCAGCAAATGGCGGTTTTCAAAGGCATTATAGACATCGACATTTCGGATACGCTGGGCAGACAGATCCCAAATAACGGGGAGCACGCTAAGCTTTTCGAGAACGTAGAAAATTTAAATTTGAGCGCCAGAAGCTTTAACTGCCTGGATCGCGCGGATATTAGATTTATCGGCGAGCTTGCGATCATGGAGGAGAGCGAGCTTAAAGACCTTAAAAATTTAGGCAAAAAATCGCTTGAGGAGATCAAGGCCGTTATGGAGGAGATCGGTTATCCTATCGGCAATCAAGAGCTTAGCGATAAAAAAGAGCAGCTAAAACGCAAGCTCGAAGAGTTAAAAATTCAAAAACAAAAGAATGAAGGATAGTACATGAGACATAACCACGGATATAGAAAGCTAGGGCGCACCTCGTCTCACCGCGCCGCGCTGCTTAAGAATTTGACTATCGCGATAGTCACGAGCGGCAAGATCGAGACTACGCTTCCTAAAGCCAAAGAGCTAAGAAGCTATGTAGAAAAGCTGATCACTCGCGCGCGCAAAGGCGATAGCGAGGCGCATAGATTTGTTTTTACAGCGCTTCAAGATAAGGTTGCGACAAATAAGCTAGTCACCGAGATCGCTCCAAAATACGCAGGCGTAAACGGCGGCTACACTCGCATCATCAAAACTCGCCTTCGCAAGGGCGACGCTGCCGAGATGGCTTATATCGAGCTAATCAGCAAATAAAATTTCGGGATCACTCCCGAAATTTCTTCTATGAAATTTAAAATTTTACTCCCGCTTGTTATCGTTGCTGCGGGCCTAGCGTGGGCATTGGACAACTATCTTAGCTACAAAAATATCGAAACGATCAATTCTGAAATTTCGCTAAAGCAGGCATTGAGCGGCGAGCAAATTTCCAAAATCCGCGTCTATAAATCCAAACGAATTCTTGAAATTTTGACCTCAAAAGGCGTCGCGAAAAGCTACAAAATCGCCCTCGGACGCGAGCCTGAAGGACATAAAGAGGTTCAAGGCGACGGCAAAACCCCGGAGGGCAACTACACCATAAACGGCAAAAATCCAAACTCGGCGTATCATCTAAATTTAGGCATCTCCTATCCGAACAAAGCCGACGTAGCGCACGCAAAATCCCTCGGCAAGAGCGCAGGCGGCGATATCAAAATCCACGGGCTACCGAACAAATTTAGCTACCTAGGGCAGAGTATCGCGGCGTTCGGCGACTGGACGGAGGGCTGCATAGCGCTCGTCAACGATGATATGGACGAGCTTTTCGAGCACGTAAAAATCGGCACGCCGATAGAAATTTTACCCTGATCAAGCGCCCGCGCGATAGCGGCAGCGCTTGGAATTTACGCGCAATTCCTCTTTTCATCGACATCTAACCCGCGTAGAGTGTATCGCCGTTTCAAACATACGCCGCTCGGATCTTTTCTTGACCTAGCCGCAGTAAAAACCGCCATACTAAGATCTGAGCTTTTTTATGACGCCCTAGGTGCAAGTACCGAGCGACATACGAAACCGCCGCGCCAAATTTTAACTCCGCACCGCTAAATTCTTATTTTGGCTTAGTCGTGACGCAAAGGTCGCGCCGAGCATTAAGCCCGCATCCTCCCATATCGCTAAAATTTTATTCCGCACTGCGTCTACCGCGTCTAATCAAACAGCCTAAGCCTGCTTCGTTAGAATTTTAAGAGCAGACAACGCAAGCGTTTTATCTGCAGTCTGCGTAAAGCGTTTCGCAAAACGCACGAAATTTCATCCGCGCTGCGCCCTGCCCCAAGGATTTAAAGCCGCCAAATCCCACGCCGCAATCGCGGCGATGTATGCGGCCTCCGATCTTGCTTGCGAAGCGCTATTCATCGTGCCTGCGACCATCCCGCCCCGGCCGGCTAAATTTAATCCCGACGGACCGAAGCCACATTTTAAAATTTCGCCGCGCCTGATAGAGCTCGATAGAATTTTCATCTAAATTTCGCCCCGCGATAAGCCTTTTTTTATCGCTTTTTGATATAATTGCCGAAATACGACGGAAGGAATTTCAAATGATCCCATTTAGCGATGAGGAGCTCCTAGCTCCGGTGCAAGACAGCCTCGATATGATCCGCCCGATGCTGCAAAACGACGGCGGCGACATGCAGCTTTTAGGCATAAAAGACGGCATCGTATATGTCCGCCTTACCGGGCATTGCCACGGCTGCGCGGCAAGCTCGCAGACCCTAAAATACGGCGTCGAGCGCCAGCTTCGCATGGATATCCACCCCGAGCTTTGCGTCGTAAACGTCCCCGAGGGCGAAGAGTTTGAACTATAAAAAGCAGGGTTTAAAGGCTTTCTCGCACGGCGAATTTGAGCTAGCGAAGCTGTATTTTTCGCTCGCGTATGAGCAAAAAGGAAGCGAGGAGCTTTTGTTTTTGATCGAGCTTTGCCAAACGGCACAGCTCGATCGCGACGAGGCGACGATGCTGTTTGAGTTCTACCGCTTAAAGCCCCAAAACGACCTCTGCGAGCTATTTAAAATTTTAAACTCCATAAACGAAAAGATCGCGCGCGAAGCGGACACAGAGCCCGGCGAGGAGATACCCGTCATCGCGTATGCCGATTTTATGCGAGCGGTCGGACAAAAGGGCTTCAAAGACGCCTTCGAATCGATAATCTTCTCCTCCAAAATCGCGATCTCGGGCAGGAGCGAAATGATAGAATTTTTAGAAAATTTGATAGAAAACGGCTACTACGAGATGGGGCTAAACTACGTCGAGAGCTCGGCGGCGGCGTACGCAGGGGACCAGCGCTTCGAGGCGCTAATGCAAAAAATCAAAAATCATGAAAATACGACTAGAAAATAATTTCATCACCGATAACTCCGCCGAGTGCGAGGCGGGCTGCTTTTTTATGCGCACGGACGCAAACGCTAAATTCCAACCCAAAGCGTCGCAAAAAGGCGCACAGATCATCTCCATCGCGCAAGTAAAGAAGCTTTTGGCGATCAATCCGCACATCAAAATCGTAGGCATCACGGGCACCAACGGCAAAACGACGACCGCGGCGGCGATCTATTCGGCGTTGCTAGATCTGGGTTTTAGCTGCGGCTTAAGCGGTACGCGCGGCGCCTTCATAAACGACGAGCGCATCGACGAGAAGGGGCTTACGACTAGCTCGGTTTTAAAGACGATGAACTATCTTCGCGAGGCTAGCGAGCGTGGATGCGAGTACTTCGTGATGGAGGTCAGCTCGCATGCGATCGCGCAGAACCGCACCCAGGGGCTAAAATTTGCGCTTAAAATTTTTACTAATCTCAGCCAAGATCATCTCGATTATCACGGCAGCATGCAAGAATACGCCGCAGTCAAAAGCTCGTTTTTCGCAGACGACGCGCCAAAGCTTATAAATGCCGACGACGGACACATTAAATTTAACCCCGCAAACGCCCTTACCTACGGTATCAAAAACCCTGCGAGCTTCGGCGTGAGCGGATACGGGCTAAAGGGCGGCATCGACGCGCTCATACGTACGGCGCACGGCACGGCGCAGCTGCAAAGCGAACTCGTCGGGGAGTTTAACCTCTACAACCTCCTAGCCGCTTTCGGTGCGATTAAAATTTTAACCGCCGCCTCAGATGATAGGATCGCCGCGGCGCTTAGCAACTTCGGCGGCGTCGAGGGTCGCGTGCAGGTCGTAAATAAAAACCCGCTTGTGATCGTCGATTTTGCTCATACCCCAGACGGCATCGAAAAGGTTTTAAACGCGCTGCGTGCAAGCGGCGAGATCATCGCGGTTTTCGGCGCGGGAGGCGATCGCGACTGCAGTAAGCGCCCGAAAATGGGCGCCGTCGCTGAGCACTTTGCTAAATTTTGTATCGTTACGAGCGATAACCCGCGCAGTGAGGATCCGGACGAGATCATCGAGCAAATTTGCGCCGGGATGCGCCGAAAAGATAAAATTTTAAAGATCGCGGATCGCAAAGAGGCGATCGCGCGTGCTCTGGATATGGCGCAAAACGGCGAAGCGATCGTCATCTTGGGCAAGGGCGACGAGACCTATCAGGAGATCAAGGGCGTGAAGCACCCCTTCAGCGACAAACAGGTCGTAAGCGAGCTCGTCGCGGCGCACAAAAATTTAAAGGATGAAAATGACGATCGAAATGCTTAGCTCAAAGATCCACCGCGCGCGCGTAACGGACGCCAACCTCAACTACGTGGGCTCGGTCACGATCGGACCCGAACTCATCGCAGCCGCGGGCTTGCGAGAGTTTCAAAAAGTCGAAATTCTAAACGTCAATAACGGCGAGCGTTTCGCTACATACGTGATCCGCGGCGAGAAAAAAGGCGAGATCTGCCTAAACGGCGCAGCTGCGCGCAAAGTCTGCGTCGGCGACGTCGTCATCATCATAGCCTACGCGCAGATGAGCGAGGATGAAGCGGCTAAATTCCGACCCCGCATCGTGCAAGTAGGCGAAAACAACGAGATCGTAAAATAGCATGGCACCGCGCCTCGAGGAGCTTTTCGCCTCGCCGCGGCACTACGAAAAATACAAAGCGCGGCTGGGTAAAAAACTAGCCGAGTTTCGCTTCGGCTTTATGAGCGACGCAAAATGGCGCAAGCTCTTTTCTGCTATCTGCGCCGAAGGCTCGCCCGCTAGGCAGTGCGAGATCTATGATTTCTTCGGCTCCTGTGTAAACGAGATCAGATTCGCCCTGCCCGCCGCAGACTACGCGCAAGGCATCCGCGACGGCTACATCTCGCAGCGCCTCACGACGAGCGAAAAGCCCACCCTCTACGCCGAGATAGAATACATAGAATTTGCGAAATTTTATGACTTTACAAGCCGTGGCGCACTGCTACCGCCCGAGCACAAAAGCCAGGACCTTGATGCCATAGCGCGCTATTTAGAGCGCCTGGGCAAATTTGAGATGGAGCCGGGCGAGCAAAGCTTAAAAATTTACGGCTACAGGCGCTAACTCTTTGCGCGGAGTTTTGCTACATTGTGCGTAGGCACGGGCTGCTGCACGCCAAGGGGCTAATTTGTGCTAAATTTCACTCCGAACAGCCCGTTATAGCCGCCTATCGATCCACAAAAAAAGGAGCAAATTTGAACTACGAAGAATTTTATGCCGCCGTTTGCGAAACGGTGGAAAAATTTGAAGCAAGCCGAGCCGCAAACAAGGAGCTGGACGCATATCTACTCGCGCTTTTGAGGCTGCTTGAAGCGCGCGGCGGCGAGCCCTTTAGCGCAGAGCTAATGCTTGAAATTCTAAGCGCGGCGTTTGAGAGCGAGAGGGTGGAGCCTAACGAGGCGTGGTTTGAGATAGAGCGAGCGCCCGAGCTTGCGCACTTCTGCAAAGATGGGTCTGCGGGCGGCGATACGTTTCGTTCGGCGGATGAGCCAAAAACCGCAGCGGATATAATGTGCTGCCTACCGGAGGGCTTTGAGATAAAATTTGACGAAAGCAGATCCGCAAATTTTAAAACCGCGCCAAGCGAGGCAAAATCTACGAACGGCGTGCTAAAAGACGGCAAGAGCAAGACACAAGGGCAAAATTCTATCGCCGCAAGCGACAGCGTCTCTGCAAAAACAGCGCGAGGCGGGTCCTTGGAGCAAAAGACGAACGAGCCCCTGAAATTCGAGGCCGCAGGCAAGCACGGCGGGCTTGCGTATTCCGCGGAGGTCATAAAATTTCAACTAGCGGAGCTTAGTAGGATGCATGCTAGCGGACAGCTTGCGGATGAGAGCAAGTTTTTCGGCATCGTATCGCCAAGCGGGCATGGCTGGTATAATTTCGATCCGTTCTCGCTGCTAGAGTGCGGGGCGCGCGGCCTAATGGATCATGCGGGCGAGGATGCGCCCGTGCGCGGCGGCTGGGAGATGCTCGGCGAACTGCTCGAAATGGGACGGACGTACGAGTAGGCGGCGATTTTGGGCAATATTCTTAAATTTATAGCTAAATTTGACCGCGCTGCTTTGCTCGGTAAATTTTAGATTTTCGAGCGTGAAATTTGGTGCCGCAGATGAACTTTCGCGCCGAATTTTTGTTGTTTTGAAAAGCTGCATATTAAAATTTACCGCATCGCTAGCTAAAACGCAATGGTTTACAGAGAATAAAATTTACGCTTTGCCTATAAAGCGCAAAAGATCACAGCATAGGCGGATTTGAGCTCATTTGAGATAAATTTTTTTCAAAAACTACCGCGTTTGGGGAAATTCCAAAAATAAATTTGGCAAATTTGAGGTAAAATTTAGGCTAGTGTGGCGCGACGGTTGTTTGCAAACAGACAAAAGGCGAATGCACCAAATAGCAATTTATTTAAATTTGTCGCTTAGCGTTAAATTTTACGTAGTCGGCAAATTTAGCGCCTGAATTTAAAAGGATTCGCAAAATGATAGCGATTTATTTCAGCTCCACGAGCAACACAAAGCATTGCGTAAAGAGATTTATAGAGCGTCTGGGCGGCGATATCCCCGCGGTTTCGATCGAGGACGAGACCTGTGCTGAGCTATTAAAATCTCACAACGACATCATCCTTGCCTATCCCGTTTACTTTAGCGACCTGCCGCAGATCGTGCGCGAGTTTATTTGCGAAAACAGCGCGAATTTTCGCGGCAAAAACGTCTTTATCATCGCTACGATGGAGATTTTTAGCGGCGACGGAGCGGGCTGCGCGGCTAGGATCCTAAGGCGGGCGCGAATATAACGGGCGGCGTGCACATCAGAATGCCCGCGTTTATCCTCGACGTGGCGATTTTTAGCTATTCGGCGCAGAAAAACGAGCGCTTGATCAAGGAGGCAAACGCCAAGCTGCAGCGCGTCGCGGAGGCATTTGCCGCGGGTAATCCGCCGCAAGAGGGGCTAGGCGTGCTATGCCGTATCGCGGGGCTTTTGGGACAGCGGCTCTGGATGAAAATTTGGCACAAAACGCCCTTTGCTAGGCACAAACCGAGCCTCGATACGGCGCGGTGCAATGGGTGCGGCGAGTGCGCAAAATCCTGCCCGATGCAAAATATAAAAATCACGCACGGCAAGGCGAGATTTGGCGAGCGCTGTACGATTTGTTATAGATGCGTAAACAGGTGTAGGCAAAAGGCGATAACGATCCTGGGTAGGGCGAAAAATCTAGAAAAATATGTCGCGACGGAGCTCAAAGATATCTGACGCGCGTTTGAGCGGGCGGTCTTGATCTGCGGGTTTATTTTGTTGCACTCTACGCGGCTTTTTAACTCACTAAAAGATTTCAAATTTAGCGGTCATCCTACCCGCGCTACTTCAAATACTCTTTCAACTCCGCGATTTGTCGCTTAACTTAGTCTATTATCTGCGGCGAGCTTTCCCAAATTTCAAGAAAAGTCCATTCGTCGTTTGGCGGATTGATCATATTTTCCAAAATCGTAACGACTTTCCGGATGGTCGGTTGCAATTTATCTAAAAAATCCGACGGACACGCATACGGCGAGCCAAAACATATCAAAACATGCCCGACCACCCTGATTTCATCGTAGTTTTCATTTTTTGGATCAAACTCTGCTGCCGTGCTTTGCAGCAAGTCGAAATTTTTGCTCTCCCAAAATCTAGCAAACCAGTCCGCCGCCTCATCGTTTTCGTACGCTTTGTAGCTCCAATCGCCCATTTTGTTCCTTTTAAAACAAATTTCATCGCCAAGCTTTAACGGCGCCCCTTATTTAAATTTTACCCGCCCAAGCTAAATTTTAAGCCACTTTTTGACTGCACGCGCCCGCCGCAAAATCAAATCTGAGAACAAAACTCGCAACGCCAAGTCAAACGCTAAATTTAGCTTAAATTTGCTAAAATAGCCAAAATTTAAAGGATTTTTGATGTTCGAAGGAATGGATTTTTCGAAAATGGGGCAGATGCTCGATCAGATGCAGGCCAAGGCTAAGCAGATCGAGGAGGAGAATGCGCGCAAGGAATTTACCGTAAAATCGGGCGCGGGCATGGTCGCCATCAGGCTAAACGGCGCGGGCGAGGTGCTCGATCTGAGCATCGACGACAGCCTTTTTAGCGACAAAGAGAGCCTGCAGATCCTGCTAATTTCGGCGATAGGCGACGCGATAAAGCTGGTCGAAAATGGGAAGAAAGGCGCCGCAGCATCCATGCTAGGAGGGCTCGGCGGTCTAAGCGATCTGCTCGGCGATAAGGGCTGAGGCGGTAAATTTAAACAGATCGGTCGGGTGAAATTTTAAAATTTTATAGTTTTAAATTTCGCGAAGCAGCCGATCGGAAGGTTTAAAATTTACAAGCGGCGGTTGCGACGCGCTTCGATCGTTTTGCCTCTGTGCAAATACAGAACGGATGAAATTTAAACGGCACGCAAGGCGTAGCTAAATACCTTAAAACGAGCCACACAAAGTGCGAGCACGACAAGTAAAATGAGTAAAGAGATACACGAGAGAGTAAAAGCAGCCGAACGAGCACGCAAAAAGCGGCTCCAAAGCCAACCATGCGATAGGAATTTGATGGATATTTTAGAAAAATTTAAAGACTACTTGAAGCGCAACGAGCTGAAGGTGCCGAGCTTTCATCCGTACTTCGAGGAGGCGCTCAATTACATGCTGCAAGCGGGTGGCAAGCATTTTCGCGCGCAGCTGCTGCTAGGCGTCGTCTCGGCAGTGGATGAGCGGCGCTTTGAGGGCGCGCTGGCGATCGCGATGGCGCTTGAGATGATCCACACCTACTCGCTCATACACGACGATCTGCCCGCGATGGACGATGCGGATCTGCGCCGCGGGCGACCGAGCCTGCATAAAAAATACGACGAGGTCACGGCGATTTTAGTGGGCGACGCGCTAAATACAGACGCGTTTTTGATCGCCGCGAACGCAAGCCTAGGCGACGAGATCAAGATAAAATGTATTAAAACTCTAGCGCGAAACGCGGGCAGCAGCGGCATGGTGCTGGGTCAGGCGATCGATTGCCGCTTTGAAAACAGCCCGCTAAAGCAAAGCGAGCTTGAGTTTTTGCATCTGCACAAAACTGGCGCGCTCATCGCCGCGGCGTTTGAGCTAGGCGCCATAATCGGCGGGCTAAAGGACGAGCTCGCGCATGAGCTTTATAAGATCGGGCTGAAGCTAGGGCTTATATTTCAAATCGAGGATGACATCATCGACGCCACAGGCGACGAAGCAAGCGCGGGCAAGCCCGTAGGAGCGGACGGCGCGAAAAATTCCTTCGTAAATTTACTCGGACTTGCGGGCGCTAGAAGCTACAAGCAGCGCCTAATAGGCGAGGTAAGCGGCGCGATGAGCGGCTATGATGCGAGCCTACGCGATTTGGTTTTAAATTTGATAGAAAAATACCTGAAAGGATGAAAAATGTCGAGCGAGCAGCTAAGTAAAATTTCAAACACGATCAAATTTCTAAGCGCGGATATGATCCAAAGTGCCAATTCAGGCCATCCCGGCACGCCGATGGGGCTAAGCGACGTAATGAGCGTCTTTATGAGCAAGGTCCGCCACAACCCCAAAAATCCCGCGTGGCTGAACCGCGACCGCGTCATATTCTCGGGCGGACACGCAAGCGCGCTCGTGTATAGCTACCTCTATCTTAGCGGATACGATTTGAGTATGGACGATCTAAAAAGCTTCAGGCGCCTGCACTCCAAAACACCGGGCCATCCGGAGATCACTACCCCCGGCGTCGAGATCGCTACGGGACCGCTCGGACAGGGCGTTGCAAACGCAGTCGGATTTGCGATGGCCGCAAAATACGCCGCGCATCTGCTAAACGTGGAGGGCAACGAGATCATCGATCACCGCGTCTATTGCTTCTGCGGCGACGGCGATCTACAGGAGGGCATCAGCTACGAAGCGTGCGCGCTTGCGGGCAGACACAACCTCGATAATCTTACGATAATTTATGATTCTAACGGCATCACGATCGACGGCAGCACCGATATCGCGTGGTTTGAGGATGTGAAGGTGCGATTTGAGGCGCAAGGCTTTGAGGTCGCGCGCATCGATGGGCATAATTTCGATCAGATAGAATTTGTCCTTGACGAGGTAAAAAATAAAACCAAGCCCTACCTCATCATCGCAAATACCACGATCGGCAAGGGGGCGCTAGAGCTTGAGGGCACGGCCAAGACGCACGGCGCGCCGCTTGGAGAGGAACTGCTTGCGCGCGCTAAGCAAAGCCTGGGCTTTGATCCAGCCCAAAGCTTCGTCGTAAGCGAGGACGTGCTTTTTGCGACGCGCGCCGCGGTTGAGAAGGGTGATTTGGAGGAGCGGCTTTGGAAGGAGAAGCTTGCGAAGCTAAGCGATGAAAAAAGAGCGCTTCTAAACGAGCTTTTAAATCCCGACTTTAGCAAGATAGAATTCCCTGATTTTAGCGGGCTTAAGGTCGCCACGCGCGATAGCAACGGTAAAATTTTAAACGCCATCGCAAACGCGGTGCCCGGCTTTTTGGGCGGAAGCGCGGATTTGGCAGCATCGAACAAGACCGAGCTAAAAGGCGGCGGCGACTTTCCGTGCGGCAAAAATTTACGCTTCGGCATCCGCGAGCACGCGATGGCTGCGATCGGCAACGCCTTCGCGAGATACGGGCTTTTCATCCCGTTTAGCGCGACGTTTTTTATCTTCAGCGACTATCTCAAGACAGGCGCTAGACTTGCGGCGCTGATGGGCTTGCGCCACTACTTCGTCTTCACGCACGACAGCATCGGCGTAGGCGAGGACGGGCCGACGCACGAGCCTATCGAGCAGCTTAGCACCTTCCGCGCGATGCCCGGCTTCTACACCTTTCGCCCCGCAGACGGCAACGAAAACGTAAAATGCTGGCGCACGGCGCTCGCTCTGAATGCGCCCGCGGCGTTCGTCTGCTCGCGCCAAGGACTTGAGCCGCTGCCTAAGGCGGTTTTGGGCGACGTGCAAAACGGCGCGTATCTGCTAAGGCAGAGCAAAGAGGCGCAGATCACGCTCATCGCAAGCGGCAGCGAAGTCTCGCTCTGCCTAAAAGCGGCGGCGATCCTGCAAGAGCAAGGCATCGGCGCAAACGTCGTCAGCGCGCCGTGCTTCGAGCTTTTGTGCGAACAGGACGCTGATTATCTGGCGCAAATCCTAGAGCCGCAAACTAAAATTTTAGCCGTCGAAGCCGCAAGCGCGCTTGAGTGGTATAAATTTGCAGACGCGGTACACGGCATGCGAAGCTTCGGCGAAAGCGGCAACGCAAACGAGCTATTTAAGCTTTTCGGCTTCACCGACGTCGCGATCGCAAAGCAGGCCAAAGAGCTTTTAGAGCAGTAGCGGAAAGGGTAAAATTTGAGCGAAAAAATCAAAATTTCGTATTTAGACGGATTTAAAATTTACGGATTAAAAGCCCGCACGAAAAACGCGGACGAGCTAGGCGGAAGCGGCAAAATTCCCGCGCTGTGGGCGAAATTTATGAAAGAGTGCTATGACGGGCAGAGCGAGATTTACGGCGTCTATTACGATTACGAAGACGGCGCCGACGGGCTTTACGATATCTTTATCGGCACCAAAGCGCCCCGCAGCGACGAAGCCTTGGAGATCAAAAGCGGCAAATATGCCGTTTTTAGTTTCCCGAATGAGCCGCAAAACGTAGCAAAGTTTTGGAGCAAAATTTGGAGCTTTTTTGAGGCGGGCGAACTAAAAAGAGCGTTTGGAACGGATTTTGAGTTTTACGGCGGAGATGAGATCAAAATTTTTATCTCGGTTTTGTAGGGCGGCGCATGAAATTTATAAACGGCGAGTGATTTTTCGCCGCCGCGACGATGAGCTTTTGCGTAAAATTTCAATCTAAAGGGGGAAAATGGCTCAATTTCAAACGAGGAGCTTATCAAAACGGCTTGCGATATGATAAACGCCAAACGCTCGGCGCAGCGTATCCGAGGGGCAAAACTCATACGCAAACACGCTCTTGCTGCGCTTGGCGAGCAGCTTTACGCAGCATTTTTGCGCGAGCTGAAAGACGCGCGTACGTGGGAGGTCAAAAGCGAGATGCTAAAGGCGCTGGGCGTGATAAATTTCATCGCGGCTACGGGCGAGATCGAAAAGATCGTAGCGCGCATCTACCGCAGGAGGCCGTCACGGACAGCGCCGCTTGCGCGCTAGCGATGCTTAGGCGATCGCATAAAAACGACGCGAGCGAGATCATAAGGCTACTAAAGATGGGCTCATACTCCGCCCTCATCGGCGCGGTAACGGCACTAACGGTGGATCAGATGGTACCTTGCGAGGCTGAAATTTTAGAAATTTTAAAGCTTACGAAGGACGCTCACAAGCACAAAGACAGGCAGGGCTCGGAGTTCGGACGGAGGGTCCGAGAACCTACGTAGCCGCAGCGTGCGCGAACTGGCTAGGCGGCAGCGAGGTGCAAAACGAGGCGGTACGGCAATGGCTGCATTACTGCAAGCTCACCGCCGTGTATCGCAACAGCTTCGGCGAGGAGCGCGTGGATCTACGTCTTACCCAGATTTGCGATCTGGCACTGAAGAGGAAATTTCCAAAAGCCTATATCGGTTTTTGAAAACAGATTTTGAAATTTTGGGTTCAAATTTCATTGCCGAGTCTAGCGAAAGCGGACCTAGCGCGCAAAGGAGGAGCGGATTTGCAAATCATCCTCGCGCCGCGAAAAGCCGCGTTAAATTTCGCCCGGTAGCACAGGGTTTTCGGCGATAAATTCTCTCGCGAGTTTTTCGCTCGCTAAAAATTCTGCTCGTTAAATTTTAACGCTTAAGATCGCGCCGTTTGCGTTAAATTTTGCGCATTAAATTTTGCTCGCAAATTACTTTAGCGGCTCGCCGTTCAGTCCTGCACACGGGCTACGTCGTTGCGCTGCGTTTTGAAATTTCTTTCCGCCCGGCCTAAAATTTCTTGCCGCTTAACCGAACCCGCACCGCATAATGCTCGGAATTTTGCCGCCGCGATAAAATTTGCCCGCAAGACGCTAAAATTCCTTGCTCGCAAGAGCCGCGCAGAGCGTAAAAACACTGCTACTTTATAAATTTCATCCATAAAGCGGTAAAATTCCGTGCCCAAAGCCTAAAATTATGCGCGCGAAGGCAAATTTTATGCCGAAAGCCGCACCGCGCCGTACCTTAAGCCGTGGATTTAAAACAAAATCTAAATTTGCACCGTTAAATTTCAACCCCCGCTCGCAAAATCAGGCAAAATTTCGTGCGGAATTTCATTTTTAAATCTGTTATTAAGCCATTTTTGGCTTAAATTACATTTTCATTCGGGTAGATGTCCGAGCGGTCGAAGGAGCGCGCCTCGAAAGCGCGTAAGGCGTCAGCCTTCTGGGGTTCGAATCCCTATCTACCCGCCATTCATTCAAATTTCACCCAACACTCAGGAGCTAGATGAGCAATAAACTCCTTTCGATGAGCCTACAAGAGCTGTGGCAGCTCTTTCCGATACGTCTCGTGCCGCACGATCCGCGCTGGGGCGAATACTTTAGACAGGAGCGCGAAATTCTGCGCGGCCTGCTGCAAGATCATAGCGAGATCAAGATCCACCATATCGGCAGCACCGCGGTAAGCGGGATCTGGGCGAAGCCGATCGTGGATATTTTGATCGAATGCTCGAATATCGCCGCCGCCAAACAGCGCCTGATAGAGGCGGGTTATCTGCTAATGAGCGAAAAGGGGAGCTGCTGCAGCCTAAATAAGGGCTACACCGAAGCGGGATTTGCCGAGCGCGTTTTTCACGTGCATCTGCGAAATTTCGGCGATACAGATGAGATATTTTTTAGAGATTTTTTGCGGGCGAATGCGGATATCGCCGAGCGGTACGAGGCGCTTAAATTAGAGCTTTGGAAGCGCTTCGAGTTTGACCGTGACGCCTACACTGCGGCAAAAAGCGAATTCGTGCTTAAATTTACGCGTATTGCTAAAGAAAATCTAAAATAGCCGCGCAAATTTGAGCCTATGTGTAGAAGCTCGCTCACCAAGAGCGATAAAAATGGCTAAATTTTATAAACGAAATGGGTAGATAGCGCTGCACCTTGCAGATTGGTTTTTATAAAATTTTGACCGTAATTTCAAATTTTAAAGGCGGCCGCCCAGTTATCGTAGATAAATTTTACAAATCCAGCTAACGGCAAAGTCGTCCATAAAATGCGTCGTATCACCCGCATCATATTCAAGCAAAGGCATCCTCACGCTTCGATACAAGTTTAAATTTAAAAGCCTACGCGTCGTTAAATTTTTAGAATTTCACCAAAACAAACTCACAAACTCGCTAAATTTAAAGCTGCAAAATTTTAAATTCCTCGCCGCTAGCTAGCCGCATAAATTCCACGCCGAGCGCTTAAATTTAATGATCGCTCTTCAACCCCGCGCCGCAAAGCGGGATGATGCTATCTCCTTGCAGATCGCGGCTTTCTTTGTAGCGCAAATACGCCGCGTAGGTAGCCGCGGTCGTGTGCTCGACGTAAAATCCGCCGCGCGCAAGCGCCGCTCTGGCAGGCAGTATATCGCTCTCGCTCGCCAAGATCACCTCGCGCTCGCCAGCGTAGCTAGAGCCAAGAATTTCGCCCGCGCGCATCGGTCTTGCGATCGCGATGCCCTCCGCTAGCGTCGGCTGCGGCTCGATCTCGCGCGCCACAGCTTCAGCACCGAAAAGCGGAGCGCAACGCTCGCCCTGAACGATGAAAATTTTTGGCAGCGTCTCGATAAAGCCGCCCTCATATAGCTCGCCCAGCGCTGCTTGAGCGCCCAGCAGTAGCGTGCCGTTGCCCACGGGGATAAAGATATTGCGCGGCACCCTGCCCAGCTGCTCGTATATCTCATAAACGTAGCTCTTCGTGCCCTCGTAAAAGATCGGATTATAGACGTGGTTGGCGTAATAAATTTGCTCGCTCACGGCCTTTTTGCGGCACGCATCCGCCGTCTCGTCGCGGCTGCCGTCAAACACCGTGACGTGCGCGCCGTGGCTTTTGATCATATCGATCTTTTTGGGAGATGTGCCCTTCGGGACGTAAATTTCGCACTCGATGCCCGCGCGAGCGCAATACGCCGCCACGGCATTGCCCGCGTTGCCGCTGGAGTCTTGCAGCACCTTTTTTACGCCGATATTTTTGGCATGTAGCACCAAAACCGCCGCGCCGCGGTCTTTGAACGAAAGCGTAGGCATCGCATAATCGAGCTTGAGATAGAGGTCTTCGCCGAATTCCACGCTCGCCGTGAGCCCCTCGCCCATCGAAATTTCTCTAAATTTCGCCGTATCGATACCCATAAACCTGCGGTATCTAAAGATGCTAAACTCGCTTTGATCTACGAGCGCGGGGTTAAATTTGAGCGCATCGGAGTTTAGTTTATACAGTCCGCCGCAGTCGCATTTATAGCTCAAAGTATCGATGGGCGCGTGCTTGCTGCAGTCCGTGCAGATGAAATCGCTCATTTTCGCTCCTACTTTTTCTCTTTTATTTTTGCGACGGCCTCGATCTCTACGAGGCAGCCGAAGTGCAGAGCCGTAGTCGGCACCACGACGCGGGCGGGCTTGTGCGCGCCGAAAAACAGCGCGTACTGCTCGTCGATCATGTCCCAGTTCTCGACGCCCGGCGTATAGACGCGGCACATCCGCACGTCGTTTTTATCCGCGCCCGCGGCGGCCAGCACTGCCGCGACGTTGCTTAGGGCTTGCGCGGTCTGCGCAGCAAGACCCTCCGGGATGGCTCCCGTGCGCGGATCCACGCTTAGCTGCCCAGAGACGTAGAGCGTACCGTCGTCGTCTAAGATGCCCGGCGCATAATGCGCTTTTTTCGGCGCGAAGCCAGTTGGATAAATCTCTTTCATTTAAGCTCCTTGGCGTATAATTTTTAAAATTTTATCTAAATTTCTAGATTTTCTGAAATTTTAAGAGCTTTGTATCGAGCCTGTCTTTTCGGATAGCGTATCTAGCTCTTGAAAATTTTGCGTCTCGCCGCTTACATAGCGCAGCGGCGCGCAATATGTGCAGATAAAGCGCAATCCGCTTGCTACTCCAGCTCGTAGCCCTTAGCGCTTTTTAATTTCTCGTCGTAATCGCTTTCGCCTACAATTCGCTTGCGCGAAGCATTGAAATCCGCTCGTATCGGGCTTCTGCGCGTATCGAGCTCAAGCGGCGCGACGCCGATAATATCGGCTAGCAGATGCGCCAAATCATCGCTCATAAAGGGCTTATCTTTCGCCGTTTCCAGCTTCTGCCACAGCTCGGCATTAGCAGCCAAAAACTCGCGCGAACCTATAAAAAGCAGCGGAATTTCATAGCTAAAGCGGCTCTCCATGCCGTGCCCGAGGCGTCCGTTTTCGTACAAATTTTCGCCGTGATCGCTAAGATAGACGATGAGGCTGTCATCCGCAGAGAAAATTTTAAAAATTTCATTTATGACAAAATCGTTGTAAAGCACGCTGTTGTCGTAATACGCGACGACCTTTTTCTGATCGGAAGTGAGTTTGGCCTTTACGTCCGCCTCGCTAAACTTACCAAATCCCTCGGGATAGCGCAGGCTGTAATCCATATGGTTGCCGATTAGATGGATCACGTAGAAATTTCGCTCGCTCTGCCCCGCTTTCGCCTGATTTATGAGCGGAAGTAGCGCTCCGTCGGGCTTGATGCGGACGGTTTCATAAAGATTGCTCTTTGAGAGAAAGGTTTCCCCGTCCGCGCGATCGGCGGCGCTTTTGGCGCTTAGCGCGTGCGCGCCGAAGGCTTCTTGATTGCTGATCCAAAAGGTGCGGTAGCCGCTTAGGCTAAACATATCGATGATACTAAGGCTGCGAAACCACGCCTTTTGCCGCTCGCTTTCGTAATTGCTGAAATTTAAAAGCCGCATCAGCACCTGATTCGTCGTAGCATAGGGGGAAATCGTGTCGCTAAATTTTATGAGATTGCCGCTCGCCTCGAGACCCTCCAAAAGCGGCGTGGTTCTGACGCCGTATCCATACAGCGACATATGCCCGCGCTGCAAGCTCTCGCCGATTATTAGAACGATATTTTTGACGCGAGGTTTTTGCGAGGCGGGGTTTATAGAAGCGTCAAGGTTTTTGGAATTTAAAATCGCGCCGGGGTTTTGCGGCGCGGAATTTAAAGTCTCGCCCCGGCTCTGCGGCTCTGCGCCCGAGGCGGAAGTAGAATTTTGAGATGCAAGGCCGGGGGTAGTGCTTTGCGGATCTAAATTTGCGCCGCCTTTTAAAACGCTTTCGTTTGCGCGCTTGGCCTCATCGTAGCCGAGCTGCACTTCGTGCATATCGGTGATGAAATTTTTATCGCTTAGATAATCTTTTAGCGTGAAAGCAAACTCCAGCGGGACGTATTGCGATAGCTTGGTTCTATAGCCGTGCTTGCCCTGAAAAACTTTGACGGCGATATCCGCGCAAAAGATCATGCCATAGATAAAATAGAGCGTCGCTAGCAGCAATCTTAGGCGGCTATGCGTTTGCTCCCTCTTTCTTTGCCCCGCTTTTAGCGCCGCAAAGATGCAGCCGAGCAGCACCGCTAAATATAAAATCGTCGCGGGATTAAGAAACTGCGAAACAAACTCGCGCGTCTCGGCTGCGTCGGTATGGACGATCGCGTCGATCGCCACGACGTTGAAGCTTGAGTCGAAATTTACGATCAAAAACAAAGCCGCGCTCGCAATCAGCGCAATTAGCGCCAGTAGCACGAACGAAACGAACTTAAAAAATCGACCGCTAAGCAGATAGCAGAGGTGAAAGATGAGTAAATTTATGATGAATACCACGGGGAAGCTCTCGGCGATGTAGGCAAAGATGGGGCCGTTAATCTGATAATGTATCTTAGCCCAGCACGCGAGCAGGCATAGCGCCGTCGCTAGCCAAAACACCCTCCACACGAGACGTTCGCGCAGCGCAGCAAAAAAGCCGCGGTCGATCTTCATAAGCAAGCGCGCTATGAGCCCGCCCGCCTTCGTCTGCGCCGCAAGCTCGCCTATATTTGCCAGCGCTGCATAAAATTTTTCTCTCATTTTATCTTTCCTGCCTCGTACGAAGGGATGCGACGACGCGCACCCTACGTAGCGCGACATGTTTTCGCTTTAAAATCAAGGCGCAATCTTAGCCGCTTAAAGCTTTGAGCTTGCTTACTTGCGCGCTTTTATGCTTCAAATTTTACAGCTAAATTTTAAAGATACGGGGCATGGAGTTGAACGGCGGAATTTTGAGGCCAAATTTTAATCGAAAGCGGATTTATGAGCGGAGTTACAAGGCTCGGGCTTTAAAAAAACAGAAAGCATGAGCCAAAACCCAATCCTTAAAAATTTTGCGGCTAGGCTACAAACCGTCGCGATAGATTTTAAAATTTCTAGTGCGATAGGTTTCGAAAGGACTTCGGATAAAATTTATGCATGAAGCGGCTGAGGTAAAATTCCAAGACGCGAGCAGCGTAAAATTGTCGAAAGCTAATCGTGATTGAAATTTCGCACCGACAAAGCGAAAAAATTTTAACTAGGCTGAGCCAGCTTTTGCGCGGAAATTCTACGCGACGCTTAGCACTTCTACCTTACCGTCGAAAACCGCCATGCAATGCTCGTAGTGGCTAGTGCGAAGTCCGTCCTTACTTCTCGTGCTCCACTTATCCTCGGCGATGACCGGAGTGCCGTCTTTTTGGCAGATCATCGGCTCAATGCAAAAGACCATGCCGTTTTTGATTTTAGGGCCCGATTTTGGATTGTTGCCCTCCAGATAGTTTGGGATCTCAGGCTCTTCGTGCGGGTGCTTGCCGATGCCGTGGCCGCAGAAGCCGTACAGCGGCACGAAGCCGCGCGCGCGGATAAATTTTTCGATCTCGAAGCTTAGTTCTTTGAAGTGCATCCCTACCCTGATCGTTTTGATGGCAAACTCCAGCGTGTCCTTGCTGCATGCGATAAGCTCCTCGTCGGCTTTTGAAATTTTACCGACGGGCAGGGTGCGTGCGCTGTCGCCGAAATATCCGTTTAGCTTCGAGCCCAAATCGACGCCTAGGATATCGCCCTCTCGTAAGATCGTCTCGTCGGGGATGCCGTGGATGATGACTTCGTTTAGCGAGAGGCAGGCAGCGTTTGGAAAGCCGTATAGCCCCTTAAAAGCGGGATACGCGCCCTTTGAGGTGATAAAATCGTCGATCTTCTTATCGACTTCAAGCAGACTAAGACCCGGCTTTATGAATGAGGCTGCGTAATCAAGGGCCTGCGCGACGATCCTGTTCGCCGCACGCAGCCCCTCTAAATCTTTTTTTGTTTTAAGCAAAATCGCCATTTATAATCCGACCGCGCTTAGGGTCTGATATTTGCTCATATAAACTTGCGCTTCGATGCGTCTCATCGTATCGAGTGCGACGGAGACGACGATCAGCACGCTGGTGCCGCCGAAATAAAACGGCACGCCCATAAATTTAACGAGTAGCCATGGGATGACGGTCACGAGCCCGAGATAGATCGAGCCCCAAAATGTAAGGCGGCTAGCAACTTCGTTTAAAAAGCTCGCCGTTCCCTCGCCCGGACGAATGCCCGGGATAAATCCGCCCTGCTTCTTTAAATTTTCGCTTATATCTTTTGAATTAAACGCGATCGATGCGTAAAAATACGCAAAAAACACGACCAAAACGAAGGTCAAAAGGTTGAAAAGATAGCCGCTAGGATTTATCAAATCGTTAAATTTTTGGATATATTGATTTGTGCTTGCCTGTAAAAGCGTAGTCGGAAACATCAAAATCGCGCTAGCAAAGATCGGCGGAATGACGCCGCTTAAATTTAGCTTGATCGGCACGTAATTCATAATGCGTTTATTTTGATTCGCCATTAGCACCTTGCGAGAAAACGAAATCGGGATCCTGCGCTCGCCCAGCTCTATGTAGATAATAACTCCGATAGTGAGCAAAATAATCCCTATAATAAGGGCGAGGATCAAGAAATTCATATCGCCGGTATTGACTAAATTTACGGTTCCGCCGATCGCTCTAGGTATGGCGCTTACGATACCGGCGAAGATTATGAGGCTAGTGCCGTTACCGACGCCGCGCTGCGTGATCTGTTCTCCGATCCACATTAAAAGCATCGTTCCTGCGAGCATCGAAACACAAGAAATAAATATAAACTCGTTGGAATTTTCAGCCATTATGGCGTGCGCGCCGTTTTGCCCCGTAAGCCCCTGCAAGCCGATACTAACGCCGACCGATTGGACGATAGTAATGCCGATAGTGGCGTAGCGGATGATCTGCATGTATTTTTGCATCCCGTCGCGCTCTTTTTTTAACTTACCTAGATTAGGAAACGTTGCGGCAAGAAGTTCCATAATAATAGACGCCGTGATATACGGCATAATGCCCAACGAGATGACGCTAAATCGCTCTGCGGCGTTACCGCTAAACATATTAAACATCCCTAGGGCGTTATTACTATTATTTTTAAAAAATTCTTTGATCACCTCAACATCAACTCCCGGCACCGGCACGTAAGCCAGCAATCTGTAAGCGAACAAAAATCCTAACGTTATGAGTATTTTGTTGAGTAGCGCTTTGTTCATTATTCTTGTCCGCTATAAGTAACGTTCTCGTCTTTGATCTTGCTCGCAAGCTCTTTAGCGCCCGCACCGATCAGCTTGATCTTCTTTACGGAATTTGAAATTTTATGTACCGATCTGATGCTCTCGGCCGTGATCTCGCTAAGACCCTTTATCGCCTCTATCTTATCGACATTGATAACGTATGGTTTTTCAAATTTAGAAGTAAAGCCTACTTTCGGCAATCTTCTTTGGATCGGCTGCTGACCGCCCTCGAAGCCGCGTTTTTCATTGTAACCTTTACGCGCGGTTTGTCCTTTGCCGCCTTTAGTGGCGGTTTTGCCCCAGCCGCTTCCTTGTCCGCGCCCTATTCTCTTGATCTTTCTAGTAGAGCCCGCGGCTTTTTGTAAATTTTCAAGTCCCATCATCTTTCCTTTTAATTTTTAAGCATACTAAGAGCTTTCATCGTCGCTCTAACTACGTTTGATGAGTTATTCGATCCCAGAGATTTAGTCAAAATATCCTTAATGCCGGCAAGCTCCAAAACCGGACGAACCGAGCCGCCCGCGATAACGCCGGTACCTTCGCTAGCCGGTTTAAGTAAAATTTTACTCGCGTTGTATTTCACTTCGATATCGTGAGTGATCGTCGAGCCGTTTAGCTTGACGCTTATGATATTTTTAAACGCGTCGTCGACGGCCTTTTTGATCGCGTCGGGAACCTCTTTGGACTTGCCGAAGCCGAACCCTACCAAGCCGTTTCTGTTGCCCACCACGACGAGCGCGGTAAATCTAAATCTTCTACCGCCCTTAACGACCTTAGTAACCCTGCCGATATTGACGATTACCTCTTCAAATTCTTCTTTATTATATTTTTCCATCATCATTCCTTTGGGTTATAGCTTAATACCGTTTTCTCTTAGCGCCTCGGCAAAACTCGCGATCACGCCGTGATACAGATATCCGTTTCTGTCGAATACGGCGCAGCTCACGTTCTTCTCCTTAAGCTTGGCCGCCAAATCTTTTGCAAGACCTACCGCACCCTCTTTATTAGCCTTTAAGTTTAAAACTTTACCGCTGCTGGCGCAAATCGTGCTTGAGGACACATCGTCGATCGCCTGAGCGTAGATCGTTCTGTTGGATTTAAAAACGGAAATTCTAGGGCAAGTTTCGCAGCCTGAGATATTAGCGCGAATTCTTCTTTTTCTTCTAGCCTTTAAAGCTATCTTTCTTTTTAATACATTCTCTCTCATTGCTTAACCCTTATTTCTTAGCTGTTTTTCCGGCTTTGCGGATGATACGCTCTTGGACGTATTTAACGCCCTTGCCCTTATACGGTTCAGGCGGTCTAAAACCTCTGACTTCGGCGGCTACCTGACCGACTTGCTGTTTGTCCGAGCCCTTTATCGTGACGATATTTTTATCTACCGAGATTTCGATACCCTCGGGAGATTCAAAATTTATCGGATGAGAAAACCCAAGGCTCAGCTCTAAAATTTTACCCTTCATCGCCGCCTTGTAACCGACGCCGTTGATCTCAAGCTGTTTAGAAAACCCCTCGGTCAAGCCCACTACGATATTGTTAGCTAGGGCTCTATAAGTTCCCCAGTAGGCTCTGCTTTGTCTATCTTCGCCTTTAGGAGAAAATTCTATCTTTCCATCTTCGATTTTTACGTCGACTTGATTTTTCAAATCAAGCTCTTTGCTCTGATTTCCCTTTTTAAATTTTAGGACGGAGCCTTCAAATTTGACATCCACTCCGCTCGGAACGGATATCGGTTTTTTACCTATTCTTGACATAATTTTCCTTTTTATTTGTCTAGGGTATGACTACTTTTACGAATGGATACCGCAATGCCATAAAAAGTAGAGACTTATTACCAAATCGTGCAAAGCACTTCGCCGCCGACGCCGGCTTTATTCGCGTCGATACCGCTCATAACGCCCTTGCTGGTGCTAACGACGACGGTTCCGTAGCCGTTTTTGAAGCGCTTGATCTCGTCTTTGCCTTGATAGACGCGGCGACCCGGAGTTGAAATTCTTTTAACTTCGTTTATTACGCTTTTGCCCTTTTCGTCGTATTTGAGCACTACGTTGATGATCTTTTTATTGTTTTCTTCAACTACGTTGTAGCTCTCGATATAGCCCTTTTCGACTAAAATTTTAAGCACGGCCTCAACGACGTTGGAGTGGAGCAATTTGGTCGTATCGAGCCTTCTCATAGCGGCGTTTCTAATGCGCGTTAGTCCGTCTGAAATCAAATCGTTTATCATATTCTTTTCCTTACCAGCTCGCTTTTTTAAGACCCGGGATCAACCCTTCGTTAGCCATTTTTCTTAGGCACACGCGGCAAATTCCGAAATCTCTATAAACCGAATGCGGACGACCGCAAATTTGGCATCTTGTATATGCGCGAGAACTAAATTTAGCAGGGCGTTTCGCCTTAGCTACCATCGATTTTTTTGCCATATTACTTTCCTTTTGCGAAAGGCATGCCGAATAGCTCTAGCAATTTAAACGCCTCTTTATCGCTATTTGTTGTAGTTACGATCGTTATGTTCATACCGTGGGTCCTTAAAATTTTATCGTATTCGACCTCCGGGAACATCAGCTGCTCGTTCAAACCGAAATTGTAATTTCCCCTGCCGTCAAATCCGTCTCTGGCAAGGCCGCGGAAGTCTTTAACCCTAGGAAGCGCGATAGATATGAGCTTGTCTAAAAACGCAAACATTTGCTCTTTTCTAAGCGTAACTTTAATACCTACCGGAAAGCCCTCTCTTACTTTAAAGCCCGCGACGGATTTTTTAGCATTCGTAATGAGCGCCTTTTGCCCCGCGATCAAAGAGATGGTGTCCGCCATATTTTGAAGCACTTTTTGATCCTTGCTAGCCTCTCCCGTTCCTACGCTAATAACGATCTTTTCTAACGCAGGGATCAGCATAGGATTTTTTATATCAAATTCCTTAACGAGAGCCGGTTTAATCGTTTCGTTGTATATGTCTTTTAATCTACTCATAATAATTAACCCTCTACTAGCGCAACGTTTGAAATATCCATAGGCATCTCTTTGTTTTCAAATCCGCCTTGTGGATTTTGCTCGGTAGGCTTGATCGCTTTTTTAGCTATTTTGCAGCCCTCTACGACGACTTTGCGCTTTTTAGGATAAACGGCTTTAACCTTTCCCGTTTTGCCTTTATCATCGCCCGCGATAATTTTAACTTGATCGCCCTTTTTAATCTTAAATTTTACAGCCATTATAAAACCTCCGGAGCTAATGAAACGATCTTCATAAAGCCGCCATAGCGAACTTCTCTACCTATCGGACCGAAAATACGCGTTCCGATCGGCTCTTTTTTAGAATCTAAAATTACCGCCGCGTTTTCGTCAAATCTGATCAAAGAGCCGTTTCCTCTATGAAGCTCTTTTTTCGTTCTCACGACGACGGCCTTTACGACCTGACCTCTTTTGATCTTTCCGTTCGGAAGCGCCTTTTTGACCGAGCAAACGATGATATCGCCCACGGTAGCATATCTTCTTTTGCTTCCGCCCAGAACCTTAATACACATAAGTTCTTTTGCGCCGCTGTTATCGGCTACCGCAAGTCTTGTAAAACTTTGTATCATTATTCAACTCCTGTTTTCAAAACCGCTTTTAGACGAAACGATTTTCTAGCGCTTAGCGGTCTGCACTCTACGGCGGATATCATGTCGCCTACGTTTACCGTATTATTTTCGTCATGAACGAGGTATTTTTTAAACCTCTTTACGATCTTTCTATATCTTGGGTGGATAACTCTTCGCTCGACCAAAACGGTAGCGGTCTTATCGCCCGCCTTCTTAACGACTACGCCTTGAATTTCTCTTTTAAATGCCATGATCTACCCCTTATTTAGTCGCACTGATAGCAGTATTGATCCTCGCGATCTCTTTTTTAAGCGCGCGAATTTCATTAGGGTTGCTCAACTGCATAGTTTTTAGCTTCAGTCTAGTTTTGAACAAAAGCACCTTCTTCTCTTTTAACATAGAGCTTAGCTCGTCTAAATTTTTATCTTTTAGCTCAGTATAGTTCATTTTCGCTTTCCCTCGTTACGATTTTCGTTTTAAACGGCAATTTATGAATAGAAAGCATAAGCGCCTCTCTAGCGACCTCTTCGCTAACGCCGGTCATCTCGAAAATTATCCTGCCCGGCTTGATATTCATAACCCATTCTTCCACTCCGCTTTTACCCTTACCCATACGAGTTTGAAGAGGCTTTTTAGTAAGCGGTTTGTCGGGGAACACCTTGATCCAAATTTTAGCCTGGCGATTAACGAAGCGCGTCATCGCGACACGCGCCGCTTCGATCTGGCGAGAATTTATCCTACCCGCCTCAACTGCTTTGATCCCGAAATCGCCGAACGTTAGAGAGTTTCCTCTCGTTGCGTAGCCGCGATTGCGCCCTTTCATCATTTTGCGATATTTTGTTCTTTTTGGCATCAACATAATTATTTACCTCTTCTTGCTCTACGTGTCTTTTTAGGCGCGTCGTCGGTTTTCTCGGCCTGGATGCCTTTTTGTAAAATTTCGCCTTTGAATATCCATACTTTAACGCCGATGTTTCCGTAGGTAGTATGCGCTTCGCCGTATCCGTAATCGATCTTCGCTCTTAGCGTATGAAGCGGAACGCGTCCCTCTAAATACCACTCGGTCCTAGCCATCTCTGCGCCGCCCAAGCGACCCGCGACGCAAATTTTAATACCCTTTGCGCCCGCTTTTTGAGCTCCTTGGATGACTTTTTTCATAGCCCTGCGGAATGCCACGCGACGCTCTAGCTGCATAGCTACGTTTTCCGCGGCAAGCTGCGCGGAGCTGCCGGCCTTGCGCTCCTCTTTGATATTGATCGTTACGTCTTTATTCACGAGCTTAACGACTTCGCTTCTTAGACCTTCGATCTCGCTACCCTTTTTGCCGATAATAATGCCCGGTCTTGCGGCTACGATAGTCACGCGAATTTTCTTAGCGGTGCGCTCGATCAAAATTTGATTGATCCCCGCGTAATACAGCTTGGCTTTTAAAAATTTACGTATTTTATAGTCCTCGCCGATACTTTCGGAAAGCGTCGCTTTAGAAGGAAACCATCTAGACTCCCAATTTCGATTAATTCCTAATCTTAAACCGATCGGATTTACTTTCTGTCCCATTTTACGCTTCCTTCTTAGTTGGTTTTGCCACTTCGACCATTATGTGCGAAGTAGGCTTGCGGATTCTGCTCGCAGTACCTCTTGCGCGCGGGCGAAATCTCTTTAAAACGGGACCGGCATCTACACGGCAGCTAGTAACCACGACCTCTTCGGGCTCGAAACCGCCGTTTGCTACCGCGCTCGAAATCGCCGTAGCGATATATTTCGCGCCGCGATTGGGCGTAAATTCCAAAGTAGCCAGTGCAAATTCTGCATTCATTCCTTGAATTTGCTTCGCGATAAGTCTTGCTTTCGTCGGCGAAAGGCGAACAAATTTAATCGTTGATTTACTCATATTCTATCCTTACTTACCGATCTTTTTTTGCACCGAGCCCTTGTGGCCCTTAAAAGTACGCGTAGGAGCAAACTCGCCCAATTTATAACCGATATGGTGCTCGGTCACATAAACCGGGATGAAATTTTTTCCGTTGTGAACGTTAAACGTAAGTCCGATCATCTCCGGCACGATCATACTGCGTCTCGACCATGTTTTGATCGGTTTATTATCGCCGGCTTTTTTCGCCGCAATGACTTTTTTCATCACGTGATCATCTACGAAAGGACCTTTTTTGAGTGATCTAGCCATCCCTATTTTCCTTTCCTTCTTGAAATTATAAGCTTATCGCTCGATTTTTTGCGACGAGTTTTGGCGCCCTTCGTCGGTTTGCCCCACGGAGTTACCGGATGGCGACCGGAGTTTTTCTTACCTTCGCCGCCGCCGTGCGGGTGATCGACAGGGTTCATCGCAGAGCCTCTGGTTTGAGGACGAATACCTCTGTGGCGATTGCGTCCGGCCTTGCCGATCGTAATGTTCGCCCACTCCTCGTTGCCGACTACGCCTATCGTAGCCATACACTCGGCTAAAATTCTTCTCATCTCGCCGCTAGGCAGACGCAAAATGACGTATTTTTCCTCTTTACCCATAAGCTGAGCGTAGCCGCCGGCACTTCGCGCCATTTGAGCGCCTTTGCCCGGCTTTAGCTCGATATTATGCAGAATAGTTCCTACCGGGATGCTTTTCATCTTCATCGCGTTGCCTGGCTTGATATCCAATCCGCCCTCGGCAGCGGCTATAACATCGCCTACATTAAGCTCGTTCGGCTTGATGATGTAGCGCTTCTCGCCATCTGCGTATGAAATCAAAGCGATGCGGCAGTTGCGGTTCGGATCGTATTCGATAGCCTCCACTTTGCCCGGGATTTCAAATTTATTTCGTTTAAAATCGATTATTCGATAAAGCTTTTTAGCTCCGCCTTGTTTGTGGCGGCTGGTTATCCTGCCGTTATTGTTGCGTCCCGAAGTGGCCGGAATTTTAACAAGCAGACCCCTGACGCTAGCTTTTGCGGTGATGTCCTCGCTGCTAAGCCCCGTCATAAATCTCCTGCTCGGAGTATACGGTTTATAAGTTTTGATCGCCATGTTATGCCTCCGTACTTTCTAGGCTCGCGCCCTGCGGAAGTTTTACGTAAAATTTCTTAAAGCTGTCTCTTACGCCGATTCTTCCTTTAAATCTTTTTACTTTGCCGTCCATTCGTAGCGAATTTACCTGCAACGGAGTGATGCCGAAATACTCTTTTAGTAGTCCCTTCAATCCGTTTTTAGTAACGTTCGGGCTAGTTTGGATAACGACGATGCCGTTTTCTTGAAGACCGAGAGACTTTTCCGTATAAAGGATCGTTTTGATATCTGTTATATCTGCCATTTTAGTCCTCTTTCACTATTGATTCAAATGCCGCTTTTTCGCATACGATCGAGCTATAAACCGCGACCAGATAGGCGTTTATTTCGCTTGCGTCGATGACGTAGCAATTTTTAAGATTTCTATAGGCCAAAAGGGTTTGCGCATCAAGCTCGTTTTTGACGATCAAAGCATCCCTAACGCCTAAATTTTTTATGAAATTTGCCGCGTCTTTGCTCTTGCCGCTTTTTATCTCCAAATCATCGAAGATAAAAATTTTACCGCTCTCTGCCTTTTCGTTAATGGCAAATTCCAGCGCAAGGCGTTTTTGCTTTTTATTAACTTTCTGCTCGTAGTTTCGCTCGTTAGTAGGACCGAACGCGACCGCACCGCCTACCCAGACGTTGGTTCTGGTCGAGCCCGCTCTGGCGCCGCCGCGACCCTTTTGTCGCCACGGCTTTTTGCCGCCGCCGCTTACGTCGGAGCGCCCCTTCGTATGGGCTGTATTGGCACGAAGCGAAGCAAGATACGACTTTACGTATAAATATAAATTATGCGGATTGATTTCGCCGTAGCTTGCGGGGATCTCTATCTCGCTCGCTTTTTCCAATTTTTCGTTAAGCACGCTTACTTTACTCATTTTACTATCCTTATTCTGCCCATCGCGCCGTTGAAGCCCGGAACGCAGCCTTTAACGACTAAAATTTTATTCTCGGCGTCAAAGCTCATAATCTCGTTTTTAACGGTGATTTTTTCGTTACCCGTGTGTCCCGACATTTTCATTCCCGGCTGGACGCGTCCCGGCCATTCGCAGTTGCCGATCGAGCCCGGTCTTCGGTGAAATCTACTTCCGTGCGATTTCGGACCGCCCGAGAAGCCGTGTCTTTTGATAACGCCTTGATAGCCTTTACCTTTTGAGGCAAAACTTACTTTTATGATCTTTGCGCTACTTAAAACGTCTAGGTTCTGATCGCCGAGCTCGACGTTTCCTAAACAAAGCGTCGCAAATTTATTAAATTCTTTGCTTAGGCCGTATTTTTTTTGAATTCCGCCTATTGCTTTATTATCCGCTTTGCCCTTTGCGTAAGCCACGATCGCTTTACCGTCCTCGCCGACCTCGCAAATTTTTGTATTAATAAGCTTTAAAAGCGTCACCGGCGTACTTTTCAAATCGACGGTCCTGCTCATACCTATTTTTTCTACGATATATTCCATACTCTACCCCTTATTTACCCATCGCGCGCACTTCGACATTAACTTCCGGAGCCAAGTCGAGTTTCGTTAGCGAATCGACGGTGTCAGGTGTCGCCGCTACGATATCTAGCATACGAGCATGGATCTTCATCTCGAACTGCTCTCTGGAGTCTTTATTGATGTGCGGAGATCTTAAAACCGTATATCGCTTGATCTTCGTAGGCATCGGCACGGGACCGCGTACGTCTGCGCCCGTTCGCTTAACGGCTTCTACGATCGCCGTAACCGTGCGATCTAAAACTCTATGGTCATAAGCCTTAAGCTTTAACCTAATTTTTTGCATCATTTTTCCTTTAGAAAAGAACTTGTCGCGACGCGCGACCTCTTGTTTCAAACAAAAGACGGCTATTATATAAAAGCGTGTAAGCTTTGTCAAGAAAATGGGTCAAAATTTTCAAATTCTTTCCTTTATAAAAGGAAATAATTATGAAATTTCATAAAATTTTGACTTGGGCGAGAATGCAGCCGTGTAT
>CAUUKU010000006.1:0-39244 GCA_963545665.1 uncultured Campylobacter sp. | reverse complement strand
CCGCCTGGCCCACCCGCGCAACCTGTGCGAGATAGATCAGTCCGCCCGAGCGGCCCGCGTAAGATCGGTCAAATTTAAAATTTACCGACCTTACGAACCTGCCGTCTCGTTTAAAATTTAAAGACGCCGCACCCACACATAGAACCAAAAATCTGTAAAGCAGTGCGGCTGCCTAACTAAAATTTCACGAGCGCTCAAAAGATCCCTCCTCCGCGCAAAACACTGCCCGCGCGACCAGTCACAGCTACCGTCTCTACGACAATATCGCCGCCGCTGCCTCTGCAACAGCGGCGGCAGGGGGGTCTCCGATCGAATGAAATTTTAATCGCGCGGTGTGCGGTTCTCATGCTCCGGCGCTGCGGCTTACAAATCTATTTGCGAAGTATGAAATTTCAAACTCGCATCGATTGCGATCTAGGCACGGAGTATACAATTCCAAACTAGCCGTGCGGTAAAATTTGATCCAAATTCTATATATCTAGTATTCCTTCGAAGCGATGAAATTTCATTCAAATTTGCACGGCGTATCCATAGCCCGTCTAGCAGCGGGTGCCGTCAAATAAACACGTCTGATAAATTTTACACGACGCGGCATCGTTAAATTTAACGATAACGTCGGCCGCCATATCTCAGACGTTGCGAAGCTCGCCGTATGAAATTTGAAATTTTACGCTGCGCGCCGAGACGGATGCCGCACCAAAATACCGTGCCTGCGCAAACTATGCTTTTTGGATGTGAGCCGTCGTTCGCTCAGGCACGAAAATTGATTTGATCGCATATCGCTCGATGGGCATACTGCGATAAATTTCGACGAATTACGCCTAGATTAAACGCTATGCCGCGCAGACCCAAACGCCGACGTGCCGCACCCGCGCTGCATTACGATAGTCCGCTGCTTACAATCGCGTAATGCTCCGCCACGGCATGAACCAAGCGCAATACTTGCGCAAGAGGCTTCGTGCACGCCGAGGCGTTTGCTATTTCAGCACCTTGCCTAAAATCTCTGCGCCTTTGCCGACGGTGCTGCCGCGAAGCGCGCTCTCCTTCTGCTTCATCACGGCAAATAACCCATCCAGCGTCTTTTGCGTGATGTAGTCGTTCAGATCCTCGCCCTGCTTCGGCAGATACTCGCTCGCACCCAAGCCGCGCGCGATGCTCTGCACCGCACCGTTACCCGCGATCTTGCTCTGTGCGAAGGAATTTAGCCCGTTATACGCCGTCGCGAAGCTGTTTTTACTCATCATATCGCTTACGATGGGTCTAAAAATTTTCTTTAGCTCGCCGCCGGATTTGCTCTGTAGATAATCGCTAAGCGCCGTGTCGCCGCCGCTAAGGAGCTTTTTAATCTCGGCATCGCTCATGGAGCGCAGGTGGGTCAAAAACACCTTCGACGCACCGCCCACTGCCTTGGTAGCGGCATCGTTCATGCTCTCTACCAGTTGCTGCTCCCATTTATCGCCGCCCACCTTTCTCGCGAGCTTCGCAGCGGCTTTGAGCGAGGCGGGGAGCTCGATTTTGGCGACTTTGCTGTGGATATAGCCCTTGCTAAGCTCGGCTACGGCGCGATTTGTGGCGGAGGCAAGCAAGCTTTTATAATCCCCGCTGCGGGAGGAGCTCAGGGCTTCCGCGCCCTGTTTTAGCAGATCCGTCACGTCTGCGTGCGCAAACGACAATGCCGCGACGGCGAGTAAAATCGGAAATTTCTTCATACTCCGTCCTTTTTCGTAAAATTTTGCAAATTATGACAAAGCTCGGTAAACGGATGAAATTTTACGCCGCGGAGCGAAGCAAGCGCGATCGCTCCAGCCTTTGCGATCAAATTTTATAAATTCGCCGAATGACGGCGCCCGAAGCTCGCGGATAAAATTTAATGCGCTATCCGAGAGGATCGAAACCCAGCGCCCGCGCCGAGCGGATAAATTTTTCATATCCGCGCTGCTGTTTTTTGCCGATCTCGTAGCTTATGAGCGAAAGATAATCTTCGATCTGCTTCGTGCTTACGCCGCGATTTTGCGCGTAGCGGCGCAAGATGTAGTTAGGGATCTTTATCCTCGAGCTCAGAAATTTTTTCACGATCTTTTTATACGCGATGCCGTTTTTTACGTAGCAGAAGCGCGCAAACACGAAGGGCAGGCCCGTGCGCTCGTGCCATATCGCGCCTAGGTCGTAAAATTTATCGCTTCCTTCGCGCAGATATGCCTTCAGCGCGCGATCGCCGATGATCACTTCGCCGCTAAGGCCTAACACGCGGGCTAGCATATTAGAGCTCATCGACGCGGGATCGAGCTTGGGGGCAGAATTTTTACGCACCAGCACGCTTTTTACCTCGCGATTTGCGACGATGCCGAAGCCAAGCGTCTTGTAGCGTGCGCGACGGCTCTCGATGCTAGAGATCACCGCAGCATCGATCCTGCGGTCATATAATTGCTTGCAAAGCGCGCTAGGGACGCCCTTTTTGTATTCGATGGATTTTTTAAACGAGCTTTGTAGCGGCAGCCCCTTTAAAAATACGTGAAACGGCAGTAAATTTAGATAATCGATCTTGCCAAAAAGCATTTTTCCCTCTTTTCGGACAAAAATTATATAAAAAATCCTTTTAAAAAAATTTGAAATTTCAAAGTGGATTTTGGCTAAAGCGCGATTTGCGGCGCTTGCAAAGCTATGCCGGCAGGCGGTATGTTAAAATTTAACGTAATCGGTCGATGAAATTTATGCATTTGGCTTACGAGGCGAGCAAGGCAAATGCGGCGAGGCGGAGTAAAATTTTAAAATTTCGGCGCCGCCGTAAGCATTTAAAAAGGCGTCGCCAAAACACAGCGCGCAGGCCTTGCGCGGATAAAGCGCGAGCCGCGCGGAGCTAGGATTAATCGATCTTTTCGATCGGAATCGAGTCGTATTTTTTAAACTCTACGATGCCCTCTTTGCCCTTGAAATGAATGCTCACGCCGTCTTTGTTCTCCATATAGATCCCGTCTGCGGCCGCTTGGCGCGCGAGATTGTATTTCTGACCGTCGCTGTCGGTCAAAATCGCGGTGCTAAACTCGTCTGCAGACGTAAGGGTGATGATTTTGCCCTTCTCATCTTTAAATTTATACGTCACGTCGTCGTGCTGCATGCTGCTTTTAGGGGCTTTAGGCTCGACCGAATCGCGTAGTTTGCCGCTGCCGCAGCCGACGAATAGCGCCGCACAAACGGCGAAAACAAAATATTTCTTCATTCTCTTCCTTTTAAAAAGATTAAATTTAAGCACGGGCCCAATTTCAAGATGCCCGCGAGCGCAAGCGCTTTAAAATTTTAGCTGCGATTAAATTTGCGTAATTTTACACTCGTTAATTAAACGTTCGCGAACGTTCCAAAGCGTATTTGACAAATCGACTTTGTAGCTCTGAGGATGGACGTTGCGAAGGTACTCGAGCCAAAATTTGCTCTTTCGCTCCTTGCTAAAACGCGCGATCTCGCTTACCGTGCGGCGCGTACCTACGAATTTGCCCTCCTTAAAAACGGGACGCAAGAGCTTATGCGCGCTGAAATTCGTTAAAATTTTACGCTTGTAGGTGTAAAGAGGGTGAAAAATTTCAAGCGGCGCGCTCTCGTCTATGCTCTCACCCTCAAGCGCGATCAGATCGGCAAGCGCCATGCCGTTATCCTTGTCGAAGAGCCTAAAGACCTGCTTGTAGCCCGGGTTATTGATCTTGCGCGGATCGTTTGAAATTTTGATCTTAGCCACGATCTCGCCATCTTTTTCGATACCGCTTAGCTTATACACGCCGCCGAGGCTCGAACTATCTCCGCCGGTGATGAGCCTCGTGCCGATCCCCCAGCTGTCGATCTTCGCGCCGAAAAGCTTGAGCTGATCGATCGCGTATTCATCCAGATCATTCGATGCGGTGATCTTTGCGTTCTCAAAGCCCGCCGCATCAAGCATCTTACGCGCCTGCTTGGTCAGATACTCCAGATCGCCCGAATCGATGCGAATTCCAAGCGGCTCATGACCGCTCGCGCGCAGCTCCTTAAAAACCGTAATCGCATTCGGCACGCCGCTTGCGAGAGTATCGTAGGTATCGACGAGCAGAAGCGTGCTGTCCGGATAAATTTTAGCGTAAGCGCGAAACGCCTCCAGCTCGCTATCAAAGCTCTGAATCCACGAGTGCGAGTGAGTGCCGATCGCAGGTACGCCGAATTTCTTTGCGGCAAGCACGTTTGACGTAGCGCTGCAGCCGCCTATAATCGCGGCCTTTGCGCCGTAGATGCCCGCACTTCGCCCCTGCGCACGGCGCAAGCCAAACTCCATCACCGAATCACCTTTGGCGCTAAAGCTTATGCGCGAACTTTTCGTGGCGACTAGAGTTTGGAAATTTATAGTGTTTAAAATCGCCGTCTCGATGAGCTGCGCCTCCATAATATTGGCCCTCACGCGGATTAGCGGCTCATGCGCGAACACCACTTCGCCCTCGTCCATCGCGTAAATTTCTCCGCCAAATTTAAAGCCTCTTAAAAATTCTAAAAATTCGGGCTTGAAAAAATTTAGACTTTTCAGATACGCGATGTCGTCGTCGCTAAATCTGAGATTTTCGATATAATCCACAACCTCGCTCAGACCGCAAAATATCGCATAACCGCCGCCGCTCGGGGGCTTGCGAAAATACACGTCGAATACCGCGACTTCGTCTTTTTTGGCGAAAAAATATCCTTGCATCATGCTAAGTTGATAAAAATCTGTAAGAAGGGCTAGGTTTTGCATAAAAATCCTTGATAAATTTATCTAGCCGCCCCGCGTCCGAGGCGGACTGAAATTTCAAGCGACGCTTCCGTCCTCTCCGCCGTCCGCAGCGGAGCGTATCGAGCGCTCGCCGATACTTCCAAACGGACGCGCGCTAAAACACGGCGTGCGGTCAAATTTTACCGAGCCGCGGTGCGCCGTGACGAGCCGTCATCTTCAAGGACGATAAGAGCTGCGGCCTAAAAGGCGTTTCGGCGCCGAGCGCGGGCGGGCATTACGACGCGACCGGCCGCCTACCGCACCCTATAATACGGCGCCGCATCCAAGCATCGCGCAAACGGCGCACTCGCATAGCAAAGGATTGCGCCGCAAGGAGCCGCGACTAGGTTAGATTGCGCCTCAAAAATCTCGCGACGACCGAATTTCGCGGCTTTAATTTAACAGATCTCCTAGTCGCGACGGCCGCCGCGCAAACCGTTAAATTTAGCCGCGTTTGGCCTATTGCTGTAGGCTCTTTTCGTAGGCCTCGGCATCAAAGTCCTTCACGCGAGCGACGCCGTCATCTACCGCAGCCTGCGCCACCGCAGCGGACACTACCGCCAAAGCTCGCTTGTCGAACGGATTTGGGATGACGTAATCATTTCCGAATTTAAGCTCTTTGACGCCAAGCATCTCGCAAATCTCCTCGGGCGCACCCTTGCGAGCTAGGTTTGCCAGCGCGCGCGCCGCGGCCATTTTCATATTTTCGGTGATCTTTTTAGCTCTTACGTCAAGTGCGCCGCGGAAGATATACGGGAAGCCCAGGACGTTGTTGATCTGATTTGGGTAGTCGCTTCTGCCGGTGCCGATCATCGCGTCGCTTCTGACCTCTTTGACCTCTTCGGGGTAAATTTCAGGTACCGGATTTGCGAGCGCGAAGATGATCGGCTGCGGCGCCATCGAAGCTACCATTGCTTTACTTACGATACCCGGTTTGCTAAGGCCCAAAAACATATCCGCGCCCTTCATCGCATCCTCCAAGCTCCTAGCCTGCGTATCTAGAGCAAATTCCGCTTTCTCTTTCGTAAGATCGGTTCGCCCCGTATGGATTACGCCTTTTGAATCGATCATGACAATATGTTTGGCACCTAGCGCCTTATACATCTTAGCGCATGCGATGCCCGCAGCACCCGAGCCGCTTACGACGATCTTCATATCCTCGATCTTTTTGCCGCTGATTTCAAGCGCGTTTATCAACCCCGCCGTAGTGATCATCGCCGTGCCGTGCTGATCGTCGTGCATGACGGGTATATCGAGCGCGGCTTGTAGGTTTTGCTCGATCTCGAAGCATTCGGGGGCTTTGATGTCTTCCAAATTTATACCGCCGAAAGTAGGCCCCAAGGCTTTGCAAATTTCTACGATCTTTTTTGGATCCTTCTCGTCAATCTCGATATCAAACGCATCTACGCCCGCAAATTTTTTAAATAAGACCGCCTTGCCCTCCATGACGGGCTTTCCGGCGATCGCGCCGATGTCTCCGAGCCCCAAAACCGCCGTACCGTTAGTGATGACGGCTACGAGATTGGCCTTATTCGTGTATTTAAACGCGGCCTCGTGATCATTTTCGATCACCTTACAAGGCTCCGCGACGCCCGGCGTGTATGCAAGCGCCAAATCCGCCGCCGTAGCGCACGGTTTTTTCACATTCGTTCCGATTTTACCGCCTAGGTGGTACTCTAAAGCCGCCTCAACATTCACTTTAGCCATTTTACAATCCTTTTTCAATCAAATTTGAAATTCTAATCTTAACTTCGTCGCTTCCTAAAATTTCACAAATTTCAAAAATCGACGGACTAACGCTTCCTCCCGTGATCGCAACGCGCAGCGGCTGAGCTAGGTCTTTTAGCTTGACGCCGTTTGCGTCCAAAAATTTCATCGTCTCCTCTTCGCACTCCTTTGCGCTCAAATTTACGCCCAAAATTTCTTTAAATTTTGCCAGCAAGCTTAGCGAATTTTCCGTTATGAATTTCTTATGCGCCTTCTCGTCGTAGCAGCTTGGGCGGTTTAGAAGGGCTTTAATGCCATCGGCCATCTCCGCTAGCGTCTTTGCGCGCTGTTTGTACTGCTGCGCGATGAGATGTTTTTTCGCGTGCGAGCGGATATCGACGCCGAATTCCACAAGCTGCGCGGCAAGCTCGTCGTCGCTTGAGCTTTTAATATAGTGCGCATTTAGCCACTCGAGCTTGGTTTGGTTGAAAGTGCTAGAGCTCTTACTTATATGCTCGGGATCGAAATATCGCTTCATCTCCTCAATGCTAAAAATTTCATCATCCCCGTGGCTCCAGCCCAGACGCACTAAAAAATTTAGCAGAGCCTGCGGCAGATAGCCCATGCGCTTATACTCCATCACGTCGGTAGCGCCGTGACGTTTGCTCAGCTTGCTGCCGTCGGTGCCGTTGATCATCGCGACGTGATAAAATTTCGGAATTTTAAAGCCCAGCGCGTTATACAGCACGATCTGCTTCGGGGTGTTGCTTAGATGATCGTCGCCGCGGATCACGTCCGTAACGCCCATCAGCGCGTCGTCGATCACGACAGTGAAGTTATACGTAGGCGTACCGTCGCTTCTGGCAATGATGAAATCATCCAAAATGTCATCTACGTTAAATTTAATATCGCCCTTGATGCCGTCGTTAAATTCTATCATGCCGCTAAGCGGGGATTTGATGCGGATTACGGGCTCGATCCCCGCAGGCGGCGTGCCGGTAAAGTCGCGATAGCGGTTATCGTAGCGCGGGCGCTCTTTGCGAGCTTCCTGCTGCGCGCGCAGCTCATCCAGCTCGTCCTTGCTCATATAGCATCTATACGCCTTGCCCTCATCTAGTAGCTTTTGGACGTATTGTCTGTAAAGATCGAAGCGTGAGCTTTGATACACTACCTCTCCGTCGTAATCCAAGCTGCACCACTTAAAGGCCTCCTCGATCGCCTGCGCGGCCTCCTGCGAATTGCGCTTCAGATCGGTATCCTCGATGCGTAGCAGGAATTTGCCGCCGTTTGTCCTAGCGTAGAGGTAATTAAAAAGCGCCGTTCTAAGTCCGCCGATATGCAAATATCCGGTGGGGCTCGGCGCGAAACGAGTGACTATCATAAAATTCCTTTGCAAAAATTACCATTTAATGTTATAATCGCGGTTTCGTAATTATAAAGTAAAAAGATTAAATAAAGGTTGAAAATGATAAAAAAACTGCTTTTTTCTGCGATGATCTGCGTCGCTTACGCAGGCGCCGAGGTAGTAAACGGCGTCATCGCCGTGGTAGATAACGAGCCTATCACGAACTACGAGCTAGTGAAGGTTCAAAAATTAACCGGCGCTTCACCGCAAGCCGCGATGGAAATTTTAATCGGACGAAAGCTACAACAATCCGAGATCAAACGCCGCGGCATCGCGGTAAATGACGCAGAGATCGGCGCGAGATTTAAAGCGATCGCCGATCAAAACAAACTAAGCGTCGATCAGCTAAAAACCGCGATCCAAAGAGAGGGTATGGACTACGAGGACTTCAAAACGAATATCCGTCGCGCCCTGCTGGAAGAAAAGCTCTACGGCTCGATCTTTTCTGAAGTGCAGCGCAAAACGACCCCCGAAAACGTCAAAAAATTCTACACGCAAAATAGCTCTTTATTTACGACCTTTGATAGCATCACGCTCACCCGCTACATCGCAAAATCGCAAGCTCAGCTCGATAAGATCCGCGCAAATCCTAAACTCCGTCCGGGCGACGTGTATGTGATGAAGGGAACCCTCAAGGCCAACCAAATGGACGAGGGGCTAAAATACATCGTCACGAACGTCGAACAGGGCAAATTTTCGCCGATCATCCCTACGCGCAACGGCTACGAGATGTTTTACGTAAACGACAAAAAAGGGCTTCGTACGCTTGATTTTGACAGTGTGCAAGATAGAGCGATCGAAGGCTACGTGACCTCCGAACGCAAAAAGGCAGTCGCCGAGTTCAACGACAGGCTCCGCTCAAACGCCAACATTCGCATCATCGAGCGTCCGCAGGCAAAAGCGCAAAAGAGCGCCAAAAATAGCTCTAAGGTAAAGGTGCAAAAAAGGCAGTAAATTTTAAAATCTGCCGCCGTGCATTAAATTTTATAGAATTTAATAATGCCGATAGCGCAAGGGCAAGCGCGTAGTTCGCCCTGCCGTACGTTAAATTTGATAAATTTAAAGGATTTGCGTGATAGTAATCAACGATTTTACCGAACTTAAGAGCGATCCTAGAAGCGGCGGCATAAGTGCACGGGACTTTGGCGCGGGCGAGCTTGGGTGGCTGTTTCCGTTTGGCAAGAGCGGCGTCTACGGCTACGTGAAGTACTTCACTGGGTACGGCGAGAGCCTCATCGACTACAATCGCCACACCGATAAAGTCGGTATCGGCTTTGCGATTTTGAAATAAGGAGCTGCCGCGCCAAAGCGGCGCCGACAAGATAAAAATCGCAACAAAAACGTCTGAAAGCGATAAGTCAAATTTGTCCGAGTTAGTGAGCTGGGCAAATTTGACGAGCTAGCGCCGGTTTGCAAAAACAAACAGACACAAACAAAACACAATGGCAAATTTGCGAATTTTCAAGCACGACGCGATCCTTAAATTTACGCAAAGTCGCCGCCGCAATGCAAGCTCGAAATTCGTCAAATTTAGGGAGATAGATGAAAAATTTATTAAAGCTTTTTATCGTTTTGACCTGCGCGACCTCGCTACAAGCAGGCGGCAAATACGCGCCCGACCAGCAAAACGACGAGCGGCAAATCGCAACTTATGAGATATTTTTTAAGTACGACCTGCGCAACGGCGAAAAGGACGCGAGCGGCAAAATACGCAACAGACTCTACCTCATCGAGCTAGACGCGGGCGGCGCGCAGCTAAATCGCTACGTCATCGACGAAGCGGACGAGAAGTACAAGCGCAAGATCCCGGACAACCCCTCCACAAAGCTAAAAATCTCATTCGTCGTCCGCAAAAACGAGCGCTGGGTGCTACTTGAAGTGTACTCAAAAGAGCACCGAGACGTGCCTGCATTCACGGCCGAGAGATGCCTGTGGGGCGGACTAGAAAGGGAGCTGCTGGAGCTTTTTGACGCGGGCGAGGTGCTAAAACTATACCGAAAAACCAAGCGTTTTGATGCAAATTTAGGCTTTTTTACCGAAAATAACATAGCCGAATACCGCAGAGACGGCAAACCGTCGTATAAGGAATCTACCAGCGTCCGAACCGGTAAAAAAGAAACGACTTTTGAAAAGTACGACGAGAGCGGGCGCCTGCACAGCCGCGCATACCAGATAGGCGGCGAGTCTGCGTATTTTGAGTTTTTCTACCCGAGCGGCAAGCTAAAAAGCGTGATAGACCAGCGTCAAACGATAGGCAAGCCGCTTAGCGAAGCGGTTAAAATACAAAAAGAATTTAACGAAAAAGGTGAGCTCGTAAAAGAGGTCGCAACCGACGCAAAAGCGGGCGCAGCGACTACCAAATTTTACGGCGAAATCATAAAAACCGAAACAAAAAATCTCAGATAAACTAAGAGCGGAGAAAAATATGTTTTTAAAGCTAGACGAGATCGCTCGCGAGCTAGACGAGATATGCCTGCCTCTGGAGCAAGAGGGCATAACGAGCATGAGGCTGCTAGCACAAAGCGATGCCGACGCGTCCACGCGGGCGCTAGAAAATGCGCAAGAGGCTCTAGGCGTCAAATTTCCGCTTGCGCTTTCGCGGCTAGTTTGCGAATTTAACTTTGGCAAATTTGAGGTTTGCAACGTACGATTTGGCGCCGGCGGCGACTACGCTAGCGAGCTAGTGCGGTTAAATAGCACCGACGAATACGGCGGCAAATGGTGGCACGGCGATACGCGTCCTGCAAATTTGATAGTTTTTGCCGTCGGCGATCCGTGGATATTTCTGATTGATTGCGCGGACGGCGCGATCTATGCGTGGCTGCTCGGGGACGAAGAGCTTTGCGGTAGGCGCGTTGCGGGCGATTTTGAAAGATTTTTTAGAGCGCTTGCTAGTATCGGTATCGCGCGACTAAACAAAAAGGCCGTGCCCAGCGCGGAAGAAATCGCTAAATTCGTCCAAGCAAGCGATGATAAGGCGATTGAGTTTTGGCGAGAAATAGCGGAAATTTGATAAATTTAATGCTGGAACTGGGCTTTTACACTAAAAGCAAATTTAAGCGCAGACGCTACGATGCAAGCGAACGCAGATCATTTAAGATTGACTCCTGCCAAATTTTGTTTTAGAGCGGGGTGCGCGGCTCTTTAAAACGAGTTACGCCGTCATAATATCCCTCAAGCTAAAGAGTTTGAGTTAAATTTACAACGGCGATGGAGCGATTCATCGTAAAAATCGCTCCGAAACGCTTAAATTTGAAACTAAATTTAATTTAGTTGATAAAGCCTATTTTTGCCATCCTGATAGGATAAAATATACATCGCGCCGTCTTTGAAAAAGATGCTTCTAGCGTTGCTTATCTCGCTCGGATAGGAGAGAGTTTTGACGATCTGCTCGCTCTTTGGATCGATGAGCGCGATGACGTTGTGGTTTTTGCTAAGCGCGTAGAGCAGGCCGTCGTGATAGCTCATCGACGTGATGTAAAGATCGCCTAGGCTCTTGCCCTCTTTGAGCGCGGCTTTTGGGCTAAACTCGCCCGAGAGCGTGCGATCGCTCAGCAAAATTTTAGAGATGACGAACTTTTTCGCATCCTTGTTGTTCGGCACGGTGGCTAGGTAGCAGTACGTCCCATCCGTAGCGATGCTTGCGACGTGGTGAAATTTCGCCCTGACCGTATCGATCCTGCTGCGTCCGAGCCCTTTACCCTGCCCTTCAAATTTATCGTTACCGCGCACGAAATCGGCGTATTGAAGCGCTTCGTCCGCGCCGCCGTTTTTCGCAAATCTCAAAAGCGTCTTGTTAGAGCCCATGAGCATGTATTTATCGCCCATGAACGGGATCACGCCGATGATCGGATCGATCGTCGCCGAAAAATATGGATCGATCTCAAAATCGCTCGTAACTTTAAAATTTTCGTCCATGAAAAACACTTCCCACTTCGAGCTTGCGACGAATTCGCCGTTTATGAAATCAAGCGAGTTGATAGGCTTGGCAAAGCTTATATCGTTCTTTGAGGCGATGCTTAGATTTTCATCGACCGCCAAAGGAGCGTTGCTCGGGTTGTTGTCAAATTTCACGCCCAGCTTCTCGCTAGCGGGCGCAAAGGCATAATCCGGCGCCGCGACCTCTCTTTTGCCGCGAAACGAGATGTTTTTCCAGTGGTTTTTATAGCCGCTATCGTCCCAGATGATATATTTTGGATCAAGCGTGAAGCGCACCGGATCGCCCTGCCCATAATACGGCGGAAGGCCCGTGCTGACGAAAGCCTGAAAGAGGTTCGAAGCGATTATGAGCGTGCAGACGATGAAAGCTGCGGAGGTGAGCTTGCCGAACCTTCTGATCGTCTCGCCCTCCATCTCCTCTTCAAGCGCGCTAAACTTAGGCGCGAAAAAGAATATCGCCCCAAGCATCACTACGACCGCCCAGAACACTATCTCCGCCCAAAAATAGGTATGGATACCGAAAACCGCCAATCCAAAGCCCTGATCTAAATCCCTGTGCGCGTGTATGCCGTAGTGCGCGAAGGACTGCCATAGCCCAAATCCCGCCATCAAAAGCAGCATGGCTAGGTATCTGGCCTTTAGCCCGTATCTGACGATAAAAAGAGCCGTGACGCCGATAAAGATCATACCCTCGCGCTGTCCCCAGCACAGCGTGCACGGGCTGTCCTTGAGCACGTAGCCGAAAAAGAGATTGGCTATCCCCACCGGCAGAAGGATGATCAAAAATCCAGCCAAGCACATCAATGCGTAGAAAAATTTTGCCTTTTTGATTTCGTTCATACCGCGCCCCTTATAGATTTATCGTCGTTAGCAGGGCGCCTGATTTGTGCCCTATGTATAAATACGCCATAAATAGCCACGAGACTACGACTAAACCGAAAGCGAGCTTTTCTTTTTGCGGTTTTGCTATGATAATAATCATAGCTATCAGGACCAACAAAAGCTGCAAAAATTCCATCTTTTCTCCTTGTTTTGATTTGTTTTGGAATGACAATTTTATCCAACCAAAACTTAAATTTAATCATTGTGTTTTATATAGCGCGCAGAGGCGACGAGGAAGGCGACGCAGCGATAAAATAAAGCGGCGCCCGTAATGAAGCGGATAGCGCGGTTCGCAGCGAAATTACGATAGCGGCATCAGCTAAGGTGGTGCGACGACAAGAAAGCTGGATGGCGAGCAGACGGGCGACGCGGCAGCAAAAGCGCAGCGCGACGACAAGAAAGACGGTAGGCGGGAGCACAGACGGTACGATAGCGAGAATAAGCTGCTTGATGGCGAACGAAGCGGCGCGATGATGACAAAGGCAGTGCGGCGGCGAACGAAGCGGCGCGGGGTTATAAATTTTATCATCAGCCCAAGTTGCACTCGCATTTAGTAGCGCAAATCAAATTTTAAGCTTAAATTTCTTAATGATCCCGCTTAGCTTGCTTGCGTTTTTTACGCCCGCATATCCGCCCTGCAGTATTTGCGCGCTAAACTTCGCATCGTTTTCGGCGTCCACGTCCGCGCCGCTTGAAAGCAAAATTCTAAAAATATTTTCGTTTTTGCAAAAGCACGCGCACTGTACCTGCATAAAACCCTCTGCCCGCCAAATTTACCTCTGCGCCGCGATCTAGCGGTATCGCTGCGGCATCATCCGCGGCGATAGCGAGATTTAAAGCGTCTCGCCGCTAGCGTCTTTTTGATCGGGCGAAGCGATCCTGCGTGCCAAATTTGCTCACGTTCCATTTGACCGCGCCTCTGATCTTGAATGGATCGCCGCGGCACTGCCGGCCGTCGTAATAAATTTTTAAATCCGCCGATCTCTCCTTTTGCGCAAAAGGACCGCACCGAGCTTGCACTCAACCGCTAGCTGTGGGAGCGCAAGTAAAATTTAATCCGCAAAGGCGCTTTTTATGCGCCAAATTTGCGCAGCCGTAAATTTAAATCTAAAAGCGAATTAGAATTTTAAAATTTCATTGCGGCACAGCGCTAGCGGAGGCTCGCTCGCGCTATCTGCCGCTTAGATACTCCTGCAGCGTTTTAACTTCAAGCGCGGATTCGTCCTTTATCGAGCAGATCGAGCGCGTAGCGGCGATCGCCGCCTTCATCGTCGTAAAATACGGCAGCCTAAAGCGCAGCACGCTCTGGCGGATCTTTGCGGCATCGGTGGAGCTTGATTTGCTATCGCTAGTGTTGATGACGAGTGAAATTTCGCCGTTTTTGAGCTTATCCTCGATATTTGGGCGGCCCTCGCTGATTTTATAGACAAACTCGCACTCCACGTCGTTTTCGCCCAGTAGCTTGTGAGTGCCGCTCGTAGCCGCGATACCGAAGCCTGCGCTCGTAAACGCGCGTGCAAGCTCTACGGCTCGCAGCTTGTCGTGATCAGCTAGCGACAAAAACACCTTGCCGCCGCTTGGAAGCGCGTTGCTCGCGCCGATTTGCGATTTAGCAAAGCTTTTGGCGAAATTTTCGCCGATGCCCATCACCTCGCCGGTGCTTTTCATCTCGGGTCCTAGGATCAGATCCGCGCCCGTAAGCTTGTTGAAAGGAAAGACGCTCTCTTTGACGCAGATATGGTTTTTAATACGCGGCTTTAAAATTCCCTTCTCTTCGATCAGCACGCCGAACTCGTCGTAAAATTTCAAAGCCTCGCGCAGGCCCCCTTGCCACATTACGCGGGTAGCGACCTTAGCCATCGGAATTCCCGTCGCCTTGCTTACAAACGGCACGGTGCGGCTCGCGCGCGGATTTACCTCGATGATGTAAAGCTCATTTTCAAAAATCGCGAATTGAATATTCATAAGCCCCACGACGCCGAGATTTAGCGCGATCTCTTTGGTTTGGCGGCTTACCAGATCAATCATCTCCGCACTTAGGCTAAGCGGCGGCAAGATACTCGCGCTATCGCCGCTGTGAATGCCCGCCTCTTCGATATGCTCCATTATCGCGCCGATATACACGTCGCGCCCGTCGCAGATCGCATCGACGTCAAGTTCGGTCGCGTCAAGTAAAAATTTATCTATCAGCACGGGCGAGCGGTGGCTCACGCTCACGGCTTCGCTCATATACAGCCTAAGCTCGGCTTCGCTATGCACGCGCCGCATCGCGCGGCCGCCGAGCACGTAGCTAGGGCGCACGAGCACCGGATAGCCGATCGCAGCGGCCTTTTCGATCGCTTCGGCTTCGCTTATAGCGGTATCGTTTTGGGGCTGTTTGACGCCGATACTTGCGATGAACTCGCTAAATTTCTTGCGATCCTCCGCTACGTCTATCGTGCGCGCGCTCGTGCCGATGATCTTGGCTCCCACGGTGCTTAAGCGTTTAGCGAGCTTTAGCGGCGTTTGGCCTCCGAAATGCACGATCACGCCGTCGGGATTTTCGGCCTCGATGACTGCTCTGACGTGCTCGAAATCGATCGGCTCGAAGTACAAAATATCGCTCGTGTCGTAGTCGGTGCTGACGGTTTCGGGGTTGCAGTTATACATTATCGTGGTAATCCCCATATCGCGTAGCGCGTAGCTAGCGTGCACGCAGCAGTAGTCAAACTCGATGCCCTGCCCGATGCGGTTCGGACCGCCGCCGATGATGAGGACTTTTTTATTATCTTTTGAAATTTTACGGCTTGCGACGGCGGGCGTTATGTTGGTACTGGAGTATAGATAGGGCGTAAGCGCCGCAAACTCGCCCGCACAGGTATCTACTTCGTTGTATTCAAGGCCGATGCCCTGTCTGGCGCAGGCAAAATGGATGTCGTTTTGCGTAAGGCCCAGACTATCTTTTTTGTTGATCAAATTTGCGATCATCTTATCGCTAAAGCCCCAGCTCTTAGCCTGTCTCAAAAGCGCCGCGTCGTTGATGATCTCCATATCGATGCGCTCTTCAAATTTTACGATCTGCTCGATCTGGCTCAAAAACCAGCGATCGATCTTGCTAAGCTCGTAAATTTGATCCACGCTCATGCCCGCTCTAAAGCCCTGAGCGATATATAAAATTCTATCTTGCTGCGCGTTGCGAAGCCCGAAGATGAGATCTTTTTCGCTCAAATTTAGCTCTATAAATCCGAAGTAGCTCTTCTCCAGCGAGCACAGCGCCTTTTGAATGCTCTCTTTAAAGCTTCGCCCGATCGCCATCACCTCGCCGATACTCTTCATCGCAGTGCCTAGATAGGGGTTTGCGCCGGGAAATTTCTCAAACGCAAAACGCGGAATTTTAGTAACGATATAATCGATCACCGGCTCGAAGCTTGCGGGCGTACCAGTGATGTCATTTTTGATCTCATCCAGGCTAAAACCCACAGCTAGCATCGTAGCGACCTTGGCGATCGGATAGCCCGTGGCTTTGGACGCGAGAGCCGAGCTGCGGCTTACGCGCGGGTTCATCTCGATGACGATCATCCGCCCCGTTTGCGGATTTACCGCAAACTGCACGTTACTGCCGCCGGTATCTACGCCGATCTCGCGTAAAATTTTAAAACTCGCGTCGCGCATTGCCTGATATTCTTTATCGGTGAGCGTCAGAGCAGGCGCAACCGTGATGCTATCGCCCGTATGCACCCCCATAGGATCGAAATTTTCGATCGAGCAGACGATGATGCAATTGTCCTTGTGATCGCGGATAACCTCCATTTCGAACTCTTTCCATCCAAGCAGGCTCTCTTCGATCAAAATTTCATTTATAGGGCTCACGTCTAGCCCGTTTTGCGCGACCTCTTTAAACTCGTCGATATTGTATGCCACGCCGCTGCCTGCGCCGCCTAGGGTGTAGCTAGCGCGGATAATGAGCGGAAAGCCGATCTCATTTGCAGCAGCCATCGCCTCTTCGATATTGTAGGCGTATTTGGATTTAGGCAGATCCATTCCGATCTTAATCATCGCCTCTTTAAATTTTACCCTATCCTCGCCCTTTTTGATCGCTTCAGGCTTGGCGCCTAGAAATTTCACCCCCGCTAGCTCGCCGCTTTCGTAGGCCTGCATCGCGACGTTTAGCGCGACCTGTCCGCCCATCGTAGGCAGGATCGCATCAACGCCCTCGCGCTTTATGATACGCAAAATGCTCTCTTTGGTGATCGGCTCGATATAGGTAGCGTCGGCAAAATCGGGATCGGTCATAATGGTAGCGGGGTTTGAGTTTATTAACACTACGCGGTATCCGAGGCTTTTTAACGTCTTAGCCGCCTGCGTGCCGCTGTAATCGAACTCGCACGCCTGCCCGATTACGATCGGACCGCTGCCGATCAGCAAAATCGTCTTAATATCATCTCTTTTGGGCATCAATTTTCCTTTGTAACGACATACAAAAACGCCGGCATACTCGGATTTACGTACGGCTCCAGTACGGCGCTTTTGTATAACTTTCCGTTTTGAATCTCTTTGACCTTCCCCACCGGCACGCCGGCAAAGAAAATTTCATCTTTGCCACTCGTAAAGACCTCATCGCCCACTTTGGGATCGAGCCACTGCGGGATGTATCTAACCACCAGCTCGTTTTTTTCGCCGCCCGCAACGCCCGGAATTTGAGCATCGCCTATGAAAACGGAGAAGTTGCTCTTTTCGTCGCGCTGTAAGATCGCAAGCGGGCGTCCATCTTTATTCACTAAAATTCCTGCGGTCTTGCCCTCGCTGATGAGGCCATATACTTTGCTTGGGTTAAAATTTTCAAAATTTACGAAGAATTTGTTGTAGTCGTTTAAATTTGCATAGCTCAGCGCCTTTACGAGCTGGACTTTGGGCTCGTAAACAGAGCTGTTTTTATCGATCAAAATTTTATTTAGCTCGCCCGCGAACGTGCTAAGTAGCGTCGCCGATTTTTTCAGCTCGGCGTTTTCCTCGCGTAAAGCCTTGATCGTCGCAGCCTGGTTAAAATGCTCGCTAACGGCGCTTTTTACCCGATCGCTCACGCCGTAATAAACCTCTAAAATTCCCCCCGCAAAGCCTACGAACTTGCCGTGGATATACGAGCCGAACGTAAGCGAAACGGCTACTAGCAAAACCGCGACGAGGAGGAGTTTGAGATTAGTCATTTGCCGCTTGTTTTAGCGATTTGATCTCTTCTAGGGCTTTTCCCGTGCCGTTTGCGACGCACAGTAGCGGCTCGTCCGCGACGAAAACCGGAAGCTTCACCGTGTCGCTTAGATACTTATCCAATCCGCGAATGAGCGCACCGCCGCCCGTTAGCACGACGCCGTTTTCGACGATATCGGCGGCGACTTCGGGCTGAATGCTCTCAAGGACAAATTTCAGCGCATCGGCGATCTCTCTGATCGAGTCTTTGATCGCCTCTCTAACGTCCTCGCTCGTAAGATCGACTGAGCTTAAAAGCCCGCTAATCTGGTCTTTTCCTTTGACCGTGTATGTAAGATCTTTTTGCTGCTGCACCGCCGTGCCGATCTTGATCTTGATCTCCTCGGCGGCGCGCTCGGATATGAGCAAGCTATATTTTTCTTTGACGTAATTAACGATGCTCGCGTCGATCTTATCGCCCGCGACGCGGACGGATTTGGCGCTGATGATGCCGCCTAAAGAGATGACGCCGATCTCGGTGGTACCGCCGCCGATATCTACGACCAGCGAGCCGCGCGCTTCATTGACCGGAAGGCCCGCACCGATCGCCGCAGCCATCGGCTCTTCGATTAGATAAACCTCGCGTGCGCCCGCTATCATCGCGCTTTCTCGCACGGCTTTGCGCTCGACCTGAGTTAGCCCGTAAGGTACGGAGATAATGATGCGCGGACTTACGAAGAAGCGGCGCTTGTGGGTTTTTTCGATAAAATACCTAATCATCTTCTCCGTCATATCAAAATCCGCGATAACGCCGTCCTTCATCGGGCGCACCGCTTCGATGTCGCCGGGAGTGCGTCCGAGCATCTCTTTGGCTTCGGCGCCCACGGCGATGATCCTTTGCTTGCCGTAGCGTTCGTTTTGCACCGCGACGACGCTCGGCTCGTTGATGATGATGCCCTTGTCTTTTAAAAGCACGAGCGTGTTTGCCGTGCCTAGATCGATGCCCATATCTCTTGAAAATAATCCTAAAATCGAATCAAGCAACATTTATCCCCCTTAAATTTTATGCCGTTAAATTTTGTTTTACGAGTATCGGCTTGGCGATCTTTTGCACGACGTCTTTAGAGATAAGCACGTCGTATCCTCTAAGATCGGGCAGATCGAACATTATATCGACCATGATCTCCTCGATTATACTGCGAAGCCCGCGTGCGCCAGTCTTGCGCTTGATCGCCAGGCTCGCGACTTCGTTTAACGCGTCGTCGTCAAATTTTAAATTTGCGCCGTCTATCGCAAAGAGCTTTTGATATTGCTTTAAGATCGCGTTTTTCGGCTCGGTTAAAATTCTAACCATCGCCTTTTCGTCGATCTCATTTAGCGTAGCCACTACGTGCAATCGCCCGATGAGCTCGGGGATTATGCCGTAATGCACCAGATCGTCGGCCTCGACCATATTTAGTAAATTTAAACTTTCTTTCTTGCTGCGCTTTGTTTGGTTAAATCCAAGCACGTTCTGCCCGATGCGGCGGTTGATGATCTCGTTTAGCCCGTCGAACGCACCGCCGCAGACGAATAGGATATTAGTAGTATCGATCTGGATGAAATCCTGATTTGGATGCTTGCGGCCGCCCTTTGGCGGGATATTTACGACGCTTCCTTCGATGATCTTAAGAAGCGCTTGCTGTACCCCTTCGCCGCTTACGTCGCGCGTGATGCTGCGGTTTTCGCTCATTCGCGCGATCTTATCGATCTCGTCTACGAAGACGATACCGCGCTGTGCCTTCTCTACGTCGCCGTCCGCGGCCTGTAAAAGGCGGGTGAGGATATTTTCTACGTCCTCGCCGACGTAACCCGCTTCTGTTAGGCTCGTAGCGTCGCTAATGGCGATCGGTACGTCCAAAAATCGCGCTAAAGTCTGCGCCATAAGCGTCTTGCCGCTGCCGGTAGGTCCGATGAGCAAGATATTTGATTTTGAAATTTCAGTGTCGTCGCCCTGCGCGTCGGTCTGCCTGAAAATTCTTTTATAGTGGTTGTAAACGCCGACGCTAAAAATTTTCTTAGCGCGCTCCTGGCCGATGACGTAGCGGTTGAGAACCTCCATCAGCGCTTTGGGTTTTATGGCGTCGAAATTTATCTTGCCGCTTAAATTTTTTTCGTCTTTTTCCTCGCCGTGGATCGCGGCGTATGCGGCATCCACGCAATAGCTGCAAATCGCCGCGTCGCCCTTTTCGTTCGGAAAAATTTGGCGTCCGTCACTCGTCGAACTGCCGCAAAAACTACAAACTTTTTCCATTAATCTCTGCCTTTGTTAAGCGGAATTCCGCGTTTTGTATTGATTATAAACTCGCACATCTTGCGCACGTTTTGATCGCTCGTTTCGTTTAATAAAATTTGCGCCTGCTGCTTTAAGCCCGCGCCTTGGTTGAATAAAAATTTATACGCCCGATTTATCGTCTCGACTGTCTCTTTATCGAAGCGGCGGCGGATGCCCGTTAAATTTAGCCCGCGTATATAGGCGCGGTTGCCCTCGGCTAGGCAAAACGGTACCACGTCCTGACTAAGCGCGCTAGCGCCTGCGATCATGCAGCTCTCGCCGATATGAACGAACTGATGCACCGGCGTAAGTCCGCCGATGACGGCATGATCGCCCATCACGACGTGGCCTGCGAGCGTAGCGTTGTTTGCCAAGATGATATTATCTCCCAGCACGCAATCGTGCGCGACGTGGCAATACGCCATCATAAAGAGATTATCGCCGATGCGCGTAAATCCGTCGCCCTTATGCGAGCCCGAGCTGATCGTGCAAAACTCGTGTATCGTAGCGTTTTTGCCGATGATTAGCCCCGTGCGCTCGCCCTCTTCAAAACTCATATCCTGCGGGATTTCGCCCACGATCGCGTATGAAAAAATTTTAGAGTTCTCGCCGATTTGAGTATCGCCGATGATGCGCGCGCCCTGCTTGATCGTGCAGCCGTCGCCGATCTTAGCCTGCGCGCTTACGAAAGCATACGCCTCGATCGTTACCTCGGCTCCGATCTGTGCTCCGTCCTCGATGATCGCCGTGTGATGAGCTTTAGCCATTATTTATCCACTATCATCGCCTGCAGATCAGCCTGCGCGGCCAGCGTAGCGCCGTCATTGATATACGCCTCGCCCTTTAAGACCCAAATTTTACCGCGATGTTTGATGACGCCGATGCGATACTCGAGCTTATCGCCCGGGCGGACGGGACTTCTAAATTTAGCATTATCGATGCTCATAAAATAAACGACCTTATCGCTTAGATCAACCCCCTCTTGCTCCATGCTTTTAAACGCCAGCACGCCGCCCGCTTGCGCAAGCCCTTCGATGATCATGACGCCCGGATAGATCGGATGGCCGGGGAAGTGTCCTTGGAAAATCTGCTCGCCGTAGGTTACGTTTTTATAGGCCTTTATGCTCTCGCCCACGCTAAGCTCCTCCACGCGGTCTATGAGCAAAAATGGAAATCGGTGCGGTAGAATGGTCAAAATTTCGTTTATATCAATCATCGTCTGCCTTTTTCAAAAAATCTTGTAATTCTATCAAATTCTTACTAAAATTTCCCTAACATCGCTAAATATCCCAGAAAGCCCCTCCACTTGCACTCGCGCAGGCACGAGCTCTTGCACGACGATAATCGGCGAGAGCGAGCCTGTAGCGGCGATTTTTGCGCGGATTTTATCTTGACGCGCCGTGCTCGGCGGCTTTCGCAGTAGCTCATCGATAGTTTTGAAATTTAAATTCGAAATCTCATTAAAGTAGCGCAGGCTTAAAATTTTGACTTCGCCTTTGTCGCTAAAATACCGCTCACACGGCTTTTCCACGCTAAATTTAATCAAATTTCGTCTAAAATGCGAGCCGAAAAGAACGAAGCTTTTTTGCGCCTCGCCGTCAAATTTAACCGTGCAGCGAAGCAGGCGGTAGTTTAAAAACGCATCGCGCATGATTTGAAATTTCGCTCCCGCCAAGCGCAGCTTTCGCACCTTTTCGTAAAAACGGATATTCTCCTCGATCGAGGCGGGCAAAATTTGCCTATCGATCGGCGACATAAGCTCGTAAATTTCGATCCCGTCATTAAATTTTGCGTTAAACTTAGCGCTAGATCGGGCGTCGCGCCAGGCCTCCGAGCGGGCGTTCGAATTTGTGTTTTTATCCAGGCTCGCGTGCGTGCGGCCATCCTTTTGTGCAGACAGCGCGTAGATGCAGCCGCAGTAGTTTTGATGATAGAGCGCGTCTTTTTTCGCGAGCGCAAACTGCTCGTTCGTGCCGCCGTTTTTGCGAAAATCGGGCGCGATAAACTCTAGCCCGCAGCGCTCGCAGATGCGCTGTAGCGAGCCGCAAAGCTGAGAGTGCGATTTTTTGGGGCTCATAAGAAGCGTCGTGGTGATTTTGCGCTCGCCTAGGCTTAGCGCGAGTTCGGCCGTTTTTTGCATGCGAAAATCAAAGCAAAAATCGCAGCGCGCGCCTTTTTCGGGCTCATTTTCAAGCCCGCGCGCGCCCTGCAGCCAGCCTTGTAGATCATACTCGCCCGGGATAAATTTAATCCCCAAATCCTCGCAAACCCGCTTCGCGTCGTGCATTCTAAGAACGTATTCGCCGTAGGGGTGGATGTTTGGATCGTAAAAATAGCCTATTAGCGGCTCTTGCGCGAGCTCTTTTAAGCGGCGCAAAAAATAATCGCAATCGACCGAGCAGCAGATGTGAACCAGCAAATTTTATCCCTTTGCGCAAGATTTTGGATATAATTTTACGCTATCAAAATTAATGAGCGGAAAAATGAAAAAATTTTTTACGAAACACCGACGTAGGTTCGCCCATAGCTTGAGTGGATTTGCGCCGTTTTACGCGCTTGCGGCTTTTTCGGCGCGTCCTTTTATCGAAAAAGCGCTACTTAAAATTTAAGCGAAATGGACGCTAAGCAAAATTTGGCTATACTAAGCGGACTAAATTTATAAGGAACGGTGATGATAAATATAGGAATTCACGGCGGAAGCGGCAGAATGGGCACGATGATCTACGAATGCCTGAAAAATTTCGATCAGGCGCGAGCAAGCGTAATCTACACGATTGCTCCGCTTGATTATACGCCGAACTGCGCCGTAGTAAGCAGCTACGACGAGCTTTTTAGCGGCTGTGACGTCGTGATAGACTTCACGATCCGAGACGGCGCGATAAGCTTAATGAAATTTGCGCTTTCGCACCCAAAGCCGCTTTGTATCGGCACGACGGCCCTAGGAGAGGAGGGCGAGCGGCTACTGCGCGAATGCGGCGCGAAGATGCCCGTGCTGCACGCTACGAATATGAGCCTGGGCGTCGCGGTACTAAACAAGCTCGTGGCGCTTGCCAGCAGGAGCCTGCGCGATTTTGACTGCGAAATTTTAGAGATGCACCACCGCCACAAAAAAGACGCCCCGAGCGGCACGGCTATGAGCCTTGCGGAAAGCGCCGCGAGCGCGCGCGAGCTAAACTTAAAGGACGTGCGCGTAAGCGGTCGCGACGGGCTCATCGGCGAGCGCGGCAAGGACGAGATCGCCGTGATGTCGCTGCGCGGAGGCGACATCGTCGGACGCCACACCGTGGGATTTTACGGAGATGGCGAGTTCGTCGAGCTAAATCATACGGCGACTTCGCGCGCGACCTTTGCTAGAGGCGCGATAAAGGCCGCAGTTTGGCTAGCGCCCCAAAATAGCGGGCTTTACGGCATCGACGATTGTTTAGGGATTTAGGCGCTAGGCTATGGAATTTTAACGGATCATTTTGCAAGACGCCAAGAGCTTGCTAAACGATAGATCTTTGAGGCAAGAGCTTTAAAATTCCAGCTCAAAGCCCGTTTTTGCAACAACCTATCTGCCGAATGGAATTTTAAAATTTAAAGGACGAAATATGTGCGCAATCGTGGGGGTCATAAATTCCGAAGGTGCGGCTAAGACCGCGTATTACGGGCTTTTTGCTATGCAGCACCGCGGCCAGGAGGCAAGCGGCATCAGCTCGAGCTTCAACCATCACATCAAAACGATCAAAGCCACGGGGCTCGTGACGGAGGTTTTTAGTCCCACAAGTTTTGAAATTTTAAAAGGCAACATCGCGATCGGCCACAACCGCTACGGCACCGCGGGCGCAGATAGCCTGAAAGACGCACAGCCCGTTGCGGGCAACTACGCTCTTGGGGAGATCTCGATCGTTCATAACGGAAATTTGATCAATAAAGACGAAATTCGCCGCAAACTCGTAAGCGAGGGTGCGATCTTTCAATCCGGCATGGACACCGAAAACATCCTGCACCTCATCGCGCGCTGTAAGCAGGAGCATTTAAAAGACCGCATCATCGAGGCGCTGCAACAATGCGTAGGCGCGTATTCGCTTCTGATCCTAAGCCGCTCGAAGATGTTTGCCGTGCGCGATCGCTACGGCGTGCGTCCGCTCAGCATCGGCAGGCTAAAAGACGGCGGCTACATCGTCGCAAGCGAGACCTGCGCGTTTGATCTCGTAGGAGCCGAGTTCGTCCGCGACATAAGGCCCGGCGAGATGGTGATCTTCGAAGAGGGCAAGGACGAGTTCAGCTCGGTTCAAATTTTAAAAGCCGCGGAGGCTAGAATTTGCGCGTTTGAATACATCTACTTCGCGCGCCCAGACAGCGTCGTAGAGGGCAAGAACGTCTATGAGGTCAGAAAAAAACTGGGCGGTGCGCTCGCGCGAAAATGCGGGAGTTTAAAAGCCGATCTCGTCGTGCCCGTGCCAGATAGCGGCGTGCCTGCCGCCGTAGGCTATGCGCAAGAGAGCAAGCTGCCCTTCGAAATGGCGATCGTGCGCAGCCACTACATCGGCCGCACCTTCATCGAGCCGACGCAAGAGGTGCGGAATTTGAAGGTCAAACTCAAGCTAAATCCGATCGGCGCGGCACTGCACGGCAAAAGCGTCATCGTCGTGGACGACAGCATCGTGCGCGGCACCACGAGCAAAAAGATCGTGCAGCTTCTGCGCCATGCGGGCGCGGCGCGCGTGCATATGTGCATCGCATGCCCCGAGCTAAAGTATCCCGAGCGCTACGGCATCGACACGCCGAGCGTGCGCGAGCTGATCGCCGCGAATATGAACACGGATGAAATTTGCAAATTTATAGGCGCCGACAGCCTCACGTTTCTTAGCGTGCCTGAGCTCGTAGAAGCGCTTGGAAGCGAGCGCAAATACTCGCTCGTAAGCTTCGACGGCGATTATTTCATCAAGGATTAGCGGGGATTTCGTATCGTCGTGCCGCCGCTTGCACCGCTTTACGGTATAGCGAGCTGCGGGGCGGCGCGTTAGAATTTCAAATTTATCGCGCTGCGATATATGAGCGAGCGTCGCTTCTTATTTAGTAGCCTTGCATTTCAAATTTTATCGTGCGACTGCGACGGGGCGCCGTAGATAGAATTTTAAAATTTATCCCACACATCCCGCCGCGTGAAATTTTGTCGCAAAACGGTTAAATTTTGAGGCGGCGCTAAATTTTACAAGCTTTTAACCGCGCAAAATTTCGTCTTGCAGACGCGGATTTATGGTGCCGCAGAAAACTTACCGCGGATGCTAGGCGTAAAATTTTATCTCAAAACGTTTGAAAATTTTAGTGACGATTGAATTTAACGCAAGGCGTCGTAAAATTTTACCGCAAGTGCGCCGTTTGCGGTGCCGATGCGATATTTTGCGGCGTAAATTTAAACTAAAGGAGTTGGTATGCCAAAATTTAAAATCAAGCGCGTTTATGAAAAGCTGAGTGAAAACGACGGATTTTTGGTGCTTTGCGATAGGCTTTGGCCGCGCGGCGTGAAAAAAGAGGCGCTGCCGATCGATATGTGGGCGAAAGAGATAACGCCGAGCACCGAGATACGCAAGCTTTTCGCGCACAAGCCCGAGAATTTTGCCCATTTTAAGGAACTTTATCTAGCCGAGCTTTCGCAAAATCCCGCCGTGGAGGAGTTTTTGAAAGCGGTCAAAGATGAGCCGCTAGTTACTATACTGTACGCCGCAAAGGACGAGCAGTGCAACCACGCGATGATTTTGCGCGATTTCTTGCAAAGCAAGGTGTGCTAAAGGCGCCGTTTTGCAAACCGAGCAGCGAAATTTACGCCGCAATTCGACAAAAAATTTGAAATTTTGCAAAAAAACCGAATGAAATCACTCGAATTTATATATGCAAATTTAAAACTTAATTCATTTTTTAAATTCATTCTTTACTGCGCGAAAGCCTAAAATTTAAAAGCGCAATCAATATAATTTCGCAACAAACTAAATTAATTTCTTACATCCGGCATTTTTAAATTTCATTTAAGAAATTGCCGCTAATATTTGCCCATAACTTTTCAGAAGGAGCCCAAAATGGCAATCAGTGCAAGAAATCAACTTCGCGTCGTAATCAGCGATGTAAAAACAGGTGCGGTAAATTCGCTAATCACAGCTAAAACTCAAGGCGGCGACGTGCTAAAAGCGACCGTTACGACCGATTCGGAAAAAGGTCTAGATCTAAAGGCGGGCAAAGAGGCGGTATTTTTATTCAAAGCCCCTAGCATCGTTATCGTAAAGGGCGAGAACGACTTACGCCTAAGCGCTACTAACCAACTAAAAGGCAAAATCACCGCCGTTAAAGAGGGAGCGGTCAATGCTGAAATCAGCGTCAGAACCGTCGGCGGCGAGAACCTAAGCGCGGTCATCACAAACGAATCAGTCAAAAATTTAGCGCTTAAAAAAGACGACGAAGTAACCGCGATCATCAAAGCTACTCAAATCATCGTCGGCGTGAAATAATCCCGTGACGGCGCGCGACGGCGATGAGCGCGCTTTAAACATCGCAAAATAAAGGAGCGAAATTGATAAAATTTAGCTCCTTCCTCAAAACCTCTTTTGATAAATCAAATTTCATAACAGCTCAAATCACGCCATAGGCGGTCTTACCTCGGCTTTTATACGGCGCGCGTTTTGCGCAGACCTTTGCGTCTATGCGGCGCGAAGCCCGTGCGCGGGACATCTAGAAACGCAGACCCGCCTTTGCCCTGCCCGCTCGCTTATAACGATGTGTTTTCATATTTTGCGCACTCGCGACGCACCGCCGCTTTGCGCAGTAGCGACCGATCCTCGCGCATGTCCGCACTAAGGGCGAACCGATCTAGATCAAAGCGGCATGCGCTAGCCGCACCCGCCGATAAACAGCAGCACGGACAGATCGTCTAACTGCTCGCTCAGCCCTAAACCAGGGCGGTTTTTGAGCTTTTGCCGATCGGTTCGTTAAAAGCGGCAGTTTCGCGGCTAAAATTCGCCCTCGTAAAATTTCAGCTCATCGTCGCGGGTAGCAGGCATTTGCTTTGCTAAATTTGATACTCGCCGGGACTCAACTCGCCTCGTAAAAGTTTGCCGAAGCGTGCGGCTGCCGCATCTACGGCATCGTCGCTAAACTCGCTGGGCTCAAACCCGCCGCTGATAAACGGCACGGCAAAGTCCATCCCGCAGTAGTTTGCCGCGATCTTAAGCGGCGTTAAAATTTCGTCCATGCTAAAGCCGATCGCGCCCTGTTTGGAGTACTCGCTAAGCGGCGTACTGACGCTTAGCGCGAGTTGCAGGACCTTGCCTCTAAGCGCGCCGGAGCCCACCAGCTCGTGCGAAAAAACGGCGTCGAGATAGGCCTTCAGCATAGGCGGCACGTTTAGCCAGTACATCGGGTACAAAAACACGATACGATCGGCGCCGCGTAGTGCTTCTTGCTCGGCGCGGACGTCGATACGCGCAACGTCCAAGCCGTAAAGCCCCTCTAAATGGCGTACCTCTACGCCGGCGGCGCCCTTTGCGACCTGCGATAGGGCTTTGTTCACGCGCGAGGCGGCGAAATTCGGATGCGATAAGATCACGAGCGTTTTCATGTTGTCTCCTTCGTTAAAATTTTGAGAAATTATATCACCAAAAGGCTAAAAGTAGATTAAGAGGGCTTGCGAAAGCGAGGCCTTATTTTGCTCGCGAAGAAGCAGAAATTTGTGGGATCAGACCCTGCTCGCGCGGCGATCGTAGCGATTAAATTTTAAAACGGCGATAATATCCCGCTTAGCGGCGCCGCATATCGGGCCGGTATGCCGAGCGGTAGCCGACTATGCGCGAGCCTAAATAAAACCGACGAGAGGCTTTGCACCAAACGCCGCAAACAGCGTCGCAAAGCGTAGCTTCACAACGAGCGCGTCAGCTACCGCTCCGCCTAAAAACAGCTCGCACAAGATAAATTTGACCGCCAAAACTGCAAGTAACGCCGCTCAAAACGCCCGTCTTCGCTGCAAGTTATACACAAAACAGGCAAAGCCCTTATTTTCGATATCGTAGTCCATTATTTCACCAACAATTCTTTGATCGCTTCGGTCATAGCACCCACTGAGCCGAGCGCCTGCACGTTTAGCAGATACTTACCGCCGCCGCTGAACGCCGGTACGCCCTGGATCTTGGTCACATCGTAGCTATCGTCCCACGCTTTTAAAATTTCTTGCGCGCGCTCGCCGGATAGAGCCTTGTCGTAGTCCGCGCCGCAAAGCAAACTCCTGCGCTCGCTTAAAATTCTAAAATTTGTCTGGCGATGAGGCTTTGTGCGCCCTCCTCTTTTACGCTGCAAAGTATTAAATTTCGCTGCTCAAAAAATGCCTCCAGCCGCTCGCCTTTGCTAAGAACGATCTCGCTTACGATCCGCCCGATGCTCGGCAAAAAGCGCCAAACGCCGTTTTCGCTCTGCAAAAGCAGCGACTTTTCGTCCGCGCTAAGGCGCATCTGCTTAAATTTAACTCCCGTATCCCACTCTTTCCGCCCTCCATCCGCGCCGAGCATTAAAATTTTACCCGAGAGTGTCATCCGCGCGCCCTCTCCGTGCCCGTCGCAAATTTTAGCGGGGATGTAAACTGCGGGGTGAAAGTACCAATTCCCCGCATTATCAAGCTGCGCGGCGTCAAAGGTACCGACCTCAAAGAGCATCTCGACCCTACCTTTTGCGACGTCGTATCGCTGCACGCAGCCCCGCACCGGCGATGCGATGAGATAGCGCTCGCCGCTCTCGCACAGTAGCAGGCGACAGCCCTCATCCTTTAGTCGCTTTTTGCCCACGCCGCCCTGCGCGTAGTTAAAGGCCGCAACGCTGCCGCCCGAGCGGTTTAGCAAAACAAGCCCGTCCTGCTCGTTCCCCGCGACGAAGTCGGAGTATTTGGGCACGCCTTTTTCATATTTTTCCTCTATCTGCAGCGAGCCCCTATGCAGGCGGTAAATTTTGTTATCGGTCACGGCGAAAATGTGCTGCGCGTCCGCGCTAAAATGCATGCAGCGCACGGCGTTTCGAAGCAGCGCGCTAGCCGTTTCCTCGCCCGTAGCAAGGCTCATGCGGCGCAGGCGCATCGAAGCGTAAGAGCTGCCCCAACCGTCCGCGACGTAAAATACGTCCGCGCAGAACGGATCCTGCGTAGGCGCGATGGCGTCAAATATGCCGTTTTTAAGTCGCTTCCGCCATAAAATTTCGGTCCTGAGTTTTAGCCGTGCCATTTTTCTCCTTTGCGCGCGCAGCTGCGTAAATTTTATAAATCTGCTCGCTGCGGGTTTTAAATTTAGCTCGCACAAAATTATATCACGAGCCGCTAAATTTAAGCCTCTTCGCGCGGCTCGTTTCGCGCGCGACTGCGGCGCGGAGCAAAATTTCATCCAAGCAAGGATAAATTTATGAAAAAAGATTAAAATTTAGCCGCGATTTGGGCTACGAGCCCGAAAATTTCAAAAAAGGACACTATATGCAGAGAAAAACACAGATCGAAGACGAGTTCAGCGCAGAGGATCGCGAGCGCAAAATCACGCTGCAAGCGGGAGATGCGGCGCCCGAGTTTAGCTTGCAAAACGCCGACGGCGCGAGCGTCGCGCTAAAGGACTTTGCGGGGAAAAAGGTCGCGCTGTATTTTTACCCCAAGGACAACACCCCCGGCTGCACGACCGAAGCATGCGAATTTAGCGCCGCATACGATGATTTCATCGCCGCAGACTGCGTGATCGTCGGCATCAGCCCCGACAGCGCCAAATCCCACGCGGGCTTCATCGCCAAGCAGAGCCTAAAGCACATCCTGCTGAGCGATCCGCAGCACGAGGTAGCCAAGCTATACGGCGCGTGGCAGGTGCGCAAAAACTACGGGCGCGAGTATCTGGGCATCGTGCGCTCGACCTTTCTGATCGGTGCGGACGGCAAAATTTTAAAGGTCTATAAAAGCGTCAAGGCAAAGGATCACGCCGCAAAGGTGCTCGCGGATCTGCTAGCTGCGGGAAAATAAAGCGCCAAGCAGCGTTTCGAAACAGGGCTCTGGCGAATTTGGGCGCTAAGCTTTAATTATGAAATTTATGCGCTGAAATTTACTATGGAATTTCGGCGTCAAATTTAAGCGCCGAAGCTTCGGCATTAAAATTTGGCTTTGAAATTTTGTCTTAGAATTCCGCCGCCCATTTGAAAATGAAATTTCAAAGCGGAGCTGCAAGCGCGATTTTAACGGCAAATTTTATCGCCCCACACCAAAATTTTAAAGGAAAAATATGAAAAACTTAATCATTCTAGCTCACCCCGACATCGAAAATTCGCTCATAAATAAACGGTTTTTAAAAGAGGCTGCCGCGCAAAGCTTCGCCGTGCGCGACCTAGCGCGCGAGTATCCTGGCGGCGAGATAGACGGCGAGCGCGAGCGCGCGATAATCAAAGCTCACGACGCCTTGGTGCTGCAATTTCCGCTGCACAACTTCTCTTCGCCCGCGATTTTAAAAAGCTGGATCGATGCGACGATGACGTATGGATTTGCCTACGGACGCACGAGCGAGGGCATTCGCGGGCGCGCCGTGGCGCTGGCAGTGAGCGCGGGCATCAAGCGCGCCGATTACGCGCCTAGCGGGCGGTATCATTTCACGATGGAGCAGATTTTAGCGCCGTTTGAGCTGGCATTCCGCTACTATTTTCACGCGAACTGGCGCGGATTTTTCGCGTTTTACGGCGCCGAGGAGACGCCGGGCGTGGATTATCAAAGCAGCACCGAACAGATAGAAAAAGGCGCGGCGGAGTACGCGGAATTTTTAAGAAATTTAGGCGCAAAGGGCGGTGCGGGTAAAAAATTTTAAGTTAAAAGTAAACTCGATTTTGGGGCTAAATTTTAAATTTAGGCTTTTTTGGGGGCACACATTGCGCCTTTAGAATAAAGAAGGCTGCGATGAAATTTCAAACGGTATGCTTAAATTTAGCCCTCTCCGCTTGCCGCAGGGATAAAATTCTGCCAAAGAAAACAGCCTACTTTGCGGCTCATCTAAATCATCGAAATATAAAATTTGCCGCGGCTCAGCGCGGCAGACCGCAAAAATACGCGGTGGCACCGTCTGCGAATAGCGTTAAAGACGCGACAATAAGCGAGCTGTAAAGCACAGGACGCGGCAAAATTTTACAGCGCGCCTTTTTGAGCTTGCTAGGCCGCACGCTCGGTAGAGCAAAGCAAAATTTTATAGCCGCCTGAAATTCCGCCCAGTAAAACAAAATTCTGCCTTGCTCGGCAAAATTCCGTCCGCTAGATAAAATTCCGCCGAGCAGAGTAAAATTTCGCGGCGGAATGAACGAGCTAAATTTAAAATCAAATCTGCGCGCGGAGTAGAAAGCGGCCGAGCTAAGCTCGCGCCGCCGCCAGCGTTATGATCCGCTTAACCACTTCGCTCGCCGCTTTTAAAGAGCTTACGGGCAGGTATTCGTAGATCGAGTGGAAATTATGCCCGCCGGTAAAGAGGTTCGGGCACGGCAGCCCCTTTGCGGAGATGACGGCGCCGTCGTAGCCGCCTCGCATAGGCTTGATCTTGGGCTCGATATTTAAGCTTTTAAAAGCCTGCTTCGCGAAGCGTATCGCCGGCGCGTCGTCGTTTTTCAAAAAGTTATAGACGTTTTTGTAGCGGTCGTTTAGCGAAATTTCGATCCGATCGCCCCAGATCGCGCGAAGCCCGTCCGCCGTCTTTTGCAAAAATTCCATACGCTGCTCGTATCTTTTCTCGTCAAATTCCCTCACGTCGATCTTTAGGACGGTCTTTGCGCTGTTGCCGCTAAGCTCCTTGACCCAGAAATAGCCCTCCTTGCCCTCTGTGTACTCGGGCGCCTCGCCCGCGGGCAGCAGCGAGATAAACTTATGCGCCAAAAGCAAGGAATTTACGAGCTTGCCCTTGGCGTTCATCGGATGAGCGGACTGGCCTTTGAAGGTAACGACGCAATCGCCCGCGTTCCAATTCTCGTAGATAAACTCGCCGATGCCGCAGCAATCAAGGCAGTAGCCGAAGTCTGCGCCTATCTCGCTTATATCCAGCGCCTTTGCGCCCCGCAAGCCCTGCTCCTCGTCCGGCACGAAGCAAGCGATTATTTCGCTGTGCTTGATCTGCGGATTTTGGACGAAAAATTCCAGCGCATTTACGATCGCTGCGATCGCCGCCTTGTCGTCGGCGCCTAGCAAGCTGGTGCCGTCCGTTACGATGATCTCATCTGCTTTGTAATCTTGCAGCTCCTCATTTTCGCTCTCTTTAAGATAGATCTCTAGCTCTTTATTTAGGCAGATATCGCCGCCTTCATATCTTACGATCTGAGCCTTGGTGTCGCCGCTCTGTTCAGCGCTGGTATCAAGATGGGCAAAAAACGCTATACTCGCAGCAGGCGCGTCTAAATTTGAGGGAATTTTAGCGATTAAAATCGACTTCTCGCTAAGGCTGATATTTTTTATGCCTAGAGCTTCGAGCTCGCCTTTTATGAGGCCTGCGAGCTCAAGCTCCTTGGGATTTGAGGGCATTATGCCCGCAGCACCCGCGGCTCTATTTGTGGTGGTGTTGATCTTGGTATAATTTAAAAACCTCTGCACGATATCCATATTAAGCTCCTTTTACAAAATGAAAAATGCGATGACGCAGACGGATAGAAACATACCTAAAGCCGTTCTTTTAGCGATCTGAATAGGGCTTACCATCGCAAGTCCCGCGCAAACTATACATCCGCCCGCGATCGGCGATGCGCTCCTGCCTAGCGCGCCGCTTATCGCAACCGCCATACCGAGCTTATCCTGCGCAAACCCTAGCTGATCCGCATGCACGGTCACCGCGGTGTTAAACGCCATCGCCGCCGCATCTCCCGAGCCCGTTACGACGCCCATAAAAAACGGAACGAAGGTGCCGCCGAATTTTACGTAGCCCTGCTCGTTTTTAAGCCACTCGATTACGAAATCGATCGCTCCGCACGCGCTAAGACCCGCGACGAAGACGCCCGCTGCGATGATGATACCCATGATATCGGCATACGCGCTACCCATGCCTTTGAAAAATTCCTTCGTGATCTTTTGAGGGTTAGTCATAGTAATGACGATGGTGACGATAGCGCCCAGTAGCATCGCCTCGGCGACGCCCATCTTGGTCCATTTAAGAAAGGAGATCGTGTTGAGCTTGGACGTACCGCCGATGATTAAGATCACCAAAGGCACTAGCGGCATAAGCGCGTGTAAGACATTTAGCTTCTGAGGCTGCGCGTCTAAATTTGAACCGTCGGCGGATGCGGCAGGGCTTGCTGCGGCGGAGCTTGCGCCGTCTACACCTGCGGAATTTTCTCTTTGCGCTAGATAATTCACCCCCTTGGTGTAGTCTTTGCAAACTATCGCCGTTATGCTAATTACGATCAAAACTACGATCAAAGCGGTAATCGCGCTGGAAAACTGCACCCCGATAACGTCTTGAACCGTGTAGGATGGATTGTGCGCCTTTACCATATCGGCTACGAATACGTTGTGCGCCGAGCCCGGGCTCAAAACGCCGCCGAAAGTGCCCGCAAATACCGCAGCTCCCGCCATTTCTGGCTTAACGCCTGCAGACATCATCACGGGAATCAGCGTAGCGCCGACCGCAGCAGAGCAGCCCGCAGCAGAGGGGATAGCGATATTGATAAAATATGTAAGCGCCACGACGATAGGGATCAATAAAAATCCGATATTGCCGAGGGGTCTAGTGAGTAAATTTACGAGCGCGCGGTCGCAACCGGTAAATTTCATCACGAAGGCAAAACCCATACTGGCGCAGATCGCCTTAATAAGACCTGCTTTGGTCATATACGAGGTAAAGGCGCCCAGCCCGTCCAGCGGCTTTAGACAAAGCACGCACAACACCAAACCCACGCCGATAAGCACGGTTTTGGTATCCTTCTTCATGATCAGTAAAGCGACGACTGCGACGATACCCGCAAGTGCCAAAAATAGCCTAAACGTCTGCACGATAACTCCTTTTAAATTTTAAATTTACTTCCCACGGAGATGCGTGAGATCTCTTTTTTATACCCGAATTTTAGCACGTCCGCATGCCCCATCACCTCACACTCGTTTCCGTTTATCAAAAACGCGCTGCCCTCGGGCATAGCATAGACGCTGTCGTTTTGATTGACGATCAAAAACTCCTCCAGCCGCTCCTCCCTGCTCTCGCCGTTGTGGTTTGAAATTTTGCCGCTTATGAAGTGCGGATTGATCTGGTGCGGAAAGATCCCAAGAGCTACCGGCGAAGGCGGGAAGACGATCGGCATATCGTTGGTAGTCATCATCGTCTTGCCCGCGACGTTTGCGCCCGCAGACCAGCCGAAATACGGCGTGCCGCCGTCCACGGCGTCTTTGATCGCGCCTAAGAGATCAAATTTATAAAGCTCATTTAGCAGCACGAAGGTATTGCCGCCGCCGATGCAGATCGATTTGGCATTTTTAACGGCGGCTTTCATATCGGCAAATCGATGGATCGATCTGATATTGTTACTCTCCAAGCAGTCTGCGACCTTCTGCTCGTATTGCTCGCTTGTGCGCCTAACGCCAGCAAACGGAATGAATAAAATTTCATCCTCCCAAAGACTTCCTAAAAATTCCTTGATCCACCCCTTGCAGTGGTTCAGATAGCCGCTGTCTTTGTAACTAGAAGCGCTTAGAAGTAGTGCTCTTTTCATACCGCCTTCCTTAAATTTTGCCGTTTAGCTTATACGCGCAGCGCAGATAAACGTCCACTCCCGCAAGTAGCGAATCCTCGTCGAAGTCGAATTTAGCGTTGTGATGCCCCGCCGCAAGCGTCGTGCCGATCATCAGATATCCGCTCTTGCCGCCCGCATCTTGCACCGAGCGCATAAAATGTGCGAAGTCCTCGCATGCGCCGAAATTTAGCTCCCTTACGATCTTGTCGTTATCGATAAACGGCGATGCCTTCGCCGCATCCTCGTAAAGCTGCGTTGTAGCCTCGTCGCTATCGCCGCCCGCGGTGCCGCCCGTAACCTGCACGTCGTAGCTAACGCCGTAAATTTTAGAAACGCCTTCCACTATGTCCATGCATTTGGCCTTCATAAACTCATTCAGCTCCGTGCTCTCGCCGCGAGTCTCGCACGCAAGATAGCCGTTAGGCGCGATGACGTTGCGTCCTTCGCCCGCGCGCAGCACGCCGACGTTGATACGCGTGACGCCGTCTGCGTGCCTCGTGATGCCGTGCATATCAAGCGCCATCTCGGCTGCCGCGAGCAGAGCATTGGCTCCGTTTTGCGGCGCGCCCGCTGCGTGAGCGGACTTGCCTTGCAAATTTACGTCAAATTTAGTGGTCGCAAGTAGCTTTTTGGTGCCGCAGATGATGCCTCTCATGGTGGTCGCCTGAAAGCCGATATGACCGCCAAGCAAATAATCCACGCCCTTAGTAACGCCCGCAGCATCCATACCCACGGCGCCCCTGGTGCCCTCCTCGGCGGTTTGGAAGATAAATCTAAATTTACCGCTAAAATCGTCTAAGCTCTGCGCGATCAGCTTTGCCAGAGCAAGCCCCATCGTGATATGCCCATCGTGCCCGCACGCATGCGTGATGCCACTGATGTCGGAGCGAAAGCCCTCCTTAAAAGGGCGGTGATCCGCGTCCGTGCTCTCGGTCACGTCCACGCCGTCTATATCAAATCTAAAAGCGACCGTCTTTCCCGCGCGTCCCGTGTCTATTTCGGCTACGAGACCCGTTAACCCGTCCTCCATCGCATCAAGAAATTTTATCTGATCCGCGTTTAGCAGCTCTTTGGCGCGCTGCTTTGCCTTCTCGCAGGCATCCTTGCTGCCTACGCCCTGTCTGGCTTCGGCTTTTACCACCTCGCGGCCGAGCTTTATCTCATAGCCCAAGCGCTGCATACGATCTGCGATAACCGCGGTCGTAAAAAAGGTAAACCAGCCCGTCTCGGGATGCGAGTGAAAAAACCTGCGATCCCCGATCATCTCGCTTTTTAGCGCCTCTACTTTTTGTGCGATAGCATCCATCTTTTCTCCTTTATTTTTTAGCTAAGCTTAACATCGCCGCAGCTAGAACCTTCGTAGCGGCAAACGCGTCGTGCCAGTTTATGCTTTCGTTTACGTTGTGGCTGATACCGTCCTTGCACGGCACGAAAAGCATCCCCACGCGATCCGCAAGCTCCGTCATATTCATTGCATCGTGTCCCGCGCCGCTAGGAAGCCTCAGGCTTGGAATTTTAAGCTCGCCGGCACAGCTCTCAAGCAGATCTATCATCTCCTCGCTTAGCTTTACGGGACGATCTTTGATGAGATTTTTTAGTTCAAATCTGCACCCTCTGCGAGCGCAAATTTCATCTATCGCGGCGCAAATTTGATCGTCCGCCGCCCTGAGCGCATCCTCGTCTATATCGCGTATATCAAGACCTAGCGTGCAGGAGCCCGGGATCACGTTTAGCACGCCGGGAAGTGCATTTGCATAGCCCGTCGTCGCGACCGTGGTTTTGCCCTCCTTGGCGATCCTCTCCGCGCTTAAAACGATCTCGCTTGCGCAAGCTAAGGCGTCACAGCGCATATCCATCGGCGTAGCGCCGCTGTGATCGGCTCTGCCCTCAATCCGTAGCTCGTATCGCACGGGCGCGGCGATACCCGTGACGACGCCTACTGGGATACCGCGTCGCTGCAATACCGGCCCCTGCTCGATATGAAGCTCGATATAGCTATGAAAGCTGGCTTTGGGCAGGACGCAGCTTTTTAAATTTGCGGGATTTAGCCCAAAATCCTGCATGGCGTCAAATAGCGAAATTCCGTCCCGATCCTTTAGCTCGTCTAGCCGCTGCCGAGAGAGCTTGCCGCTAATTATCTTGCTGCCTACGGTCGCCATTTTAAAGCGGCTTGATTCCTCGCAAACAAAGACAATGAGCTCCAGCGGTCGCGCAAGCTCCTCGCCGCTATCTCGCACCGTGCGGATCGCCTCCAAAGCGGCCATGACGCCCAACGTGCCGTCGTAAAAGCCGCCCTGCGGCACGCTATCGATATGCGAGCCTGCGCTGACAGACGGCAGATCGGGATTTATGGCGCCGCTAAATTTAGCGAAAATATTGCCTGCATCGTCGATTTTGATCTTGAAATTTTCTTTTTGAAGTAGCGATATGAGGAAGTCGCGCGCCGCTTTATCCTCGCGCGAAAATGCAAGCCGCGTAAGCCCGCCGCCCGCCAAAGCCCCGAAGCAGCTTATCTGTTCGAACTCGCTTTTAAAGCGCTGCATGTTTATGTCCATAAATCCCCTTTTCTTAAAAAAATTTATGAATACGGCATTTTAATATTAAATTTATATAACAAAGCTGAAATTTGCCTATCGCGGCGGCAGATAGGGCGCTAAAACGGCGCGAGCAAAACCGTTTTAAATAAACGCTATAAATTTTAAATTTGCCTTTGGGGCTTTAAAATCGCGATAAGCTGCTTAGCTTCAGACTAAACGGATATAATTATCGCAAAATTTAATGAGGAGCGCAGATGAAGCAGGGCTCGCTAGAGGGGCTTTATGAAAAGCTAAGGCAATTTGATAGGCTGGCGGATAAAGAGGAGTATCTGTTTGATGCGATAAAGGGCGCCATAGAAGCGGAAAATTTTCACTTTGCCGCGCAAATTTGCGACTTTGTTTTAAACGACGAATTTGAAAAATTCGGCGCGGTTTTAAGAACCAGAGCGCTCTTATGGCTCACGGACTACATCGCACAAAATTTAAAAGAAAGCGAATACCCGAATTTTAACGACTTTGAGAGCTGCCTGTGGAAATTTAAATGGATAGTCTCGGGCATCGCCAAAAGCTCCGTGATCGAAAAGGAGCTCATAGATGAGACGAACGAGGCGATGCTATTTTACTATGAGCGCTTGGAGCTCTCACTGGCGGCCTATTACAAGGCTTTGATGAACCAAAACATCGACATGGGCGATGCTAGAGAGGCGAAGGCAAACTACGAACTGTGGAAAAAGCTCGCCAAAGACGATATGGGTGATTGCGAGGCGTGCGAGACTAGCGATGAGATAACCTATCTGTGCTTTACGGGCGAGTACGAGGCGGCGCTGGGTCTTGCCGAGCCGATACTCTCGGGCGAGCTAACCTGCTCCGAGGTGCCGCACATAACCTACGCGCCGATACTTTTTAGTATGATAAAAACGGGCAAGATAGAGGAGGCAAAGACTCTGCTACCCAAGGCCGCGGCGACGATCGAGTCAAATCCTCGCGTCATAAATCAGATCGCGCCGCTAATCGAGATCGCCGTTAGGCTGGATGAGCGCGATACGGCGCTAAGCTTAGCGCGCAAGCACTCCGCGGCGATCCTTGAGGGCAACGACGATCTAAATGACCTACGATTTTTCATCGCAGTTAGCGCGTTCGGCGATGAGAGCGACTACAAAACGACTTTGGAACTGGCGGGCAAATTTGACGCCAGAAATCAAAATTTTTACTATGCCGATTATCTAAGTAAATTTTACGAGGAATTCGGAGTTTGAAATTTGACGGTTTAAAGACCTAGCGCTGATCTCGCAGTGAAAACACGCACAAATCGCAGCGTATCTCATGCTATTACTCAATTTAGCGGCAAATTTAATATTGAGTTTAAAAGCGCGGTACGACGTAATTTTAAAGTAAAATTTCGAATAGAATTTAAAATTCAGGAATTCAAATAAAGCTTTAAAATTTCAAGAGAATTTCACTCTCTGGAATTTTAAGCTTTAGCGTTAGCGTTAACGTGTAGAAAAATTCTAAGCAGTGATTAAGCAAGAAAAGGCATTGAGACTGTTATACTTTGACTCTAAACATTGCCTATACATTTTTTCACAAACTCAAAACCAAGTGGCGTAAGCGTTGTTTTATTATATCCGGTTGGCACGGTTCCGACACTTATTAAAACTTGGTTAGGGGTGTCTGATTGTGTTATTAATCCCAATTTCATAAGAGAACTTATGTTGAAAGCAAAACGATCTTCATCTATGTTTAAACGTTTTAAAATTTCATTCTTTACGACTACTGCTTTAAGAACTTTGTCTAAGCTAGGTATTTCTCTTTTATTTATTATAACT